>DAOULQ010000042.1:0-2292 GCA_034419095.1 Anaerolineae bacterium | reverse complement strand
GATTCGGGAGAGGTGTTGGGCGAGTTGAGGGAGTCTCGTGCACACGAGCTCTGAGATCTGCATCGATGCCAGTTTCGCCCTCAAACTGGTCCTTTTCGAGCCCGGCAGCGAAGAAGCTTGCGAGCTGTGGGAGGATTGGCTTCGCAGTGATCTGGTGGTCATCGCACCCCTGCTGCTTTTCTTTGAGGCCACGTCGGTAATCCGCAACCACGTGCACCGAGGGCTGATCTCCGAGGAGACAGGGCGGAGGGCGTTGGAAGTTCTCCAGGCGCTCTCCATCAGAGCAGTCCACTCTGAGGAGCTACATCTACGAGCCTGGGAGTTCGCCACTCATTTCGACAGGCCAACCGCATACGACAGCTACTACCTTGCCGTGGCTAATGCCGCAGGCTGCGACCTTTGGACCGCCGATCGAAGACTGTACAACGCCGTTAGAGAAGAACTCTTCTGGGTCAACTATCTAGGGAAGTAAACCCCATGCGAGAGATAAACAAAACCGAATAGCGCGAGGTGTAGATTGCTGCAAACAAGGGCCATCTTTCCATCGATGGCCCTTGCTCGTTCCCGAGGGATCGAGGGTGTGAAGGGAGTCCAGTCAAGTGACCGGAGCCACATCCTTCCTGCGCGGCTTCGGGGTTGACCGGCAGTACGACTCCTGAACGAGGCAGCATTGGAGCCAATCGCGCGGAACAACGCAAGCCGATGGAAGTCAATAGGGCCGGATCATCCATAGCGATGCCGGCCCAATTCTTTGGGAGGGAAGAATCTATGACGCAGGGTCACGATGACCGACGCCCCGCATGGGAGAACACCCTTCTCCTGGGCGCGCTGAGAACGAACCTCTGGATCCTGCAGAGGCTGGCCGAGAGGCTGGAGGTGGGAAGGCCGCCCGAGGTGGTAAGAACCAAGGCTATCCTCACCCCTGCCGATGCCGTCAAGTTGCTGGCGGAGGAGATGGAGCCCCTGGAACAGGAGCAGTTCCGCGTGATCCTCCTCACCACCAAGAATACGGTGATAGATACCGTCCTCCTCTACCAGGGCAACATCCACACCATCCAGGTACGCGCCGCCGAGGTCTTCCGGGAGGCCGTGAGGCGGAATGCTTACTCCATCATAGTCGTCCATAATCACCCTTCGGGCCTGGCGAGCCCGTCAGGCGATGACCTACGCATAACAGAGCAACTCGAGAAAGCAGGCGATCTCCTGGGCATCGCTCTCCTGGATCACATCGTCATCGGGAAGGGGAGGTACGTCTCCCTGCGAGAGAAAGGGATGATGAGGGAGGCGCACAGTGAAAAGAAGAGATGATGCTCACGAGACGATCCACAGAGAGCAAGTAGTGGGACTCCTCTCCGAGCGAGCAAAAAGTATCGTCGGCAATAGGTCCATCAGAGAGCTGGACAGGACCCAGATCGCCCAGCTGGGGATCATCGACGACCTAGCCTGGGAGATCCTGGGGGTGGCCCTCGGCGACATCCTTCAGCCAAGTGCCGATCACACAGATGATGAACAGCTACGCTTGTGGAGCGGCGATGGATGAATTGGCGCAACTCACCGAGGTCGAGACGGAGGAAGTACCGCCGCTCATCCCCGGCGATCTCCAGCTCGATCACCTCAACGAGCACCAACTGGAGGCGGTTCACCTCACCGAAGGACCGGTTCTCCTGATCGCTGGGCCGGGCACGGGCAAGACCCGCGTCCTCATCCAGCGGATCGCCTACATCGTCAATGAGGGATACGCATCCGCACACTCCATTCTGGCCATCACCTTCACTCGGAAAGCCGCCCAGGAGATGCGCACCCGGTTGACTCACATCCTGGGCCTCGAAGCTGATGAGCTGAACGTCCTCACCTTCCACGCCCTGGGGTTGGAGATGGTGAAAGCCAACCTCGACTACTTCGGCTATGTCCAGGATGGGTTGTCAGTCTTCGACACCCAACGTTCCAAGACCCTCCTCCGGCGGGTGATGAGAGAATTCGAACTCTCCGAGGAGCGGTACCCCCTGGAGGAGGTGCACCAGGCCATCGTCAGGGCCAAGGAGCGCCTCCAAGGACCGGAGCTCTTCCAGGGTAACTCAAGCGACCCAGCCCGGGAGGCCCTGGGGAAGATCTACTCGCTGTACCAGGGTCTCCTGTTGGAGAATAACGCTGTGGACCTTCCCGATCTCATCCGGCTGCCGGTTTGCCTCCTGGAAGAGGATGAGGAAACACTGACCTACTACCAGAACAAGTACCTCTACCTCCTGGTGGATGAGCTGCAGGATACGTCGGCCGCGCAGTACCGATTGCTGA
>DAOULQ010000041.1:0-5016 GCA_034419095.1 Anaerolineae bacterium | reverse complement strand
ATCATAGGTCGTAGGGAACTGATCGCTTGTCTGCGGGAGCACCCCCTCACCCGGGCGGTAAGGGTGGATAAGACTACCTTGGCTGGGCTACAAGCCACGCTGCTCCACTATCTCAAAGGGGAAGCGGCAGAGAAGATCCCCGTTTGGCGGATGATCGCTACCCCCTTGGAGGAGATCGAGGAGCGGGCCAAGAGTTGGGCGAGAAGACTTACGGGGGTGGAAAAGGAAGTGATCCCCGGCCGCTCGGCGGTGGGAGGGGGTTCGTTGCCGGGGCAAACACTGCCCACCTGCCTTTTGGCCCTCGCCGTACCCTCCCCCCAGGAAATGGCGAGGCGGTTGAGGATGGGTGAACCGGCTGTGGTGGGACGGATAGAGGAAGGGAGATACCTCTTAGATCCCCGTACAGTGCTCCCGGAGGAGGACGAGGCTCTCCTGAAGGCCCTACTAGAGGGGAGCATCACACCGTCCCTGGCCCGCCCGTGCTGAGCGCAGGGTGCGAAGCATTGATGCCAGCCTGCCCTGGTACTCGCCAGCCTGTCCTGGCACGTGACAGGCCAGGGGTCGGGGGACGGGCTAGTGGGCCGCACCTGGCTTGATTGTTAGTCCTGCTTCCATCCAGAGGCATGTCCCGCAACTTATCCAAAGTAAGTGAAACCTGTTCATTCCCTATTGCTAGGCAACTATCGACCTGGGAACAGATAGTCACGATTGCCAATTGGATCTGATTCTTAAGCCGTGAACCTCAGAAGCGCTCCGATGCTCCCCATCTCAGCCAGGGCCTCTTTATTCTCCTCGGCGATGAACTTTATCTCCGTATTCCCCAGGAAGGCCCGTTTTATCAGTTCCTCCACTACATCCCGGAGGGGCTCCAACGTTTGGCCACAATAGGGGCAGGGCTCTTCTCGAATGGTGAGGGAACCGCATTGGGGGCATCGCCTCCCGGGAGCGTGGAAATCTTCATTTATCAGCAAGGTGAGCACCTGGCCCGCCTGCCAGGCGTGGAGGGTATCCTCCAGCCCGATGACCCCCAGGTTCCCCGAAAACGCCTCTCCCTTGAGTTTTTGGACTAGATTCGCCTCTTCCCGCTTATCCAGATCCTCCACGACCGCTAACGCTTGCTCCTGTACCTCCTTGGGTGAGGCGGTCATCTCCAGGGTCAAGGTGGCTAACAGACACTTCTTGAGATAAGGGTGTAGGTAGTTGGTGAACTGGCTGGCGAGTTCCTCCGTTCCTGCCACTAAGAGGCGCTGAAGGCCCTTTTCCTGGCGAAGGCGGAGCAGTTCATCGGCGGTATGTTTCAAATGATGCATCACGTGATCGTCATGGTGGCGTTGATACCGAGCCTGAGCCCAGCCTCCCTGATCGTGCCGACCGGGGACCGCGCTGTAGATATCGTACCGTTCCTCCACACCGCCTAAATCGAGGAGGAAGATCCGAGCCCGACTCTTGTCTATTAGCACCGTGCAGTACCGCTCTAGTTGCCCCGCCAGGGCGATGAGAGGAGCCACTCGAGGAGCGTGATCAATGGCCAGACCTTTTTCCACTCTCACTGGAGGCCGGAAGAGCTCCCAAAGGTCCAGGGGCGAGGAGGCAAAAGCAACGACGCTTTTGCTCCCTAGAACCCTCTCCTCTGCCACCAGCCTTTCGATCCGGGCCAGGTCTTTCTCCACGGAGTGGATCTGCTCAGGGGTCCAATCTCCCTTGGCCGCTAAGGCTTCGTTTATCAGGTTCTTCAATCGGATGGGAAGTTTCGCCTCTCCCGGTTCCCCTTTCTCCAAGGGGAGGTAAAGGCTGATGAGGAGATGCTTCTCAGAGCGGAGGCTTGCTAGGTACTTGAGCCTTTCTATATCCATATCTCCTTCTTTGAATCAGTTGAGGATGAAGGCCAGTTCCTCTCCACAGGAGGGACAAGCCTGCCCCTTTAGTTCCGAATGGGTATGGTATCCCAATCGGCGGATGACCATCTGGCCACAGTGGGGGCAGTAGCTATTCTCGTGGGGATCGCCGGGGACGTTTCCGGCGTAGATGTAGCGCAACCCTTCCTCATGGCCGATCTCCGCGGCACGGTGGATCGTCTCCAGGGGGGTGTAGGGGGTGCTTCTCATCTTGTAATGGGGGACAAAGCGAGAGATGTGCCAGGGCATCTCCACGTCTATACTGGCGATGAAGCGAGCGATCTCCCTCAGTTCCTCCTCCCCATCGTTTTGGCCGGGGATGATGAGGGTGGTCACCTCCACCCAGACTCCCATCTTGTGCATCCTCTTGATAGATTCCAATACCGGCTCCAGCCTAGCCCCTACGATGCGGCGGTAGAACTGGGGGTTGAAACTTTTGAGATCCACATTGGCAGCGTCCAAGTAGGGCTCTATAGCCTCTAACGCTTCTTCGGTCATGTAGCCGTTAGTGACGAAGACATTTTTGATCCCCTGCCGGTGGGCTAGGAGGGCTGTATCGTAGGCGTACTCGAAGAAGATGGTGGGCTCGGTGTAGGTGTAGGCTATACTGGCACACCTATACCGCTTAGCCCCGGCTACTACCTCTTCGGGAGGTAGATCCTGCACGGGATGCCTCCACCCTCTACCCTTGGAGGCTTGGGAGATATCTGCGTTTTGGCAGAAGAGGCAGCGAAAGTTGCAGCCTATGGTGGCTATGGAATAGGAGGCACTCCCGGGGAGAAAATGGTATAGGGGCTTTTTCTCGATGGGATCCACATGAACAGCCACCGCCTTGGCATAGACCGTGGTATAGAGGGTGCCTTCCTCGTTTCTCCTCACCCCACAGATGCCCACCCTATGGGGCTTGATGGTACACCTGTGGGCGCAGAGTTGGCATCGCACCAGATCGTCCTTCACTTTTTTGTAGAGCATAGCCTCTTTCATCATACCTTCTCCTCAAGGGGCGCCATCTCTTCTATCAGGTGGTGCAACTCTTTTGCGTTCTCCACGGCGTAGGCCAAGGCGTCGTTGTTGAAATAGATGTAGACATCGTGCCCTTCCGACAGGAGAGGGAGGATATAGTTGGCCCACTCCTCCAGTTCCCCCTGGGTGTATCTGCTGGCGTAGAGCAAACGGGAGCCGTGCAGGCGAATGTAGACCACATGCGCCGTGACTCGCTTGGGGCAATCGAAATGGGGAAGGCTCATGATGCAGAAACCCAGGCCGTTCTCCTCCAAGAGGTCGAAGACCGGCTCACATAACCAGCGGGGATCCCGGAACTCGAAGATATGAACGAGATCCCCCGGGAGGGCCTCGATGAACTCTTTCAAGCGGTCCAGGTCGGGCCGCCAGCGGGGTGGCAATTGGTAAAGGATAGGGCCCAGGGTCTCCCCCAGAAGCCGCACCCGGCTTATGAATTTCTCCAGGGCTAGTTGCGGGTCGCGGAGCCTTTTGACGTGGGTGATGTACCGGCTAGCCTTTACGGCGTAGATGAACCCCTCTGGCGCTTGCTGGCGCCAATTTCTAAAGGTCTTCTCGGCTGGCAGATGGTAGAAGGTGTTGTTTATCTCTACGCTGTTGAACCGCTCTTTGTAGTAGGAGAACCATTCTCTGGACGGCAGATCTTGCGGATAGAAGAGCCCTTGCCAGTGCTTATAACTCCAACCGGAGGTGCCGATAAGAAGTCGCGCCATCTCTCTTTCGGGTGAACCTCCTATTATAAGTATATCACAAAAAGGGCTGTACTTAAAGGTGGGTATCTCTTCCCAACACGTGGAGGGGGAGAAGACCTCATAAATGGTAAGACAAGGGGAAATGAAGTCTAGGGGAGAAGGCCGAAGGGGTTTCGCTTGGTGCCGTATTGGCGGATCTCGAAGTGGAGGTGGCAGCCTGTGGAACGACCGGTAGTGCCCACTCGTCCGATCAGCGCTCCTCTTTGGACGGAGGTGCCAGCCCGCACCAGGATCTGGCTGAGGTGAGCGTACAAGGTCTCCCACCCCTCTCCGTGGTTAAGATGGATGTAGTTGCCATAGCCGTCCATCCATCCTACGGCGGCCACATACCCTGAATCGGAGGCGTAGATCGAGGTGCCACAGGGAGCCCCGATATCCACCGCCCGGTGGCCATCCCAGTAGCCTTGGGTTATCACCCCGCTAGCGGGCCACATAAAGTTGCCGCTCCCCAGGGCCGCTCCCGCCGGTGGTGGCCCCGTATAGACTTCCTGGGCCACGTAGGGCTTGCTCCCTCCGGGGACGACCAACATCTGCCCTTCAACCAGAATCTCGGGGTCGGCGATATCGTTGTACTCCGACTCCAGCATAGCCAACGGATCCGCTTTGTATTCCTCGGCGATCGATGCTAGGGTATCGCCTGCCTCTACCTCATGATAGACGCCATCGATGGGCAGGATGAAGAGTTCCTCTCCTATAGATAAGAGGTCTGGGTAGGGGTAGAGTTGAGAGTTGGACCACTGAATGGTCTCCGGTCGTAAGCCGAATTTCTGGGCGATGCCGGTGACCGTGTCTCCCGGTTGCACCACATAGATGTTCACCTCCCGTCGAGGTCTCTGGGGGATGATGGTGAAAGGTAACGCCTCCTTGGTCAGGTAGCCGGTCTCCGCGGATAGGCTTATCCTCCCGGGGAGGAAAGTAGAGCCAGGGTTCTCGCTGGAGGGAGGCTCCCCCATTGGGCGCAACGCTTGGGGGTTTAAGTTCCCCAGGGAGGTGAGGAGAAAAAAGAGGGTCAAGAGAGATAGGTGGGAGGTGTAGCGGGTGAGATGGGGGGACAACCGATCTCTCAAGAGGCTGGTACTGGCCTCGAGGAGCCTTTGGATGGGGTGGCGGTTAGATGGCATCCTTGTTCAAAGTGTCGAGAAATGCGCGGTTATCTTTCGTCTTAGCCAAGCGGTCGAGGACAGGCTGTAGCGCTTCCACACCCCCTATCATGTCTATCATACGGCGTAGGGTCCAGACCCTAGAGAGGGTCTCCTGATCGAGGAGCAGTTCCTCGCGCCGAGTGCTGGAGCGCTCGATATCGAAGGCGGGAAAGATATACTTCTCAGCCAGCCGCCTGCTGAGGTGCA
>DAOULQ010000040.1:0-3670 GCA_034419095.1 Anaerolineae bacterium | reverse complement strand
GGTCATATATTCCACCGGGTATTTGGCTTTCAGGTAGGCGGTCTGACAGGTGATCACCGCGTAGGCTGCGGCATGGGCCTTATTGAACCCATAACGGCCGAAGTACTCCAACATATCGAAGATCTCGTTGGCCTTATCCTCCCCGATGCCCTGAGCCACAGCCCCCTCGATGAACTTCCGACGCTGCCGTTTCAATTTCTGGGCTTTCTTCTTCCCTATCGCCTCTCGCAAAAGATCCGCTTCGCTGGGGGTGAAGCCCGCCAGCTGCATGGCGATCTGGATCACCTGATCTTGGTAGACGATGATCCCGTAGGTCTCCTCTAAGATGGGCTCCAGATCGGGCAAGAGGTAGGTGATGGGCGTCAAGCCATGCTTTCTTCTGATGAAGTCGCCGATATATTTCATAGGCCCCGGACGATAGAGGGCGATGGTAGCCATCACATCGCCGAAGCAGGTAGGACGGAGTTCCTTTAGGACCCTGCGCATCCCTGCGCTCTCCACTTGGAAGACGCCTGCCACATCCCCAACCGAAAGGAGTTCATAGATGGCTGAATCGTTAAGGTCCAAACCCTCCGGGGTGAGTTCGATGCCTCGCCTCCCTTCTACCAGTTCCATGGCCTGTCTGATAACGGTCAGAGTGGAGAGGCCCAGAAAGTCCATCTTCAGGAGACCGATCTGTAGGAGGTCGTTCATGGCGTATTGAGTGATCACCCCTTCACCTCTGATAGCCTTCTGAAGGGGGACATACTCGGTGAGCGGTTCATCGGTGATCACCACCCCTGCCGCATGGGTGGAAGCGTGTCGAGCGACCCCCTCCAGGCTCTGGGCGGCTTCGATGAGCTCCTGGATATAAGATCGGCTCTCACATAGTTCTCGCAGTTCTGGTGATATCTTTAGCGCCTCACCGATAGTCACTCCAAAGGGGATCAATTTGGCCACCCGGTCCACATCGCCAGGTGGGAGATCGAGGGCTCTCCCCGCATCTCGGATGGCCGCCCGGGCGGCCATGGTCCCGAAAGTGATGATCTGGGCCACATGATCCGTGCCATACTTGTGCACTACGTATTCGATCACCTCCCCTCGGCGGTCCTCGGGAAAATCCATATCGATATCCGGCATAGAGAGGCGGCCAGGGTTCAGAAACCGCTCAAAGATGAGACCGTGACTCAGGGGATCCAGATCGGTGATCCCTAAAGCGTAGGAGACGATGCTGCCCGCCGCTGAGCCCCGCCCTGGTCCTACCAGGATGCCCCCTTCTTTGGCGAACTGGACGATATCTGAGACGATGAGGAAATAGGTGGCGAAGCCCATCCTTTGAATGAGGGAGAGTTCGTGCTTCAGCCGTTCTTGGATCTGAGGGGTGATCTCCGAGTACCTTTTCCTGATCCCTTTTTTCGCTAGATGGGTCAGATAGGTGTCGGCGGTGAAGCCCTCGGGAAGTTGGTAGGCTGGTAAACGAAGCCTGCCGAATTTGAAGGCCACCTTACACCGTTGGGCGATCTCGACGGTGTTTGCTAAAGCCTCAGGGACCTCGGCGAATAGAGCAGCCATCTCCTCCGGGCTCCTTAGGTGGAAGCCGCTCCCTTCCATCCTCATCCGGTTGGGGTCGTTGATCGTAGTGTTGGTCTGGATGCAAAGGAGAAGTTCATGGGCTTTGGCGTCCTCGGGGTTCACGTAGTGGACATCGTTGGTGGCCACCAGAGGGATCGACAATTCCTTCCCCAAGGCCACTAGTCCCTTGTTGATGGCCTCCATTTCCTCCAGATCGTGGTCTTGGAGTTCGAGATAGAAATTCCCCTCTCCAAAGGCTTCTTTGTACCATAGAGCAGCCTCGCGGGCCCTCCCCAGGTTCCCCCGGGAGATTAGCCGCGGTATCTCTCCCGAGCCGCAGGCCGAGAGGGCGATCAAACCTTCAGCATATCGGGCCAAGAGTTCTTTGTCCACGCGAGGTTTGTAATAAAAGCCCTCCAGATGGGCCTTGGTGACTAAGGCGATGAGGTTCTTGTACCCCTTTTCGTTCTCCGCCAGAAGGATGAGATGATAAGGTTTGGCCTCTGCCCGGGTCCTTCGCTCCTTCAAGGAACCCAATGCGAGGTAGATCTCACAGCCCAAGATCGGCTTGACGCCTTGGGCCTGTGTCGCCTTGTAGAAGGGGAGAATGCCGTACATGGCACCATGGTCGGTGAGAGCTAAGGCCCTCATCCCCAAAGCCTTAGCCCGAGAGACCAGATCATCGACCCGCGCTAGGCCATCGAGGAGCGAATATTCGCTATGAACATGGAGGTGTACGAACTCTGACAAACTGAAACCCCGTACCGAGGAGTTAAAATCATTATAGCACTAAACCCTCCAGAGGTGAATAGGAACCCCCTTGAATCTCTCAACTTTTAAGGTTTGGGTCAACGCCAGTAGGCTGGAACCGACAATAACACCATATTAAAGGTCTTTTTGACAGGCCGCTCTTCATGGGATATGCTTTCTATCCGGGAGGGAAGTTTGCCTGAACTGCCTGAGGTAGAGACCATCCGGCGCGACTTGGAGTCCCTGGTCTTGGGGGCTACCATCATGAGGGTGGAACTCTTTTGGCCGGGAAGTGTCGCCCAGCCTTCGGTCCAAGAATTTAAAGATCTCGTCACCGGGCGGACGATCTTGCGTTTGGGTCGCCGAGGGAAATATCTCATTTTCCTCCTCTCAGGAGGTTGGAACCTCATCGTCCACCTGGGTATGACAGGCCGTCTTCTGGTCAATCGAGTGGAGAGGGATAAGCACACCCGTGCCCTCTTTCACTTGAAAGATGGGCGCAACCTTCTCTTTGTGGATACGCGGAAGTTCGGACGCCTCTATCTAGTGAAGGATCCCCAAGAGGTGGTGAGCCATCTGGGGCCAGAGCCCCTGGCCCCAGATTTCTCCCTCTCCCAGTTCAGTAGCCTATTGGGGAGGAGAAAGGGGATGCTGAAGCCTCTCCTCCTCAACCAGCGTTTCATTGCTGGTCTGGGCAATATCTATTCGGACGAGGCCCTTTTCCAGGCAAGGTTGCACCCCCAACGTTCTGCCGCCACCCTGAGCGGCAAGGAGGTGGAACGTCTCTATCGGGTGATTCGGGAGGTTCTCTTCCAAGCCCTGGCCGATGGAGGCTCCACTCTGAACGACGAGACCTATATCCGTCCGAACGGAGAGAAGGGCACACACCAGGAGAGGCTTCAGGTGTTGCAACGCACTAGTGGCCCCTGCCCTTGCTGCGGGGCCACTATCGAACGGATAGTTCTAGGTGGCCGAGGCACCTACTTTTGTCCCCGCTGCCAGGGGTGATGGCTTCTCACCAAAAGCGATTTATTGTATAATCATTCTATTGGAGGCGATATGGCGGAACGGAAAGTGCGCATTCTAATCGCCAAGCCGGGTTTGGATGGCCACGACCGAGGGGCTAAGGTGGTGGCTCGAGCCTTCCGTGATGCGGGTTTCGAGGTGATCTATACCGGGTTGAGGCAGACGCCAGAGATGATCGCCGAAACGGCACTGCAAGAGGATGTGGATCTGGTGGGCTTGAGCATCCTTTCGGGGGCCCATATGACCCTCTTCCCCCGCATATTGAAACTTCTCCAGGAAATGGGGATAGGCGACATCCCCGTCTTGGCTGGAGGCATCATCCCCGATGAAGATCTCCCAGCCC
>DAOULQ010000039.1:0-9837 GCA_034419095.1 Anaerolineae bacterium | reverse complement strand
TGTCGAGATGAGCGAATATATCGAGCATGACAAGAACGGGGTTTCGGTAGGTCTGGTGGAGAAGAAGTTCTTCACCTTTGCCCAGCCGCCTAATGAGTTGATCCTGGAAAGCGGGGCCAGGCTGGGGTCGGTCACGATCGCCTATGAGACTTACGGAGCATTGACCCCGGATAAGAGTAATGTCGTCCTGATTCTGCACGCCCTTTCCGGGGATTCCCACGTGGCGGGCTATTACAGCGAAGATGACCCCAAGCCCGGATGGTGGGATATCATGGTCGGCCCAGGGAAGGGGATCGATACGAACAGATATTTTGTCGTTTGTTCCAATATCCTGGGGAGTTGCATGGGCTCCACCGGGCCTTCTTCCATCAACCCAGAGACGCATAGGCCGTATGCACTTGATTTTCCTATGGTAACAGTTGGGGACACGGTCACCGCCCAAAAGGCGCTTCTGGACCACCTAGGTATAGAGAAGATCCTTTCCCTCATCGGCGGCTCCATCGGAGGGATGCAGGTCCTGGAATGGTGCGTCAGATATCCGGAGATGGTCGTTTCGGCCATACCGCTGGCGACCACCACCAAACACTCCGCCCTAGCCATCGCCTTCAACGAAGTAGCCAGGCAGGCGATCATGGCCGATCCCAACTGGAACAACGGAGACTATTACTTTGGGCCTAAGCCGGACCGTGGTTTGGCAGTGGCCCGTATGATCGGCCACGTCACATATCTATCCGATGAGTCGATGCGCTTGAAGTTCGGCCGCCAGCTACAGCATAAGAGCGATTTCTCTTTTGATTTCGATGCTGATTTCCAAGTGGAGAACTATCTTCGCCACCAGGGCGCAAAGTTTGTGGAGCGTTTCGATGCCAACTCGTTCTTGTATATCACCAAGGCCGCCGACTACTTCGATCTGGAACTTCAATACGGCTCCGGATCAGCGATCACGGCCTTTTCCAAGACCCGGGCTAAATTCTTGGTTGTCTCTTTTACCTCTGATTGGCTATACCCCACCTATCAATCTAAGGCCATGGTCCAGGCCATGAAGAAGAACAACCTAGACGTGAGTTTCTGTGAAATCGATGCCGAGTGGGGCCACGATGCCTTCCTCTTGCCCAATGAACGGCTAACCTCGTTGGTGAGAGGTTTTTTGGGCCGTGTCTTTAACGAAACCCGAAGAGAGCAAAATGCGCTTTGACCTCCAGATAGTTGCCTCCTGGATCGAACCGGGATCAAAGGTGCTCGATCTCGGCTGTGGTGAGGGGGATCTCTTGCACTTTCTTAAAGAGAATAAGCGCGTCGTCGGTACCGGGATCGAGCTTGTTGAGGCCAGGGTGGCCCGATGTATTGAAAGGGGTCTTCCAGTTCTCCAGGGCGACATGAATGAAGAAGTCCTGGACTATGAGGATGGTGCATTTGATTATGTGGTCTTGAGCCAAACCCTCCAGCAGATCTATGAACCGGCGGAGTTGATCCAGTCCTTGTTACGTATCGGGAAGAAGGAAATTGTCAGCTTTCCTAATTTCGGCCATTGGAGCATCCGCCTTCAACTCCTACTAAAAGGCCACGCCCCCATCACCAAGCAACTCCCTTATGAGTGGTATGACACTCCCAACATTCGGGTTATCACCATCAAGGACTTCAGGAGATTTTCAAAAGAGATCGGCTTTAACATCCTCAAGGAGGTGGCGATTAATACCGCCCACCATGATAGACGGGGAATGATCGTTAAGTTCCTACCCAACTTAAGGGCTACCTATGGTATCTTCCTGATAGGAAGATAGGTAAAGACGAGGGTGAAAACCCAGAAAGACGCGAAACTCAGGCGCAGCCCTCTGCTGCCCATTTAGCGGCCGGTTTTAAGATACTCCAGCGCCCACTCCAATTGGGGGTCTATCCCCGCTTCCAGCTCCTCCGTGGTGAACGGCACCTCGATGTCGGGCGTGAGGCCCTCATGGTGGATGAGATGGCGATTCGGCGTCAGCAGGATGGCCGTGGTCACGTACAAGCCGGAGCCGTCGCTCAGCTCGTGGACGCGCTGCACCGAGCCCTTACCGAAGCTCTTCTCGCCGATGAGCACCCCGCGCCCATGGTCCTGGATAGCCCCAGCCACGACCTCGGAGTTGCTAGCGCTGCCCTTGTTTACTAGGACCACGAGAGGGATCTCCGTCGCCAAGCCACCGCCCTTCACGGAGTAGGGCTTCTCCCGACCATCCTTGTCCCGTTCGTAGACGATGATGCCTTCCTCCAAGAATTGACTAGCCACCTCGATGGCCGCAGAGGGGAAGACCCCGCCAGGGTTATTGCGCAGATCGAGGATCAACCCCTGTATATCTTCTTCTCCCAACTCCCGTAACGCTTTCTCCAACTCCTCGCCTGTCCGCTCGCTGAAGAGGGCGATCCGCACGTAGCCGATGGCATCTATGATCCTCCAGGCCACGGTCACCAACTCGACCCTATCCCTGATGATTTCGAAGACCAGCGACTCGGGTTCCCCCTCGCGCAGGATCGTCAACTGCACCTTTGTGCCTCTGGGCCCACGGATGAGGCGGACAACATCCTCCAGCGACATGCCGGTGACCATCGTATCATCAACCTTTACGATTACATCTCCGGCCATGATGCCCGCCTGGATAGCGGGAGAGCCGTCGAAGGGGGCGACGATGACTATCCTCTCCTCCTTGTCTATCCCCACGAGGGCTCCGATGCCCTCGTAGGTGCCCTGTAATTCGATCATTTGATCTTCGGCCGCCTCGGGCGCCACCAGGATGGTGGCGGGGTCGTCGAGGGAGCCGAGCGCCCCTCGGATGGTGCCGTGGGTGAACTCCTGGGGCTCGGGCAATTCCCCGTAGAACTCCTCTTCGACGATCTCCCACGCCTCCCAGAATAGCCCGAACCCCTCCGGCCCGCGGGCTACCGAGGTAGGCTGGCGGGCGCGAAGGACGAACCAGCCCATCCCAAAGCCGGCCAGGAGGGATGTGCCGACGAGGGCGATGGAAACCAGCATCGTCAACGCGATAATGGCAATCTTCTTGGTGGATATTTGCATCTTTCCCTCCTTGGAGCGCAAGATCTTGCGGTTGTCCATGTAATGTTGGGTCTTCGCGCTCAAATAGTCAATAGCGTTGCCTCTTGTGGGCGACGAGAGGCTTCGTCGGGGACATGCTCCGACGCTACACCTTTCGCCAGGGTAAGAGGGCTAGCAGGGTCAACAAAGCCAGGCCCAGCCCGGTCCCAAAGCAGAACCCTCCCCGCGGTTTCTCCACCGCCGGGACGGCTGTTGCCTCCGACGTGGGCTCGATAGCCTCCCTGGGAGACAGGCCGAGGCTCTCCCGCCACTGGGCGTCCAATCCATCTTGGTCGAAGCCGTAAACCTTCATCAAGGCGTCGTCGTAGGCGGCCCCCTCTTTGAAGATGGCCAGAAGTTCTGCCATCTTCTCCTTGCCATAGCCCTTCAGCAGGAACTCGACCACGCTATAGACCTCGCCGTAGAAGAGGTTAACCTCCTCTGGTTTGCCTGTGGGGGCGGTGAGGGAGCGGACGGAGATCAGCCTGTTTGTGCGGATAGCCCTCTCCAAGGCCTCGCGATTGGCCACGGGGAGATCCCCCTCGTTATACATGGCCAGGCCCTCGTCCAACCAAGCGGGGATATCACCATAGGGGTTCTCCGTAGCCAGATGAACCACGACGTGGCTGAGTTCGTGGGCAATAGTCTTCTCCACCCCGTGGTGGGTGCCGTGCAGGAGCACTGTATCCTTGGAGACCACTGTGCCCAGGGTGATCACCTCGGCCTCGAAAACCTCGCCCCGCGACACCAGGGCTCCCAGCATGTCATCCTTGCTCTGATAGACCACGAGTTTTATCGACTCCTCGGACTTGACGCCCACCTCCTCTTCCAAGCGGGCCAGGGACTCCAGAGCGACCTCCAGGAGCCTCTGCGCGAAGGCCCTATCGGCTTCGTACCAATAAAGGGTAACCTTTCCCTGGGTTAGGCTCTCCCACTGGAAGCGATCGTCCTCGTAGACGAAGGAAACAGGCTCGGTATCTAGTTCGCTTCCCATGCCATCCTCGATACGCCAGAAATAGTCGATCTCGGAGAAGGGGGCGATCTCCCCCCTCTTTAGATCCAGGACGTACTCGGCGGCCACCTCCTTGGCAGGGGTGAAATCGGGATACCCCCGGTTGATGACCTCCTCGCCGCCGATGTGGTAGAGGAGGACGACCTTTTCGATCTCGCTCTCGCTCCTAGCCTCCAGTCGGAAGGAGATCTCCTGGGCGAATAGGGGCTCATAGGTGTTGGAGATGACGATGATCCCCTCTTGGGCCACGGCTGTCCAGCATACACAGGCCAGCAGGAGGAGCGCCAAGGCCAGGGCTCTCAACTTATTTCCTCGTTTCTTACATCGGTTACGGTGTACCATTTTGCATACCCTCATCATCGGCCAGGCCGCAGGGCTTCGTTTAGGCCGTCGCCCACGAAGTTGAAGGCGAAGACCAGGGAGGCCACGACTAGGCCCGGCGCCCACAAGAGGACGGGAGCGGCCGGATGGCGCCAGAAGGAGTAGTTATCGTATATCATGCTCCCCCAACTGGGCGTGGGCGGTCGGATGCCGATCCCGAAGAAACTCAGCGTCGCCTCGGCCAGGATGGTCCCGCCCATGCCCATGGAAACCGCCACCACTACTGGGGTCAGCGCGTTGGGGAGGAGGTGGCGCCGGATGATGCGCCAAGGGGAGGCCCCTATGGCCACTGCCGCGTCCACGAACTGCTCCTCCTTGAGCGATAGGATCTGACCCCGCACCAGGCGGGCCATCCCCGGCCAACCCACCGCGCTCAGGGCGATGATGACCACCAAGACCTGGGCGTATCCGGCCTTCACGAACCCTTCCAAGCCTTCGATGCCCTTCAACCACGCTTCGACGCGAGGTTGGATGGTGGCTGCCACCAAGACAGCGAAGAGCAGGCCGGGGAAGGCGAAGAGCAGATCGGCCAGGCGCATGATGAGGCCATCCACCCTTCCGCTGAGGTATCCGGCCAGGGCACCCATGAACAGGCCTAAAATCAGCCCTACCAGGGTCGCGGCCGGGGCGATGATGACCGCTGCGCGAGCCCCCCAGATGAGGCGGCTCAATTGGTCGCGCCCCAGTTCATCCGTGCCCAGGGGGTGCTTCCAACTGGGCATCTGCTCCACGGCATCCAGGTCGGTCTCCCGGTAGGAGTAAGGCGCCAGCCAGGGGGCGAAGATGCCGGTGAAGAACATCAAGCCCACGATGAAGAGGCCTACCACGGCCAGCCTGTTGCGGCTGAAGCGACGCCAGAACTCCAGCCAGCCGGAGCGTCGTGCCTCCTTTGCCTCCTCCATGAGAACCCTTCGTACCTTCGCCTCTTCTATCGGAAGTAGCATAACCCTTCGCGAGCGACGTCATCTCCGTTGAGGACAAGCCCTGACGCTACCTGCCTTTTGGCACAGCAAGCCATGGCATCCGAGTTATCCGTACCGGATGCGCGGGTCGAGGAACCAGTATCCGACATCCACCAACAGATTGGCCAGGGTATAGGAGCCGGCCACAAGCATCGTCAAGGCTATGATCACCGGATAGTCCCGGGAGAAGAAGCCCTCCACCCCCAACCGGCCGATGCCGGGGATGCCGAAGATGGTCTCCGTGACGAAGGTACCTGTCACCAGGCTCCCCATCATCAGGCCCAAGATGGTGAAGATAGGGATGAGGGCATTGCGCAGGACGTGACCGACTATGACCATTCGCTCCCTCAGCCCCTTAGCCCGAGCCGTGCGCACGTAGTCTTGCCCCATCACCTCCAACACGCTGGCCCGCGTCTGGCGCGCGAAAATGGCGGTGGGGCCAGTGGAGAGCACGATGGCGGGCATGATAATCCGTTGGCTGAAGATGCCATCCCAACCACCGGTGGGAAGAAGGCGGAAGCGAAAAGCCAGAAACCACATTATGATGGGGGCGATGACGAAGGTAGGAAGGGAGATGCCAGCCACCACCCCGGAGATGGTGAGGTAATCCAGCCACGTGTTTCGCCTCAGGGCGGCGATCACGCCCAGAGGGATGCCTATGGCCACCCCCAGGGCGAGGGCCACGCCGTTCAACTGGATCGAGACCCAGAGCCGGGGGGCGATGAGCCGACCCACCGGCTGCCCCCGATACTGGAGGGACTCACCGAGGTCGCCGTGCAGGGCCTTCCAGATGTAATCGACATACTGCACGAAGAAGGGCCGATCCAAGCCCAGTTCGTGCCGGACGCGGGCCACTGCCTCCGGGTTAGCGTGCGGCCCCAGCATCACCTCCACCGGGTCGCCGGGGCCGTAGAGGCCCAGGGCGAAGGTGATGAGGCCGACCAGCAAAAGCAGGACGGGCAGCCACAGCAGGCGACGCACCATGTAGGCGAGCATCCCTTCACCTCTATCTAATGATAGAGACGTACTTCAACTTGGGGATGATGGTGGGCGGATAGATCATACCCTTGACGTAGGGCTTGGTCAGCCAATACTCGGCGTCGTGGGCGATGGGCACCCAAGGGGCATCCTCCAGTATCATCGTCTCCACCTGCTGGTAGATCCCCATACGCTTGTCGTGATCCTGTTCCACCTGTGCCTCTTCCAGGAGCCTATCCACCTCGGGGTTGCAATACTCGGTATTGTTGTCCCGGCTCTGGCAGTGGAAGAGGATGCCCAGGAAATCCTGGGGGTCCGGGTAGTCGGCGATCCAGCCGGCGGCGATGCCGAACATCTGGAACCGATGCGCCTTCAGGTCGTCAAGGTAGGTGGCCCACTCCATCTGCTCGATGGTGATCTCCACGCCCAGGTTCTCCCGGTACATCTCCACCACGGCCGTCACGGCCCGGAACGGTGCCCCGCCAGCCCCGGGTACGCTGAGGACTATCTCCGGGAAGTTGCTAACATCCTCGTATTTCGACTCCGCGATGAGCCTGTGGGCCTTCTCCAGATCGTAGGGGTGCCCTTCCAGTTCTGGGTTGTAGCCTGGCATGCCGGGAGGAAGGATCCCCTCGGCCGTGACCCACATCTTCTTCATCACCACGTTGATGATTTTCTCCTTGTCGAGGGCGTAGTTGAAGGCCTGCCGAACCTTGACGTCGTCGAAGGGTGGCCTGTTGACGTTGAAGCCGATGTAGTAGATGCTTAAGGTGGGGACAACCGTGGTGAGCTCTTCGTTCAAGGGGTTAGCGGGGTCCAGCACCCGCTCGATATCGGCCAAGCCCACGGGGGTGACGTCCAGTTCCTCGTTCTCGTACATGATCATGGCCGAGCCGCCGGCTAAAAAGAAGTGCACTTCCTCCAGGGCAGGCTTGGGCTCCCCGTAGTAGTGCTGGTTTCTTTCCAAAACGATCCTCTCTCCCAGGCGGTACTCCTTGAGCCTGAAGGGGCCGGTGCCGTTGGGGTGGTCGGTCCAGGGCTGATGGGACCCTTCTACGTTCTCGCGGTCGACGACGAAGGCGGTAGGATAGGTTAGTTTGGCCAGAAAATAGGCTTTGGGGGCGTCAACGGTTATCTCCAGGGTGTGATCGTCAATGACCTGCACGCCGGCGACCTCGTCGGTCAGGCCACGGAGTTTCTCTTTAGCCCCTATGATGTCGCCCAGGTAGGTGTCGGCCACTACCGAGCCGGTGGCCGGGTCGCAGGCCCGCTCGATGGAGTACTTGAAATCTTGGGCCGTGACTGGCTTCCCGTCGTGGAACTTTACATCTTTGCGGAGGTGGAAGGTGTAGATGGTTCTATCCTCGCTCATCTCCCAAGATTCGGCGATGTCGGGCACCACCTCTAGGTCGGGGTTCAGGGTTACCAAGCCGCTGAATATCTCCACGATGTAGCCGGACGAGGTGGCATCCTGGGCTAGGGCTGGGTCCAGGGTAGGGGGCTCGCTGGCCGGCAGATTCAAAACCCCCTCGCGGCGGATAGCCCTCGGCGTGGGCGTCTCTGACCGCTCCGCTTCCTCTGCCCCGCCGATTTCCAGCCTATGGTACCCCCAATAGGCGACCCCGCCGAAGAAGGTCAGAAGCAGACAGCTCAGAAGTACGGCTGCGATGGCTATCCAAAGCCACCTATCTTTGCCCATCTCATCCTCCCTCAAGCATTAACAACTCCACTACTGACGACTGTGCTTCCTCCTCTGGAGCCACTAAAGGCAGGAACAAAGGGTGGCCTCTACGTGGTGGATGGTGGGGTAAGGGATGTCCTCCATCCCTGCTGAGAGTCTCTCATCTTATAGTTACCTCATCGCCCAGCAACACTCAAGAGGAAGAACACCGTTCGTATGTTCATATATACCTTCTCCTCAGGGCTCAACATCTGGTAGCAGAGTGGGAAGAAGAATGTGGGGGTATGGCCACGCTGACCGATGACCTGACCGCTAGGAAACCGTCTCGAATTAGACCTTCAGGTTGGCCACCTCGCCCCCCACTAGATCCAGGAGGACCTGGATGGGTACGGCGAAGATGGCATTCGGAGCCCCAGCAGAGGCATATACCACATCATACCGCAGCAGGCTATCATCCACCAGAGTGGGGAGGGGCTCCTTGTGGCCCACCGGGGGAACGCCGCCGATAGCGTAGCCGGTCACATGGTGCACCGTCTCCGCATCGGCGATCTTAACCTCCTGAGCCTTGACCAGTTCAGCGATCCTTTGGACATCTGCTCGGTGGTCGCCAGCCACCAGCGCTAAGATGGGGCGGCCATCAGCCAGAAAGAGGAGGGATTTGACGATGCTTCCCAGGGGCGCCCCTACCGCCTTGGCTGCCATAGATGCCGTCTTGGTGCTCTCCGCCAACTCGCGCACCTCGATCTCTAAACCGTATTCCCGCAAAAAACGGCGCACTCTTTCCACAGACCGAACCCTCTTGGCCACAAGAAACCGCCTCCTCTACCAGTCCTCTTGCCTTTTGTGGCCAGTTTATCACGGCCACAATGGAGAGTCAAGTGGGAGGTTAATACGGGATCGCGTCAGATTTCGCCAGGGTTGTCTAGACGTTTGCCAACGTCCGACTGTCTAACGGACGGAGCTCGGTGGCAGACGTATTGACTCACAAGTCACCTTTGACTTGATAGAGGTTATGGGCTATAATTCGTGCGCTGTTCGAGCATGCGCAACAGCGGACGGTCTGCCTAAAAGAGAGGAGCACCGCTCAAGCCGCCAGGCTCTCACGGTGCTCTGCCTAGATAAGGCAACCCATCCATCATATTAGGCCTCAAATGCGTCAAGAAATCAGGACTCAGATGGAGCCTAGGCCCCAAGGGTATTGCTTTTCATAATCATCTTGGTCCGAAGGATGTAATAGAGTGAATCTTAACTAAATCTTAACCTTCAGATGTGTCGAACTGGGGTAAAATCATATAGGATTTTGTTTGTCCTCATGGCTAAATGAGGAAGATAACTCCGAAAAGGCAAACTCGTCGCAAGGCGAGGGCGCAAAGCCACGGGTCCTGACTTCTAGGATAGCCGGGCTGCCGAAGAGGTTTCCGATTTCTTCAGCAGCCCGTTTTTGGTTTCTGTCCCATGGTCTCCAGCATCTATGGAGGTGATAGTTCCTAGAGAGGGGAGACATCTTGGTCTAAACAATAAGGGGCACCGCTCAGGCCGCCAAGCTCTCACGGTGCCCTGCCCAGATTGGGAACCCCAACGGCTATTTCGCATTATACCTCAAAAATATCAAGAAGTCAAGATGGCGTATTGTGCAAGCTAAAATGTAACCGAAACGGTATTGGTTGTGCAATATAAAATGTAACCGAAACGGGTGTAGAATGGAGGTATGGACATGTATTCTCGCAACCAATACCTCAAAGCATTGAGGGAAGAGTAC
>DAOULQ010000038.1:0-7894 GCA_034419095.1 Anaerolineae bacterium | reverse complement strand
TGACCCCCAGAAGGAGTTTGAAGAGGGCTAATTCATCCTGGGTCTCAAAGCCGTAGAGAGAGACCTCGTTCTCCCGGAGGTGCAGATGGGTGAAGAGGGTTACCTCATGGCCTGGGCTGCCCAACTCCCTTAGGAAAGAGATAGGGACATGGACCTTAAAGCCCAGGCCGCCGACCTCAACAACGATATGGTCCTCATCCTTGGCCGCAAGCCTACCCCGCAGACTAGAGATCATCAGATCACCCTCTGCTCGCCTCCAAAGCCCTCTCCACCTGGATGGAATAGTGGTGGCAGATGGCTATAGCCAGGGCGTCCGCCGCGTGGTCGGGCTGGGGGATGGAATCTAAACCCAAGAGAACCCGCACCATCTCTTGGACCTGGCCCTTGGTAGCCCGCCCATAGCCAACCAAAGACTCCTTCACCTCCAAAGGGGTGTATTCGTAGACGGGAAGGTCGTGCTTGGCCACCGCCAAAAGGGCCACCCCCCGGGCTTCTCCCACAGCCAGGGCGGTACGCGCGTTCCTGCTGAAAAAAAGCCTTTCCACGGCTACATCGGTGGGTCGATGACGGGCGATGATCTCTTCCAGTCCATCACAGATAACCTTAAGTCGCTGTGCTGGGGGCGATTCCGACCCCGGAGTGATGACCCCATATTCCACCGAGGTCAAATCTTCACCTATCTCTCTCACCAAGCCATATCCGGTCGCTGAGACCCCAGGATCAATGCCTAGCGTCAGCACAGGCCCTCCTCAGGCCGCCTCGTACTCGTAACTATCCACCATCTCGGCGGAGATATCCAGATTAGAGTAGACCTGTTGGACGTCCTCCAGATCCTCCAAGTCCTCTATGAGATGCATGATCTGGATGGTCTCTTTTTCCCCCAGTTGCGTTAGAGTCTTGGGCACCATGGTGATCTCCGCCGAGGAGAAGGGAACACCTTCTTTCTCTAGGATCTCCTTGATCTTTTGAAAATCCACAGGTTGGGTGTATATCTCCACCAACCCGTTCCCGATCCTCACATCATCGGCTCCAGCGTCTATAGCCTGGAGGGCAAACCCCTCCGCCTCTTCGCCCTCGGCCTCGATGATGATCAACCCTTTCTGGTCGAAGAGCCAGGTGACGCTTCCCGTCTCCCCCAGGCTACCGCCACTGCGGGTGAGGAGACGTCGAATAGCGGCCACCGCTCGGTTGCGGTTATCGGTGAGGACATCTAAGATCAAGGCCACCCCATGGGAGCCGTAACATTCATACCGGATCTCCTGGTAGGCCTCACCCTCTATCTCGCCTGTTCCCCGCTTGATAGCCCTCTCTATACTATCCTTGGGCATGTTGGCTTGTCTGGCCTTATCGATTACCAGGCGCAAGCGGAAGTTTACACCCGGATCGCCCCCACCTTGTCGAGCAGCAATGGTGAGTTCCCGGGCTATCTTGGTAAAGAGCTGCCCCTTCTTGGCATCGGTGGACGCTTTCTTCCTCTTTATAGTCGACCATTTCGAATGCCCTGACATCTCTCATCCCCCCTTAATATCTCTCTTTCATTATAACACCACAGAGGTATCCCTGCAATATCAAGATCAGCCTCTCCACTATGCATAAGCCGCTCCTCGTTTGCTCTCCGCATACCGATAAAGAAGAGGAAGGGTCGAATTCGACCCCTCCTCTTAGAATATCGTAATCAGGCCCCTTATCCGATCTCCACCGGCTTGCCTCTCAGGAAGCCCAGGCCGGAATAGATGAAATATATGGCTAAGGCTACTAAGATGAGGCCACAAACTACCAGCAACCCTCGATAGAAGGATAGGCTCAAGAACCCCCTCCCCGAAGCAATGAGGAAAGCCAAGAGGCTATTCCAACTTAGGTCAGAGAGGATATGGCCGAAGAAGAAGGCCCCCAAGCCAGGCAGGCCCTTACGCAGAGCCAAAACGACGTAACTGGCTCCCACGCTAGCCCACCAAACCACCCAGTAAGGGTTAAATATACTGGCCAGAACCCCGGCCCCTACAGAGCCAAAAGCAGCGATGCCCATCTCCCCAGGTTCCAACTCCAAGGCGATCCCCACCCAACCGCTCTTAGCGATATCGACGCCCATCCAGAGGAGAAAGGCCCCTCCCAAAAGCCCGATCAGCCCCGCTACCAGGCTGCGCTTGAATACCTTCCCAAAACCCATAGCCAGGACGGCTACAGCGGCTATTTCCGCCATGGCGTGTCCCGCGGTCACCAAGGGCCCAGCCCAAAAACCGTGGCGGGCGCTCTGGCTGATAGTTACCATAGAAACAGGGCCCGGCATTAGGGCCCCGGAGAAACCAACGACTAACGAAGTCACAAAAAGAGCAAATAAGGCTCTCACTTCTTATACCGGTATACGATTCGACCTCGGGTCAGGTCGTAGGGAGAGAGTTCCACCAATACCCGATCCCCCAAAAGGATGCGGATATAATACATCCTCATCCGGCCCGAGATATGAGCCAACACCTCGTGGCCGCTGTCCAACCGCACCCGGAACATAGCGTTAGGCAACGCCTCCACTACCGTGCCTTCGGCCTCGATCTTCTCCTTCTTGTTGGTCTTCTGCTGCCGTTTTCGGGCCATACAGCACCTTTTCTGACTATATATCCTTTGGCGATTCCCTTTTGAGCACCTCGCGAGACCGGCCACCCGATTCCATGGGTCCCACGATGCCTGCCCTCTCCAATTGCTCTATGAGGCGCGCTGCCCGCGGGTATCCGATCCTCAGGCGTCGCTGCAAGAAGGAAGCCGAGGCCCGCTCATGCCGCATCACCAGGTCTTTAGCCTCCTCGAAGAGATCATCATACCCTTGCTCCTCCCCTTCTACTTCTCCCTCCCCTTCAACTTCCGGGATGACCTCCTGCTCAGCAGAGAGGCCGACTTCCCGCTGCCAAAAAGCGACTACCTTGGCGATCTCCCCATCGGAGACGAGGCAGCCCTGAAGCCGCACCAGGCTCGATGAATCGGGAGCCATATAGAGCATATCGCCTCGCCCCAAAAGGGTCTCCGCTCCGGCGGTATCGAGAACCACTCGGGAATCTACCTGGGAGGAGACAGCAAAACATATGCGGGCCGGGAAGTTGGCCTTGATGAGGCCGGTAACCACATCCACTGAGGGGCGCTGAGTAGCGATGATGAGATGGATCCCCGTGGCTCGGGAGAGTTGAGCCAGCCGGCAGATGAGACGTTCGATCTCATCGGGAGCCACCATCATCAGATCGGCCAACTCGTCGATGGCCACCACGATGTAAGGCAGAGGCTCTTCGCCTCGTTTCTCACACAAGGAGTTATAATGCTCGATGTTGCGAATGCCTGCTTTAGCGAACTCTCGATATCGTCTGTCCATCTCCTTCATCACCCCACGCAAGGCGAAGCACGCCTCTTGGACCTCTCTAACCACGGTCTTGGCCAGATGGGGCAAGCCGTTGAAATGAACCAGTTCCACCATCTTGGGATCAACGAGAAGGAATCTTAGTCGAGAAGGAGAGCTCTGCAAGAGGAGACAGGTGAGGATGGAACTAAGGCAGACGCTCTTTCCCGAACCAGTGGCCCCGGCGATGAGAAGATGGGGCATGAGAGCCAAATCGCCGATCACTGGCTGGCCGGAGACATCCCGACCCAGGGCGATGGTCAAAGAGGAACCCTCCTTTGCTTTCTGGAAAGCCTCCGATTCCATCACCCCCCGCAGGGCCACCAGCGAAACCTCACTATTCGGCACCTCGATCCCTACCACCGAACGACCAGGAACGGGGGCTTCGATCCGTATAGGTGCGCTGGCTAAAGCCAAGGCCAAATCTTTGTTTAAGGAGGTGATCTTGCTGACCCTGACTTTCCTCTGCCTCTCCCCCTCCCCACGCCCGTCTATATATCCCGGCTCCACGCCGAACTGGGTGACGGTAGGGCCCTGACTTGTGGATACCACCTTGGCGGGCACCCCAAAACTAGCCAAAGTCTCCTCGATGATATAGGCTTTTCGCTCCACATCCGCCTCGCTGGCGCCGGGATATGGGCTCTCCTTCAGAAGATCGAGAGGAGGGAGCCTTCTGTCTTTAGGTCTTGGTGGGGGGGCTTTTTCGAGTGGGAGTGTGGTTTGTACGGGAACACCCTCGGGCTTCGCTTCCTTCGGATGCTGAGGCATCCTCAGGATGCCGAACGCAGGCCGCGGGATTTTGGGAGGGGCAGAGGGCCTCTCCTTCGGCCGGGCCTCGGGCTTCTTAAGGCGAGGGGCGACCTCCCGTCGCAAGAGAGAGGAGAGGGTTTGAGCGACTATCCGGATTCCTCGTCTCACCTCCTCAGCCTTTACCTGAGCGATGAGGAACAACCCCACCCCTCCTACGATGAGAAGGGCTAAGCCGCTCCCCAACCTTCCCAAAGCAAGAGCAAAAGCCGTACTTATAGCCCAACCCAAATAGCCCCCTCCGCCTCCCTCCCTAGCCAAAGCCCAGGGATCGAGGGCAGGAGAGAGAAGATGGACCAAGCCCAAGAAGGCTAAGAAGAGAATGGCTACACCCCAGATCCGTTCTTTTTGCTGTCTCCACCACTCCCTACGGCGTAAGAAAAGGAAAAACCCTCCCGCTATGAGCCCCCCGCTGGCGAGGTAAGCCCCCCAACCGAAGGCTCGGCGTAGAAGAAGAGCCCATCTGTCGCCTATCGGACCTCCTCCGTCAAAAGAGGGTAAACTGAGAACGCCGAATACCCCAACGGCTATGGCTACAAGCCCTACCATCTCCCGACGCCAAAAACGATTGGTCTTTGGGGGCTTCCGTCGGGGTCGCCTTGGAGAGCGTTTCCGAGCCATATCTACGTAAAGTATCCCTCTGAAAAAGCACCATGCTGGCAAAAGACCAGAAACCCGGCCTCTTGCTACTACATACGCCTTTCTAGTTGCCTTTGCCTCTTCCTCATCTTGCGGAGAGCGCGTTTCCGCTCCCTGCGGCGCAACTCACCTTTGGAGACAAACCATCTCTTTTCGCGACAAGTGCTGAGGATCCTCGACTGTGCCACTTCCCTCCGGAACCGCTTCAAGAGTTCCTCTTGCGATTCGCCAGGTCTCAAAGTCACTGTGGCCACTACATACCTCACCTCCTTCCAAATAAGATCTATACTTGTCTCAGGCTAAGGCCCATCCGTCTCTGAGCGGGATCGATGTTTAAGATACGGGCCTTCACCACTTCCCCTTCTTGGACCACGTTATGAGGATGCAAGAAGTTCCCTTCTGCCAACTCAGAGATGTGAATCAGGCCCTCTAATCCCTCCTCAACACGCACAAAGGCACCAAAATCGACCACATTAGTTACGGTCCCTTCCACAACCTGGCCCACCTCGTACTTCTCAGCAGCAAGGGACCAAGGATCCGGCTCTAGACGCTTGAGAGATAGGGCCACCCTCTTACGCTCCCTGTCCACATCAAGGATATAGACATCTGTCTCCTGGCCTACCTCCAAAACCTCTCTAGGATGCTCCACGTGGCACCAAGAGAGCTCGGAGATATGAAGCAGCCCATCGAAGCCACCCAGATCCACGAAGGCACCGAAATCGCATAGCCTGGTCACCTGACCCCGTCGTACCTCTCCTGGGGTGAGGCTCTCCAGAAGCCCCTGAGGGTCCTCACTCCATCCCAGCGCCCTTTGAGAGAGGACGAGGCGTCCTCTCTCGGGCTCTACCTCGATGATCTTGAGCCTAAGAGTTTGGCCTATACAAAGAGCCAACTTCTCGCGCAACTCTTCCTCGCTTAGGCCGCTGGGGAGACCATCTAGATGGGAAACGGGGACGAAGCCCGTGATCCCCTTCCAATCCACCAGGAGCCCTCCACGATTGCACCCCTTCACTTGAAGTTCCAGGACCTCTCCCTTAGAGAGGCTCTCCTCAGCGGCTCGCCAAGCCTCCTCGTCCACTCCCTGAAAGGTCTCCGCCTCCTCTACAACTTCCTCCCCCAAGGACTCCACCTGCTCCGCATCTTCCAGAAGCGATCTCCAGTAGTCTTCGTCGAGATTCTCCTCTCCCGAGGCTGTCAAATCCTCCATGCTTAATCTCCCCCAAAACACCAAAAAATCTCGGTCTTTCCCCCGACCCCCAGGGCAGCCGCCGAGACCCTGATACCTCTCGCCTGAGGAGAATCGTAAAGGGCAATGACTCTTGCCGCCGCCGGCCATCACCCTCAGGAGCCAAATAGACCCCTTAAGAGGAGCGATCGCCCATCCTACACACCTCCATTAGCAAGAGGCACGTGCCTCGCGCTAGGAGATAGACCTATACACCTGCCATTATATTCTACCAAGAAATTATTGTCAAGGGCTTGTACTCGTTCAGTACATATGAGACAGATGGCCTGTTGAAGCCACATCTGGGTGGCACTCACTAATATACTCCATTGGGGTCCTCCAGTCCAGGGCCTGGTGGGGGCGGAAATGGTTGTAGGTCCATTCCCATTCTTGAAGGGTCCGGTTGAGGCGATCAATCTCCAATTCTCCATCGCAGAGCTCGTATCCTAAAGGATCCCTGTGGGAGAAGGATGGCCCCTTTTGCCTATCCTTGCAACCGTCTCACATCTTTCTGAACGAGATCACATCTTCTATTGTATAATAGCCCTTCTCCTCCTAGCAAACTTCGGCGGTCGAAAAGGAAAAGGGCCATCGCTATCCGATAGCCCTTGAAAATCGCTCCTTTCCACCCCCCATCTAGTGGCGGTCCCTGCCCTTTCTGCGGTCTTCAGGAGGGCCAGGATATTCTTTCTTCTCCAGTCCGGGTGGCACCTCGGGCCGCCCTTGTTGGATAGCCCCCTAGCCCGCTCATGCCCTCGCCTTGAAACCTCAAGAGTCCTCCTCGGACAGGCAGATCATGAAAAACAGCCCTTTAAGAGCCCCTTCGGTAGAGAAGCCCGCCAATTATGGCTGCCACTGCCCCCACCAGGGTACCCCCTATCTGTTGGTAGCCGAACCCTGGGTCACGCCCCAACCCCATCATATCCGCGCTCACTGATATGAGAAGAAGGGCGATGCCCCCTATAAGGAGAAGCAAACCTATGAGCCTAATGGTACTCATAATATCCCCCCAATGATGCCATAAAGATTCTAACGCCCTGGCCCCCATGGCGCAACCTTGCCTATTGAGAGTATAATTGCTAGAATATAGTTCAACAAGGTTGAGGGTTAAGAGAGTACCATGACGCGGGTGGGAGTGCTATTTGGAGGATCCTCCTCAGAACGGGAGGCCTCGCTGGCCAGTGGGCGACAGGTCTATATGCACCTAGATCGCCAAAAGTACGTCCCCATCCCCATCTTCGTGGACACAGAGAATAGGTTCTGGGAACTTCCCAAGAAACTCATCGTTCAGAACACCACTTCCGACATCATCGCTCGACTGGAGAAGGAAGCGAAACGCATCGCCTACGAAGAACTCAAAAAACTCCTCGATTTCGCTTTTATCGCCCTTCATGGCAAATATGGCGATGATGGCTGTATCCAAGGGCTCCTCGAACTCTTGGGGATACCCTACACCGGCTCTGGGGTCCTGGCCTCGGCCCTCTGTATGGACAAACCCGTGGCTCACCGGGTGCTCAAAGCCTCCCATCTTGAAGTGGCCCATGAGATGGTGATCCAAGAGACCAATTGGGAGCGAGACCCACAAGGAACGCAAAAAGAGGTCATCGAGGAGATCGGTCTCCCCTGCGTGGTCAAACCCAGCCGAGAGGGCTCAAGCATCGGCGTGTCGGTGGTAGAGAAGGAGGAAGATATCGGCCGGGCTCTGGAGGCAGCCTTCGAATGGGACAACTCAGCCCTCATAGAAGAGAAACTGAATGGCCTGGAGTTCTCTTGCATCGTCTTGGGGAATGAGGAACTTTCGCCTATGCCTCCCACAGAGACGGTGGCCACCCATGAGTATCTAACCT
>DAOULQ010000037.1:0-4332 GCA_034419095.1 Anaerolineae bacterium | reverse complement strand
CGAGAATTTGGGGCTGGCATACCATCGCTATTCGGGCGGGAGTTGATCTCCCTTATCTGGCATACGCCGAAGCCGTTGGCGAAGAGGTCGCCATAGGGCAATTCCGTGAAGGCGTGAAGTGGGTTCGCCTTCTAACGGACATCCCCACGGTTGTCACAGAGATTTGGCACGGCAGATTGACGATACGTGAGTACCTGGAATCTATGCGCGGCAGCAAAGAGTTTGCAGTCTTCTCGCTCACTGATCCTCTTCCCTTTGTTATGGAATTGTTTCTCATCCCCTATTACGTCAAGCGTAGCGGGTTTTAGGCATGTTTAAGAAGGTTCTCTTGATAGCGCCTCCATCGTCCAGTTATTATGGAGCGGTCAGGCCGCCCAGTAACCTTGGTTATCTCGCCCAATCCCTACTTGAAAAGGGGATCGAGTACGCGATAGAGGACATGCGCGTCTGTGGCCGCCTGTCGGCGCTGAAGGCGAAGATCGAAT
Organism: Anaerolineae bacterium; assembly: GCA_034419095.1. GTDB lineage: Bacteria > Chloroflexota > Anaerolineae > UBA7937 > UBA7937 > UBA7937. Next base: position 3,847 of record DAOULQ010000037.1, on the reverse strand, counting down.
CGTTCCAGCCGGACTTGATAGGGCTAAGCCTGGTCAGTCTTGAATACAAGCGCTCCTACGAACTGATTCGCCATATCAAAGAGTACTATCCCCGGGCCTCAATTGTCGTGGGCGGCCCACACGTATCTGCTTTGAGAGAGTCCGTTCTCGAGGAATGTCCCGATATAGATTTTGGGGTCGTTCAGGAGGGAGAGCGGGTACTCGTTGAACTCTGCAAAGGAGAAACCCCTCTGGAGGAAACACCCGGCTTGTTGCATCGGCGCGATGGAGCCGTGGTCTCTGGTCCCGAACCGCAACTCATCATGGATCTGGATGGGGTCCCCTTCCCCCGGTACGTCCATTTCGATCTCAAGAGATATGCGAGAGAGATTCCGCTCATCACAAGCCGTGGGTGTCCATACAGATGCATCTTCTGTCCCAACAGCGTTATGAAAAGCGGGTTCGTTGCCAGAAGTGCGGCAAACGTGGTAGATGAAATCGAGTATTGGTACGCTCACGGAATCAGGCAGTTCGTTGTGGACGATGACAACTTCACGTTGCTGAGGGAGCGTGTGTATGATATATGCGATGAGATCGAACGGCGCAGGTTGAAAGATCTCTTCATCCGTTGTGCCAACGGCATCCGGGCAGACAGGGTGGATCGGGCCTTGCTGGCCAGGATGAAGGAAGTGGGCGTTAGAGAAGTAGGATTTGGGGCCGATGGGGGCAATAACCGGGTGCTGCTGGATATTGTGCGCAAGGGAGAGACAATAGAGACGATCGAGCAGGCGATCCAGGATGCTATTGATGTGGGGCTGGAAGTTAGGCTCTTCATCATCGTTGGACATCCGGGCGAGACGATGAGTGACGTCGAGGATTCGTTTGCTCTGGCCCAGCGCTACCCGCTTATTCTTCTTTATCTCAATAACCCGATTCCCTATCCTGGGACCGATCTCTTCGAGTGGGTCCGAAGCCACGAGTGTTTCGTGATTCCCCCGGAGGAATACCTTAACAGTATGACGGAGGCTGACGAGACGCCGGTCTTCGAGACCCCTGAGTTACCACGGGAGGTGCGGAAGCAGATTCTCACGCGCTGTCGAAAAATCGAAAGGGATGTGAAGCGACGTGCTGTGGAGAGAATGTTCGAGAATCTGCCCGTCATTCGCACAATCGCGGGATGGCTGTTTGCCAGTCAATTGGGTCGACGGCTCTTCTTCAAGAGCATCTTCTCTCGTTCTCTCATCAACCGAATTTGGTATCGGAAAATGGTCCGTGATTAGGAGGATGATATGAATTGGGAACTGGTGGCCCTTGGAGCCACGTCTTCTATTCTCCTAATGTTGCCTCCGATAATGAAGTGGAAACTAGCAAGGCGGGCAGCCTTCGCCGGCGCAACCGCTGCCACACTCGCGGCGGCACTCCCCTTTTTCTGGATCTACCCCCTGTGCGAGACAAGCTGGGGGTTGGCAGCGGGCTTCCTTGGTCAGATAGCACTGGCTCTTACCCTCGCTTTGTCTCTGATGATGCTGCCCTTTGGGAGGGATCCGGAGCGCGTTCCCCCTGAGGAGAAGGGGGTTGTTCTGTCCGCGGCTGACGGAGAGGTACTCTATATCAGGACCGTTGACGAGGGTTCGACGCCGCTGGTGACGAAACACGGTAGGGATTACCTGCTCAGAGAGTTGACGGGCACCAGCCTGCTGGCGAGGGCTGCCCATGTCATCGGGGTGGAAATGACCTTTCTGGACGTACATGTGAACCGATGCCCCATCGCCGGCCAGGTGAAATTGCTGAAGCATATCGAGGGAAAGTTCATATCCTTGGGGAAGGACGAGGCACCGTTTGTCAACGAGCGTCTTACTACGATCATCGAGAATCCATCGCTGACCGTAGCGGTAGTCCAAATTGCCTCACGATTCGTCCGGCGCGTGGAAAGCTATCTGAACATGGGTGAGACAGTAAGCGTGGGGCAGCGACTGGGCATGATAAGGTTTGGTTCACTCGTCGCAGTTGTGTTGCCGAAGAGAGAGGATGTGAGCATCGAGGTAAAGCCTGGCGCCCGCGTCACGGCTGGCGTCTCTGTTCTGGCACGCTATGAAGTGAAGGATGAGAGGGCAGAAAATTGAGGCTGAGGGAATGGTATGCCCTGCGAGGGGCTGGATATGTCCGTAGGCGGGCGGCCATTTTGTTGGACCGATACGGCCTCACACCCTCCAAGGCAGCAAGCCGAGTAGAAAGTCTGATAGCCATGCTGGCCGAGTATGGCTATGCGCCTACAATTCCCACACCGGCTCGCGTCGTGGAGCGATACTCGCAATTTATCCGCCACCTGCAGGATGCGGGAGCAGAAATCGCGGTGCACGGCTATGATCATGTGGATCTTGGAGCCTATTCGCCAGCCGAGGCGAGCGAACATCTTGTGAGAGCGGCTCAGGTCCTTGCTCGCTATGGAATCGAGGTGTACGGCTTCCGTTGCCCGTACCTGAGTTGTACCGATGACTTGCTGGATGCGTTGCCGAAAGGTGTGTTTAACTATAGCAGTAACAAAGCAATCTGGTGGGATGTGATTTCCTCCACCGATGCCGACAACCCGACCACGATTTCCGACGTTCTCTACCGATTCTACAAGCCAAAGTCCGCACTTGAGGCGGTATGCTTGCCGTATACACGTCCCAACATGGTTGAGATTCCGGTTTCCTTGCCTGATGACCTACAACTCCATGACAGTCTGCATGTTGGCCCCGAGGGGATAACGCGGGCATGGAGCCAGATCCTGCTTCAAACGCATCGACGTGGTGAATTGTTCGCCCTTCTCTTCCATCCCGAGCTGATCTGGCGTTGTCAGCAATCGCTTATGACGGTACTGCGCCAGGCGACATGCCTCCAACCCCCAGTGTGGGTTGCCAGGCTGCGGGACATCAGTAGCTGGTGGCGAGAGAAAAGCGGCTTTGCGGCTGTTATTTCTCATACCCTGGCAGGTCTGCATATCTCTTTCAGCTGTTCTGAACGTGCCACAATCCTGGTCAGGGGTCTGGGTAGTTGTGGTTCAGAGCGTGCCTGGAATGGGGCGTATCATCAATTGAGAACAAAAGAGCTGGACGTACCTGCTGAGCCCCGTCCGTTTGTCGGGCTGCCCGCTAACGCGCCCAAGCAGGTGGTCTCTTTTCTACAGGAGCAGGGTTACATCCTGGACATGGGTGAAACGGCGACGCGCTGCGCAACGTACATAGACGCTGCCACTCTGGCCAGGCTGACAAGCGAAGTGCAACTCATCGACTACATCGAGGCGTCGACCGGCCCTCTGGTGAGGTATTGGCGCTGGCCAAGTGCCGCTAAGAGCGCCATGTGTGCTACCGGAGACTTGGATGCCTTAACCCTTCTCGACTACGCTCTCAGGCTGTTCGCCCGATAAAGGAGGCTACAATGGGCGAGAACCGCCCTTTCTCCCGGCGCCAGTTCCTCGTCATGGTGGGAACGTTGTTGGCAGGAACAGGCCTCGCTCAGGCCTGTCGCCTCCTAAGGAAGCCAACGGGTCAGGCCCAGCAGCCTACACTCACTCCCCAGGCTACCGAGCCGGTGAATACCCCTACCACCGCTCCCCAAGCGACGGAGACACCACTACCTGCCTCTCCCACCCCTACAGCCACGCCGGAAGCGGCCCCTACCCCTTCACCCACCGCCACGCCGGAGGCGACCCCTACCCCTTCACCCACCGCCACACCGCTGGCCGCCGCCCCCCGTGTCGTCCATGTCCATGACTCTGCCGCTACCCACTGGGATTTCTCCACCGGTTGGTACGGCGACTACGTGGATCAGGATGTGGTTTACGAGATGGTGGACCAGGGGGTGATGGCTTTAACCGGTACTTCTT
>DAOULQ010000036.1:0-13141 GCA_034419095.1 Anaerolineae bacterium | reverse complement strand
TCTATGGTGCCAAAACCCAGTCAGGTACCGTCCATCCGCTTAAGAAACAGTCACCGCGCTTGGTTACAAAATATGTTGCACAACCGAGCAAGGTTCGGTTACATGTTTAAATTGCTTGACAGGGGGTAGCGAACCGCCTAGAAATCGTCAAAATCGCGCTAAAACTTTCTAAATCGATGCGGCGCCAACCTTAAAATTTTCGCTACGTGGAAAGAGGAGTGCAGAAAAAGACACATCGATTTCACTACTCGCTCCCCAAGGGACAAGTCCTTCGGATTCCTCAGGACTGAGTGACCACTCCACAGCCCCCAGTTCATGGTTAGCCAGCGATCTAACCATCCTGTAGGATCACCGCCGGGATCCTACTCGTCTTCACAGGAGAAACGCGCCAACCACCCCCTCTCCTAGCAGGAACGATCAGCGCTTCTCGACTTCTCACTTCCTCCTTCCACCACCCTCTACAAAAAAGAACACCACTACTCGAAGTTAGTTTCGGGTCGCAGCACTATTTCTAGTATGTCATGGGCATCTCACTACTATAGATAGTATATCACGGGAGAGCCTGGGTGTCAATATTACTAAAGGACTAAAAAAGGCCTAAAATTGATAAAAATCACGCTAGACTGATATAGATTGCATAGGCGCAACTTAAAATTTCTCGCTGGGCGAAGAAGAGGGGGAGATTCCAACAAAGGCCCGCTAACCGCTTAGAAGTCGGGCTCGTTTGAGGACTTGGAGGTATAGATGGGGTTAGTACCATTTTACCATGACCATTTTCCCATAGACAAGCCGTCCAGAACATGCTATTAAATAGGGATGTAAGCGGTTTTTTCGATTTCTTTTCTCCTTTACTTGCATCTACGCTGGTCTATGGTTTTGACTTGAAGGGAAGATCATGGAAGACGTGAACGATCGAAAGAAGTTTCGGATGACGGCGCGGCAGGCCGCAGGGTACTTGGGTGTGAGCCTAGTGACCTTGAGGAAGATGGAGAGGGAGGAGGAACTCGTCCCCTTTCGCACACCGGGAGGCCACCGCCGGTACAGCCTTGAGATGTTGGAGGAGTATGTGGAGAGCAAGCGTCGATCCGTTGCACGAGGGAAGGCAGGGAAGACCGGGAGGTCCAATTGAGGGGGGCAATCTTTTTCGTCCAGAGGGGCCTTATGGCTTCAACCTTAAAATTTCGCCCAGGTACTTGACAAACGAGAAAGTTGTGATATAATTTTTGGTAGAACAAATGTGCTAAACAGGTGTCCGTAAAGGATCCCGAGGGAAGGGTTGCATGGCTGATGAGGAGTTTTTTGCCCGGGTGCGGGAGTTAGGGGTTCACGAGAGAGCGGTGCGTGAACCTTCGCAGTTGAAGTCGGAGAGGACGCGGGTCTTCACCTCTTTGGAGAGGCTTCTGACTTTCTTGGAAGAGTTGCCTGCCGAGGCGGAATTAGAGGTGGCCCGCAAGAAAGATAGGTACGTGCTTTATATAAGAGAGTAGGTTGGGAATTTAATGCCCCCTTCTGGGGGTATCCGCTCCCAGAGCGAATCACGCGCGGGAGCCCGTAAGGGTTCTCGCGCTTTTCTATCTACGGGGGATAGAGGGATGAGTCTTTTGAGTTGGGTTTATAGCCTCACCTTCTGGGTTCTGGTGGGGTGGATCACAGCGAGGGCAAAAGAGGATCTGTTAGATGGCTAAGGATAGGGGAAGTAAGAAGTGTGCGAAGCCTGGCTGCCGTGCCTGGGCCATGAGGGGCGAGGAACTCTGCTACGCCCATCTGCGGAAGAGGGGGCTATATCGGCGCTTCTTCACCGAGGAGGAGGTTCAAGAGATAGAGGAGGTGGCCTCCTCCAACCAACTGGCCCTCGACGATGTGATCGAGGTGCTCAAGGTGCTCATCGGGAGGGTGGTGGATCGAGAGGCGGACCCAAGTAAGGCTCTCCCTTTGGTAGCCAAGGGCGTCCGGTCGCTGGTCTCGGCCCTCAAGGCCAGGCGGGCGCTGAGCGGCGAGGCGGCCGATGGATTGGCCGCAGCCTTCGCCCAGGCTCTCGATGAACTAAGCACGGAGTTGGGGATAGAGTTGTGAGGTGTGGGATGTCTTTGGGTGAGGGCGAGGAGAGGTTGAGGGAGGCCATACGCCGCTATAACCGTACTAAGCGACAGAAGGGGCTCACTATAGACCAGAAGCCAGGCTGCATCTATGGGATGCTCCTGGGGGACGATGTGAAGGATATGCAAAAGGACTTGGACGGGATAAAGAAGACGCTGCGAGGGGTTTACGTTTCCGTCTTTCTCATCCTGGTAGGGCTTGTCTTGGAGATAGCCCTGCGGGGGATAGGGGTGATGTAGTGAACCAATACTGTGCCAACACTGAGCCAACGATCTCGGTGTCCTGTCCTTACAGGATCCCGAGGGATAGGACGATCACGGTATCCTGGAGGATGAGGAGCAATGAGGGAGGGTTCCATGGATTTTAGAGAGCGATTGGCTGGATTTCTTTTTGGCGATGTCATCGAGCAGCAGGTACAGGCCGCGGTGAAGGTGGTCGATGATAGGTGGTGGAGGCAGGTATCAGGGGTAGCGGGGCCCCAGGATAAGCCCTGGTATGAACTAGTCGATGAGTTCGCCGATGCCCTGGAGGCTTGGCGGACTAACCCCTTGGCCTTCCGCATCGTGGGGCTTACCACCGACTATGTGGTGGGGAATGGGATAACCGTCTCCTCGGAGATAGGCTACCTCGACGACTTCGTTCAGGCTTTCTGGCACCACCGGAAGAACCGGATGCCCCTCCGCCCCTACCACTGGTGTGACGAGTTGACCCGGGCGGGGGAACTCTTCATCGTGCTTCAGACCAACCCCGCTGATGGGATGAGTTACGTGCGCCAGATACCGGCGGCCAAGATAGACAAGATCGAGACCGACGAGAACGATCTAGAGAGGGAACTCCGGTATCACGAGGTGACGGCGAAGACCGGGGGGCGGTGGTGGTCGGCGGAGGATCTGGAAGGGCCGGAGGTGTTGCATTACGCCATCAACCGCCCAGTGGGAGCGGTGCGAGGACAGGGTGACCTAGCGCCCCTCCTCCCTTGGCTGCGGAGGTACAAGGAGTGGTTGGAGGATCGGGTGCGGGTGAACCGCTTTCGCAACGCCTTCCTCTGGAAGGTGACGGTGAAGGGAGCGGTAGGCGGAGACCTAGCGGGGAAGAGGAGTCAGTACGCTAAGGCCCCGGAGCCGGGGAGCATCATCGTCACCGATGAGAACGAGACCTGGGAGACCGTCCAGCCCCGGATAGAGGCCCACGAGGCGAAAGATGACGGGAGGGCCTTGCGGCTCATGGTGGCCGCTGGAGCCGGGATACCGCTCCACTTCCTAGCCGAGGGGGAGAGCGCCACCCGGGCCACGGCCGCGGAGATGGGCGGGCCCACTTGGCGCCACTACGAGCACCGGCAAATCTTCTTCTGCCAGATGCTTCTAGATGTGGTGAGCCGCGTCATAGAACGGGCTCAGCATCTGGGGAGGTTGCCTGTCCCCCAGGGGGGCGATTTGAGGCTCTCTTATCAGGTGCAGAGGGTGGCCGAGGAGGAGAGCGAGACCTTAGCCAAGGCGGTGGGGGAGGTGGTGAAAGCCTTGGTGGCTATGAAGGAGCAAGGCTGGATCACCGACCGGCTGGCTATGGAGATGATCTACAGGTTCGCGGGACAGAAAGTGGATATTAACGCCCTGTTAGAGGAGGCGGAAGATGAGATATAAATGTCCGAGGAGTGGCTGCGGCAGGGAGTTCGGTAGCCCAAGAGCGTTGGCCATACACATGGCCAAGACCCACGGGGAGCGGAGGTCGCACTTCAAGACGCCCAAGGGGCGGACTAGCCCACCGGAGTTGGAGCAGGCGCTCAAAGCCCTGGGGATCCAAGAAGTCCTTGCCTTCAAGATCTACGATGACCGGGTGGTGATCATCGAGGGGCCGGGGGGCAAAAAACGGGTGTGGCAGAGACCAAAGGAGGAGGTGGTGAGAGGTGGAAGATAGACATCGTTTGCAGTTGGCGGCAGCCCTGGAACCGACCGCCGAAGATGGCAGGGCCTATGAGGTGACCCTTATCCGGGCGGGGGAGACGCTGCACGGCTGGCTCTTCCCTCCCCAAGTGCTTAGGGATTCTGTGCCCCTCTGGGAGGGGATAACCAGCCTGGTGGATCATAGGCGGTATATGCAGCACCCCTCGGTGCGGGATGTGGTGGGGAGCATTGGCAAGGTGCGGTTCGAAAAGGGAGCCCTCTTGGGGGAGTACAGGGTTCTCGACTCTGCCGACTGGCTTACCCGGATGTTGGACCAGATCATCGCTGACCGGGAGGCAGGGCTTCCCGTGCCTCGAGTGGGGCTGTCGGCCGATATGCTGGTGAAGGCCCACCGCAAAGGTGAACGATATATCGCGGAGAGGATAGGCCAGGTCTTGAGCGTGGATGTGGTCTTCGATCCGGCAGCGGGGGGAGCCTTCGAGAGGGTGCTGAACAGCGTTTTAGAAAGTGAAGGAGGTGATCAAATGAGCGATAGAGAGGAGATGATGGCAACCGGGGAGAAGGTGGAACTCTCTCCCCATCAGAAAACCCGATGGGAGGAGATGGAACGAGCACAATGTGCCCATCTCTTGCGGGCCAGCCTCAACGCCTCGGACCTTCCGGTCGCCATGAAGGAGGAGATCAGAGGTCGATACGAAGGCCGGATCTTCGCCCTGGAGGAGTTGGACGAGGCTATCAAAGGTCAGGAGAACCTCCTGGCTAAGTTAGTGGAGGATGAAGTGATTAAAGGAGTTGGAGAACCGACACATCCGATGGTGGGAGGGATGTGGGATAACCTAGATCGGATCCAGTTTGCGGCCGACCGGCTGTTCGGAGTGCCCATCCCAGAGGCGCATAGCGATATCCCGAGGCTTTCGGGTATCCGCGAACTCTATCTCCTGCTGACAGGGGATTGGGATTTCTATGGACGCTTCTTCAGGGATAGGGTGCAGTTGGCTAACGTCACCACCAGCACCATGACTTCGGTGGTAAAGAACGCGCTGAACAAGGCGCTCCTTGCGGCTTACAACGCTCGACCCAAGTGGTGGGCGCCCATCGCCTACGAGGAGGAGTTCCCCACCATCAACGATGTCACCTGGATTAAGACGGGGGGCATCGGGGATCTGCCCACGGTGAGCGAGGGGGCGGCCTACACCGAACTCTCCTGGAGCGACAACGAGGAGACCTCTTCTTTTGTCAAGAAGGGGGGCTATCTGGGCATCACCCTAGAGGTGATAGACCGGGACGATGTGGGAGCCATCCGAAGGATCCCGCGAGAGTTGGGGCAGGCTGCCTGGCGGACGCTCTCTCAGTTGGTGAGCAACCTCTTCACCGATAACTCGGGGACGGGCCCCGTGCTCTCGGACGGGTACAACCTCTTCGACGCCACCAACCATGGCAACCTGCGCACGGCGGCCCTATCTGCTTCGGAGTGGGACGCCGTCATCCAGGCGGTCTACAAGCAGACCGAGCCCACCAGCAACAAGCGGCTGGGGGTCAGGCCTAAGTACCTCTTGGTGCCCATCGAGTTGGAGAAGACCGCCTTGCAGATCATCCTCTCCGAGGGGGAGCCGGGGACGGCCAACAACGAGGCTAACGTCCGCCGGGGCTCAGCGGAGGTGATCGTGGTGCCGGAGTGGACGGACGCCAATGACTGGGCTGCGGCCTGCGGCCCCTCGGAGGTAGAGGGGGTCTGCATCGGCTACCGGTTCGGGAAGGAGCCGGAACTCTTCATCGCCGATGAGCCCACTGTGGGGTCGATGTTCACCAACGATGAGATGCGGATCAAGTGCCGCTTCATCGTGGCCGTGGGGATCGGGGATTACCGGGCTCTGCACAAGAACAACGTAGCCTAGCGCGAATGGCGCGAAAAGGAGCGGGGACTCTCCTTTCCTCTGGGGTGGCGGGGCGCGGCGCACCGGGTCAAGATGGCTTTTCTCGATGAGGGCCGCGCCCCGCCAAAGAGATCACAGGTCAACCAGAGATGGAGGGGCGATACTAATGCTCCTTATCTAGGGCTGTAGGGTTGCGCTTCCAGAGCCTCTAGGATCTCCTTCGTCTCGGTGACATAGGCGAAGCCCAGGGCCAGGTTCTTCAGCGAGGCTAGATGGAGTTCTTCGTTGATGGAGCCGGTGGCGTCGAGGAGAAAGAAGACGCGATAGTCGCGGAAGTAGGCGTCCCGGGCGGTGGATTCGCAGCAGAGGTTGGTCATTATTCCGGTGAAGACCAGGTCTTCCACTTTTAGGCAACGGAGGATCGTCTCTAGGTCTGTGTTATAGAAGGCGCTGTAGCGATGTTTGTAGATGACCTTTTCGTTAGGCAAGGGGGAGAGGGCCGGGTGCACTTTGGCTTCCTCTGTCCCCTCGACACACATCCCTTCCCACCACCATCCCATGATGCCCACATCGATCCTATCCGGGTGATGGACGTGGGCGGCATATATCACCGGCCGCTGGGCCTGGCGGAAGACAGCGATGAGTTGCTGAATGCGAGGGATGATGGCCAGGCCTCCTTGGGTGAAGGTGGGGCTCTCGGGGTCCAGGAAGAACCTCTGCATATCGATCACCAAGAGGGCCGATTTCTCTACCTTCAACTCCATCTTGTGGGTGTTGTAGGGGGCAATGGCCGTCTGCCACTCCTTGGATTTCTGGTCCAAGGTTTCCGGGGTTACATAATACGCCATCTAACACCTCCTCATAAATTAAGAGCCACCCCGTTGAGTTGGGATGGCTCAAGGCCTAAGCATAACTCAGAGGCAAGGTTAGCAGAAAAAAGGCTTTTTGTCAACAACAGGGTTCCGGGCTGGTAAGTCAAATTCAATATAGAGGGAGGTAGAAATGCAAATAGCAGCACATAAGACGCTGACGGCTGATGGAGCGGCAAAGAGCGGGCCGGGAGCGCTGGTAGCGGTGGCCCTTGCCGGAGGCACGGATGCGGCCACGGTTGTGCTCTACGACAACACGGCGGCCTCGGGGACGGTACTTTGCACCCTGAAGGCGGCGGCAAACGAGAGCGCGGTCTTCACGCCGGCTTTGCCCTACGCCTTCGCCAAGGGCTGCTACGCCGACCTGACGGGCACGGGGCCGGAAGTTACCGTTGTCTACCTATAGGGAGTGTAGGGGCGACCCTCCCCAGTCTGACGATGCCAAGACAGGCTGTGGTCGCCCCCAAGCATGTACGGCTGCTCTAGGTCTCTGATGATCCTGCTGAAGACATCGCTGATGGAGGGGCCTAGGAGGATGGGCAAGGACGAGAGGTAGAAGTATGAACCTAGCAACGATGCGTGACAACGTGGAAGCGGACCTGGACGATGCGGGGAACGCTATTTGGTCCACCGACGAGATAGACCGGGCCATCACCCGGGCGCTGGTCGAATACTCCAGGGTTAACCCCCTGCGAGCGGTGACCACTATAGATGTCACCTCTGAGACGCGGGAGTATCGACCTCTCGGCGGTCTCGGGGCTCCTCCGCGTGGCCATGGTCTGGTGGCCCTATACCGCCGCGGAGCCGGAGTATCCCCCTAATTGGGTGAAGTTCCGTCTCTGGGAGGATACGCTATACCTTCAGACGGAAGATGAGCCCCAGTCAGGCGATGTGATCCGCCTTTACTACCTCAAGAAGCAGACCATCGATGGGCTGGAGGGAGCCACGGCTACCACCGTCCCCGCGGATGATGAGGAAATGATCATCTTGGGGGCTACGGCTTATGCCGCCCTGGAGAAGGCGCGGACGGCGATAGGGACGGTGGGCGTCTCCCAGGAGACGCCGGAACATTGGCGAACCTGGGGAAGCGAGCGGCTCTTGGAGTTCAAGGCTGGGCTGGACTTCGTGCGGGAGCGGGAGGCTATAGCCGAGGACGCCCGGGTGGGGCCCTGGGATCTCCGAGATGGTGTGGAGGGCGGCATCTGACAGTGTCCTGGCAGGTGAGAGTAGCCAAGCGCCTCCTCTCCGACATCTGGCTCTTCAGTCGGTTGGTGGTGCGACGGGAACTGCGGGGTTATCAGTTGGAGCCGGCCAGGGCTATCTTGGACTCGGTCCTCAACCGAAAGGGGTTCACCTTCGCCGTGGTGATGAGCCGCCAGGCGGGGAAGAACGAACTCTCGGCGCAACTAGAGGCCTACCTTTTGAACCTCTTCCAGCGGGCTGGGGGGTTCATAGTGAAGGTGGCGCCCACCTACCGGCCACAACTTATCAACTCCAAGATGCGCTTGGAGACTGCCCTGGAGAACGAGTGGAACAGGGGGAAGTGGCGGGGGAGGGAAGGGTATATGATCTTCCTAGGGAAGGCAGGGTGTGTCTTCCTCTCCGCTGATAGGCGGGCTCAGGTGGTGGGGGCTACGGCTAGCCTCCTTTTGGAGTGCGATGAGGCGCAAGATGTCTCGGAGGAGAAGTGGCAGAAGGATTTCGTCCCCATGGCCGCTTCCACTAACGCCACCCGGGTCTTCTATGGGACGGTGTGGACGAAGAAGACACTTCTGGCCAAAGTGATGCAGGAACTGGAAAGGGAGGAGGTGAGGGACGGGGTGAAGCGGGTCTTTTGTGTTCCCTGGGAAAGGGCGGCAGAAGAAAACCCTGAATATGGGGAGTATGTCGAGAAGGAGATATCGCGGAGGGGTCGGCAGCACCCCCTGATCAGGACTCAATACTTCTTGGAGGAGATAGATGCCCACGGGGGGCTCTTCGACGGGAGGAGACGGGCACTGATGCAGGGGGAACACAGGCGGCAACACGCGCCCACCAAGGGAAAGATATACGCTGCCACCCTGGACGTAGCCGGGGAGGATGAGGAGATGACGGGGGAGGAGTTACGGATGAGTAAGCCGCGCAAGGACTCGACCTGCGCCACCATCTTCCAAGTTGACCTTTCCACCGTCGAGGATCCGCTCCTGGGAGCGCCCACCTATCGGGTGGTGGATGTCTTCTACGATACGGGCACGCGGCATACGATGCTCTATGGGAAACTGGTAGCCTATTTCCGCCACTGGGGCGTGCGCTGGATCGTAGCCGATGCCTCAGGGGTGGGAGCGGGGCTGGTCTCCTTTCTCTCGTCGTCCCGGGCCTTCGGCCATAAGGTGATCCCCTTCCAGTTCTCGCCGCCACGGCGGAAGAGCGACCTGGGGTGGGCGTTCCTCTCCGTGGTGGAGACGGGACGGTTCAAGTATTTCGCCGATGACGGGAGCGAGGATTGGGCGGGGTTCTGGCGGGAGGTGGAGGCGGTGGAATATGAGGTCTCCGAGGAGAAGAGGATGAGGTGGGGGGTGCCCGATGGGGTGATCGTGGAGGGGGTGGCCGTCCACGACGACCGGGTCATCTCCGCGGCACTGGTCGCCGAACTAGATAGGCTGCCCTGGGCCAAGCCCAGCGACTCTCTCATCATCGAGAGGGGAGACCCTTTGGAGGAGATAGACAAAAGCGCCTTTTAAGGAGGTGAAGGATGTCAGAAGGGATGCTCTTTCTGAAAGTGGCCTTCTTGGCCTTGATAAACACCAAGATAGTGGAGTGGTTCGTAACGCCTCTCTTCGACTGGCAGGGGTGGGATCGAACCTGGCTGCGGTATGTCTCCGGGCTGACGGGGCTGCTTCTGGGGCTGGCAGCCCGGATGGACCTCCTGGCCGAGGCGGGGATTGTCTTGGACTATCGGCTGGGGGTGCTCCTAACGGCCCTCCTCATCGGCGGCGGAGCGGGGCTAATCTATGATATCTTCACCGACCAAGGCCAGCCGAAACTGCCAGGGTTGGAGGGATAAGCCCTCGATGGAGGGCCAGGAGCGGAAAGGATGGTGCAGGCTTATGAAGTGGAGAAGAGCGGGGGTGGGGTGTGGATGCTCCTGACCCCTCAGGAGTTCGACATCATATTCGAGCGCTTCCTGCGGGGGATGGAGGCTAAAGACCTGCGGGATGAAGAGGTGGTGCGGGTGATGAGGGGGCTGAGGTGGGTGGATAAGGTGGTGAGGAAGGGGAAGGAGGGCGCGGTGTAGGGGCGGGGCTTGCTTGTCCTGAGGCCGAGCCGAAGGGTCCCCGCCCGTTATCGGGAGGCCACTAGGGCCTCCCCTACAGCCTATTCACCGACCAGTTCTTTGAAGCGGGGGTCATCGCGGATGTTGTCGAAGGCTTCGTCGGTGGCGGCAGTGTCGCGGTAGTCGGGGGCCAGTTCTATGGCCCGGGTCAGGGCATCGATGGCCGCGGGGGCATCGGCCACAAGGGAGTAGGGGGTGGCCAGGCTGTACCGGGCTTTGGGGTCTTGGGGGGCCAAATCTGCCGCCCTGTGGTAACTCTGGAGGGCTTTCTCATGGAGCCCAAGGGCAGCACACGCCAGCCCCCGATTGTACCAGGCCGGGGAATCCTGGGGGTTCACCTTCAGGGCCTCTTCATACTCTTCGAGGGCTCTCTCATAGTCGCCCAGGTTGAGGTGGGCCATACCCTGGTTGTAATGAATAGCGGCGATGGCGGGGTCGAGTTCTATGGCCTTGTCGTAATCTCTGACCTGCTCTGCGTACCTCTCGAGGCCACCCAGGGCCACTCCGCGGTTGAGATAGGCCTGGGCATGGTAGGGGTCGAGTTCTATCACCTTGGTGAAATCTTCGATGGCCGCCTCGTAGAGGGCCAGGGTAGTGTAGGCCAGACCTCGTTTGTAGTAGGCGGTGATGTAGGTGGGGTCGAGTTCTATGGCTTTGTTGTAGTCTTCTATCTCCCGGTCGGAATCTCCCAGGGCTGCATAAGCCATAGCACGATGAGTGTAGGCCTTGGAGTCGGAGGGGTCTAACTGGATGGCCTTGTCGAAATCCTGGATGGCGACCTCGTTCTGCCCCAGGTTAAGGTAGGCAAGCCCCCGGTTGTAATGGGCCTTAGAGGACTGGGGGTCGTTGCGGATGGCTTCCGTGTACTCGTCGATCGCCTTTTCAAATTGGCCACGGAGGAGGTAGGTGTTGCCCATCTCGATAAGATCAGGGGTGGTTGAAGGGGGTGCCTGGGGGACGGCGATCTCCTGTTCATCTATGCGGGAGATGGTGCTAGCCAAAGCCTCCCCGGTCTCTAGATCAACCTTCACCGCTTCCAGGTCCAGGGGTTGTTCGGCAGGGAGATCGGCTGTCAGGCCGGCTTCCTGTAGCACCTGGCGAAGGCGCTGCCTCTCCTCCTTGAGAGCGGCGAGGGCTTCTTGCGCCGTCTTTTCCATCTCTTCTATGCGGGATTGGAGGGTGGTAACCTCCCGTCTGTAGAGTCGCCAAAGGACGAAGAGGAGGACGAGGGTGACGATGACGAAAGCGACCAGGGCGATGAGGAGCCCAACTGTTGCCAGATCGCTGGTGATCTGTAAGGCAACAGAGGCGGAAAAGGGTGCGACTAGTAGTCTGGGTAGGATACCGACCATGGCAAAAGTATTCTACAGCACAAGGGGTAACAAGTCAAGGGGGGAGAGATGAGATACCTATCCTCGGCCCTTCTGGAGGCCCAGAAGCAGAGCCAGGTCAAACCGGCCGTGCGTTTGATCGTCCGGGATTTTCAAGCGCTAGATGTGCGCCTCGACTGGTCTTCTCTATATTCCGGTTCGGAGCCCGAGGGGCCTAATTCCACTGTACAGGCCGCCGATGGGTCGCTGGTGCGGGCCCGGGTGGACCCCTCAAACGGTAACCTCTACCGTCAGAGGGTAACCGACCCTACCCAAACCGGTCAATGGACCTCCTGGATCTATGTGAAGAGCGTTTCCGATAGCGCCCAGGTCGCTCTAGCGGCCGACCGAGCCGATGCTTCGGTCTTCCTTTTCCTCGTGGACGCCGACAACCGGACCATCAAAGTGATGGAATCGTCGGATTATGGAGCCTCCTTCTCCGCAGAGGTGCAGGTGGCCCAGGAGGGGAGTGGTGCTCAGGTGAAGGCTCTGGCCGGCGAGGCGCAGGCAGATGGGGAGCCGATCCTCTTCTATGGGGTGGACCCGGCAGGGGGTGGAGCCGATTCGGTGGTCAAGGTGGTGAAGAGGAGCGGGGGTAGTTGGGGCAGCCCTTCTACCTGGGACAAGGGGGGCAAATATCTCATACAGGCGCTGGCTGTGGTCCGGGAGCGAGACTATGAGATGCTGATCACGGGGCGAGATGATGCGGAGGGGTACCCCTGGAGGCTGTGGTCTATCGTCTATGGAGACGGAGTGGATGTGGCGGCTGGTACCTGGAGCACCCTGAACGTTCTTGAGAAAGCCGATGCCGATCTCCCTTTCCAGTACAGTTATCCCACTATCAGGTACCTGGACGTGTATCGAGCCGCCTTCGTAGGCTCTTACACCGGTTCAGGAGGTTATGAGCGGCTGCATCTCATGAGGATGGCGCAGGGTTCCGATTTCATCTCCTCTTATTGGACGGAGCCAGTCCCCTTCGACCTTTCCACTTCCTATGGGGCCGCCTTGGCCTATGACTCCCCCAGCCAGTATATCTATCTCATAGGGGCCAACTTCGCCCAGCGAGCCTCGGTCTCTGGAGCCACTTCTGTTGACCTCTCCTCGCGGGTGGTGAGGTATAGAGCCACGGACGGATGGGGTGAGGATGGAGCGGTGATAGAGTTAGACAACTCGGACGGAGCCCTGGCGGAGATAGGGCAGGGCTCTTACGCGGCGGTGCGTCGAGGGGCTCTGGTGGAACTCTCGCCAGGGTATATCACCAGTGAGGGTCCCAAGTACCGCCAGCGGCCCTGCCTCTGGATAGGGGAGCATGAGTTCGTGGTACGAGAGGGGACGTCGAGGTTAACCCTCTATTGCATAGGGGGATGGGGGTTGCTTAGGTCTTGGCGGGCCAGCCGCCAGTACCATTGGACGGCTGGGAGCAAGAATGTATTCCAGATCGCTTCCCGCATTCTAGGCTTCGTGGGGTTGGATCTCTCCACGGCGGGGGAGGCTTCATCGGAGTTGTCTAACTTCTACCCCCCCTTCACCATTCATCCAGGGGAGGATGGTCGAGGTGCCCTCTTGCGTCTCTTGGCTAAGGTACCGGACTATCTCTATTGGGAGTTGGGGGTCGCCTACGCTAAAGAGTTTTCCACCTCCGAGGGTTCAGATTACAGTTATGGGGGGGCTGGAGAGCATATCATCTTGGAGGGTAGATACGGCTCTCGTGCTTTCG
>DAOULQ010000035.1:0-6167 GCA_034419095.1 Anaerolineae bacterium | reverse complement strand
GTCTACGGCCGGCAAGTTTCATGCTTTTCACCTGGCTGAGGAATTACAAAAACGGGGATGCCTTGCTCAGTTGATGACCTCGTACTATAATCCAAAGCGAAACGGGAAGGAATATGGCCTTGATTCCTCACTAGTGAGGATGCACCCGCCCTCAGCGGTGTTGACCTATGCCCCGCGCATCGTTCCCAGACTGAAAGACTGGTCGCTTTGGAACCAAATGGCCCATGAAGTGTATGATCTTTGGGCTGCGCGGAACTTGCCGGAGGGTGATATCCTGATAGCATGGTCTGGCTGGGCGTTGCATAGCAACCGGACTGCAAGGAAACAAGGGATGATCACCGTCGTAGAACGAGGATCAGCTCACATCATGCGGCAAAGAGAAATATTGGCAGAAGAGAACGAGAGATTGGGCGTCCAGAGCCCGCTACCCGACGATTATATCGTGGAGAAGGAGACCCAGGAATATGCTGAAGCGGACTATATCTCCATCCCCTCTACTTTTGTTAGGCGTACCTTTGGAGAAAAGGGGATATCGGGGGAAAAACTTGTGCAGGTTCCCTACGGCGCAAGTCTTGAGCATTTTAGGCCGGTGCCCAAAGAGGATAACGTCTTTCGAGTGATACACATAGGTTGTAGTGTGCGCAAGGGCACGCATTACTTGATTCAAGCAATGGCGGAACTTGATCTTGACGGGTCAGAGTTGTTGCTCATCGGTTCTCTCAATCAACAACTCAGGGCAATGCTTCATGAATATGAAGGAAGTTATAGGCTCTTAGACCACGTTCCTCATCTTGAGCTTTATAAAGCCTATTCGCAAAGCTCTGTGTACGTTTTGCCTTCTATCGAGGAAGGACTGGCTATGGTGCAAGTGGAAGCAATCGCCTGCGGCGTGCCGGTGATCAGCAGTACAAACACCGGCGGCGAGGATATCATTCGCGATGGCGTAGAAGGCTTTGTGGTACCGGTGCGAGACGTGGAGGCGCTGAAGGAGAAGATACTGTATCTCTATGAGCACGAGCAGGAGCGGCAGGAGATGGGACAATCGGCGCTGAAGCGAGCACAGGAGTTTACGTGGGAAAGGTATGGAGAGCGGATTGTGAAAGCGTACAAGCGTATGCTCTCTCATGCGGGGCAGGAATGATGAATCCGTGGCTTTGGGTAAAGAGGATTCTATTTCCGGGTACTGATCTGGTTATTCGGAAGCGAGGGGCTGTGGTCCGAAAATATCTGCTGCCTTGTCAAAAAACACTAGATGCCGGATGTGGGAATGGGTACTTCAGTTTCTTGGCTCAACAACGGGAAAACCAAGTCTTAGGAATCGACTTGGATGCCGAGAAGATTAATCGTTGTATCGCTTTCCGTGATTTCATAGGGATTCCACCAGGCAAGGTTAGATTTTCCGTTTGGAATCTTTATGATCTGGATAAGCTGGACGAAAGTTTCGACCAGATAATATGCCTGGAGACATTAGAGCATATCTCGGACGCCCAAAGAGTTCTGAGGTTACTCTATGAGAAGCTACGACCGAATGGGAGGCTGTATCTGGGTGTACCGAATATCAATTCCCCGCACTTCTATGGCAAAACGGTATCTCCAAGCGAGGATGGCGGGCACGTGAGGCAGGGATATTCCTACGAACAATTGAACGAGATGTTTCACGAAGTTGGTTTTTCGACGGTAACACGGGATAGCTATGGGGGGACAGGGACGAGATGGGCTGTATTTCTAGAAAGGAGGATTCGCGACCGTCTTGCCCTCCAGGGCGTTACGAGTGACATTGTAAGCGCTCTCCTCTTCATGTTATTCTTTCCACTGACTTGGCTTGACTCGATTATTCGCGGAGAACCAATGTCGATTTTTGTTGCAGGCGAGAGAGTATAGAAGCCGAAAGTTGTGTATGAGCACGAAGGAGAAAGGGAGCAAGGTAAGCCGGGCGGTGCTGGCCCAAGTGCATGAGTCTCAGCAGGATGGATGTGGATACCCTGTCGTGGTAGTTGACGGTTTGAGGAGACCTTGGTGGACGCAGAAGGGAAGCGTACCTTCATGGAATATCATCAAAGAACTGTAGAAGATTTTCGCCAGCGTGCCTATGAGCATTATCGAACGATGACTTCGCGGCAACAACCGTTGCGAGTCTCGACGATGAACTTGGAAGCCAAAGTACGGCAATTTCGCCAACGTTGGAGCCGTGTTCTGCCTCAGGATAGAGATGCTCCTATCCTCGATATTGGCTGTGGCGGTGGGGAGTTTCTTTACTTTCTGCATCAAGAGGGGTTCACAAATATCTATGGAATAGATGTAAGCCCCGAGCAAGTGGAGGCGGCACGAGCGTTGGGATTGCAAAGAGTGGAATTGGGGGACGCAGGCACGTACTTGGAAGAGCATACGGGGTCTTTTCAAGTCATCGCAGCGCTTAGTTTGCTTGAACACCTAACACGGGAGGAAATGTTAGTTTTGCTTGATGGTGTGGTCAAAGCACTACGTCCGGGGGGACTGTTGCTGCCTGTTATGCCGAACTCACTTTCTGTGTTTGGGGCACGAATACGTTACGGAGATATCACCCACGAGCAAAGTTTCACTCCCGAGAGCATTGTGCAGATTTGCGCGATGGTAGGATTGGAGCCGATGTCTATCTTGGAATGGGGTCCAGTGGTGCATGGCATTGCGAGTGGCCTGCGGTGGCTCGCGTGGCAGGTTATTCGGGGATTCATTCTGTTCTATCCGCTAGTAGAATCGGCGGATTGTCGGTGGCGGGTTTATACCCAAGACATGCGAGTGATAGCGCGAAAACCGTGAATCTGATGCAAGGACAGAATTCTTTTTTACGGCAGGAAAAGTCAACTGGCAGCTCAGTTACACCAGAGCAGCGTAATTGGTGCTTTGCGTTAAGCTTAGTCATGTTTGGGCTTTCATCTGCATTCATCATCGGGCTACTTGAAGGTTGGGCTAGCACGTACTTTGTAGCCATATTTTTTTGTGCAATTCTTGCTTTTCTTATCGTCGCTGACTACGAACCTTTGATTGGTCCCTTGAAACTTACGCTGCTTGCCTATTTGCTTGAGTTTGGAATACGTGCGTTAGTAATCTGCTTTGATCCATCCAGTAGCGCTATTCCTTTGTTGATATGGAATGCAGATAAATGGCGCTATCTAGATATAAGTTTGCTGTATACCCTGCTTTGGGTTTTCGTACTAATTATGGCATATAAATCTCGCTTCGCCGCGAGACTGGCCTCGAGGCTCTCAACTGTTAGCTTGCTGAATCGGCCCTGGAGCGGAGGTGTTTATCTAAAGGCGTACCTGATCTATCTTCTCGGAATGGTCGGGCGTATCTACTTGATAATATCAGGACAATTCATTGGGATTGTTCAAGCGCGAGCATACTATGAATCTTTTACTTACACACTCGGCAGTACTCCTGCTAGGATTATTCTTGGCACTGTGCTCCCTCAGTTTAGCCACTGCGGCTTTATATTGTTATCTATCTTATACCTCGGAAAGCGCAAAAATGGACACTTTTTCGCATTTGGTTTGATTCTGCTTGTGGAAGTATTCTTCGCATATATTGAATCTACGAAAGGGGCATTTATCAACATCGTGGTCGTCGTCTTGGTATGTTTGTATCTCAATCATGGTAAAGCGTTCCGCTTTAGCGCGGTTATGGTTCCTGTTGGTCTAGCCCTGATCTTTCCGGTTGTAGAAAGCTATCGCTACTATGTATCGTTACTCGGCCTCTCTTCAGGCTTTCAATTTGACCCTGCCTTGTTTGTTGAGCAGTTGTCGTTGAGTTTATCACTTCTGCCTGATTTAGTCCTTGCCAGGTTCTGTAACCTGCCCGATCTTCTAGTGAAAGGTATCTCCTCTCGGTTTATGGGTGTGGATATTTTTGCGGCGACGCTCATAAGTCAAGGCGAGATGTCCGAGCCATTCGTTTGGGGGCAGACTTTGCTTGCCTCCGTAGTCAATGCACTTCCACGAATTGCTTGGTCATCTCGCCCGACATTGAACATAGGATACTGGTTTGTTGTGAATTATCTTGGCGGAGCTTCGGATGCCGCGTCGGTAACATCGCCACCTAGAATAGTTGAATTCTATCTCAATTTCGGGTTTATTGGCATAGTACTAGGCAGTGTTGTAATGGGAGTTCTGTTAAGGGCCATAAAGAGAATCTTGCAGATAGGATCTCGCAGCAGTCTATTTGTTTATATATTCTTGGTGTTGAATGTTGTTCTTTCTATCGACAAACCAATTGCACCGTTGCTTGCTTTGTGGAAGGATTTGTTGTTAATGGCAGGAATTATGTTGTATCTTTCGTGGTCTGGGCGTACAGGAGCGAGCACTCACACCCATTAGTCTGACAAGGTACTGAGAGATAACCCGCTATGTCGATGCCGAAAATCGTCGTACTAGTTGATTACTACTTGCCTGGTTATGAGTCAGGCGGGCCCGTGCGCTCAATATCAAATATGGTTGATCGGTTAGGAGATCAATTCGAGTTTTTCATCCTGACTAGAGATCGAGATCGGATGGACTTGAAGCCTTACCATGGTATCCGCCTGCATGAATGGAATCGCATTGGAAAAGCTAAGGTTTATTATGTCTCGGGTTTTTCTTTAGGCGCTGTTAGGCAAGCAATTGGGGGGATCATTCCAGATATAATCTATCTGAATAGCTTTTTCTCGCTCTCAAGTACAAAAGTTTTGATATTGCGTTGGCTCGGGCTACTTCCTAATGTTCCAATTATTCTTGCTCCTCGAGGAGAGTTCTCGAAGGGAGCACTGAGGTTGAAGGCACATAAGAAACGAGCATATATAGGGCTAGCGCTCAAGTCGGGTTTTTACCGTGATCTAATCTGGCATGCATCAACTCCCCGGGAAAAACAGGAGATTCAGCGAGTTGTTGGCAATAGTTGTAAGGTATATGTTGCTGCCAATATTTCACCTCGAGTAGGTTTGTATGATAATCCTTCAACTACCATTAAGAGACCTGAAAAGGTTTCCGGACAGGTACGTCTAGCATTTCTCTCGCGTATTTCACCAAAGAAAAATCTACAGTTTGCCCTGGAGACTCTCCAAGTTCTTTCTGGCCGAATTATCTTGCATGTCTATGGACCTCTCGAGGATAAAATCTACTGGCAAAAGTGCGAAGGTTTGATCGCTCGCCTGCCTGACGGTGTTCAGGTGGCTTACTGTGGGTCAGTTCCTCACGAAAGAGTTCCAAACACATTATCTCAATATCACTTCTTTCTTCTTCCAACCTTGGGTGAGAATTTTGGTTTTGCAATTTTGGAAGCATTAGCTGCTGGCTGTCCAGTAGTAATTAGTGATCAAACTCCCTGGTTTGATCTAGAAACCAAAAATATAGGTTGGAATCTGCCTCTAGATGATTTGCACTTCTGGCGTACCGTCTTACAACGGTGTGTCGATATGGATGATACTACCTACGGACAAATGTCGCAGGCTGCCCGGCAATTTGCAATGGAGTGGATGTGCTCCCCTGATCTAGGCGATCAGACGGTTATCTTATTCGAACATGCCCTTGGATTATAAAGCCTGTGCTGTACTCTGCTTTTGGGATGCGAAGAGAACAATAGTCAGTATGTCCAGATGGAACAGGAAAAACCCAGCCCACCGCCGTGGGAAAAGAGTTACTGGGAAGTGGTCAAGGAGGCCATGGGCTTGAAGAAGAGATCAGCACAGGAACTCCTCATCCCCGCCGCAGGCGGGGCTTCTTCTGCCGTAGGCCACTGAGGCAAATCGCTAAACTGGGACTGGAGGGTGTAGGATAATTTTTTCTTTTTTTGTCCGATCTTTCTTGCGCCATAGCAATAGACTTTTAAAATGCATATCCTGATTCTCACACAAAACTACCTCCCTGAACCTGACACCATCATACATAATTTAGCGCAAGGCCTGATTTCTGAAGGAAACAGTGTGATGGTTCTCACGGGTTTCCCAAACTACCCAGAGGGGAAGATTTATGATGGGTATCACCAGAAACTGAGGGAGCAAGAGATGTTCGATGGAGTGGAGGTGATTCGATTTCCTCTTTTCCCTGACAGAAGCAGGTCAGTTCTCAAAAGGTCATTAAGCTACATAAGCTTTCCGCTCTCGGCTACTTTGATGGGGCCGTTTGCCTGTAAGAAAGCAGACGTTATGATTGTTCGAC
>DAOULQ010000034.1:0-3196 GCA_034419095.1 Anaerolineae bacterium | reverse complement strand
TCTTCACATAATTGCCAGTAGATTCCTCCTAGCGTATAATCCCTTTGAGCCAGACTATCAACAATTGGAGTGGGCCATAACCTAGGAACTGCTTCGAACGAGGCCCCGGGGGGAAATAGGGCTAGTGCTCTATGGGGATTCCCTTCCAGGAGAGGGAAGCGCTTAGACCATCAGGGGAAAGAAACCGAAATAGAGGTGCTCTCTTGAGAATAGCCATGATCGGCCCCTTCGGCCTGGGGCCCAAGGGGACCATGAGGATGCGGGCCTTACCCATGGCTCAGGCCCTGGCCGCTCGAGGCCATGTGGTGGAGATCTTCCTAGCCCCCTGGAGCAACCCTGAGGATTCGGGAAGAGAAGAAGAAAGGGGAAGGGTTAAGATCCATAACATCACCTTACCGTCCTCTGTCCCCCTCCTAGGCCATCTAATCATCACTTGGCGACTCCTCTCGCGCGCTCTGAAGAACAACCCTCATATCGTCCACTGTTTCAAGCCTAAGGCCTATTCTGGCTTGGTGGCCATGGCTATTTGGTTTCTCCGCAAGGTAGGCTTGGCTAGCGTGGGACTGGTGGTGGATAGCGACGATTGGGAAGGCACCGGTGGATGGAACGAGATCGAAAACTACACTTGGTTGCAAAAACGGTTCTTCGCCTTCCAGGAAAAGTGGGGGCTCCCCCATTGTGACGTGGTGACCGTAGCGAGCCGTGCTCTGCAGACTTTGGCCTGGTCGTTGGGGGTCGAGCCTAGCAAAGTCTTCTACGTGCCTAATGGTCTGGAGGTCGAAGGCTCCTTTGAGCCCTCGCCATCTAAAGGAAGGCCAACGGTGCTCCTCTACACTCGCTTCTTCGAGTTCAACCTGGAACGAGTAGTAAAGATCTGGAAGGGCGTGGTCGAATCCATCCCTGAGGCGCGACTCTTGGTAGTGGGGAAAGGGTTGTTCGGCGAGGAGGAGAGGCTGCGCCACCTGATGGCCGAGAGGAAGATAGAGAGAGTAGAATACACCGGCTGGGAGGAGCAGGAGATTCAAAAATGGTTGACCAGCGCAGATCTGGCTATCTACCCCTACGACGACACCCTTATCAATCGCACCAAATGCTCCGTCAAACTCATCGAACTCATGGCCTCACAGTTGCCCATCGTAGCCAGTGACGTGGGAGAGAATCGCCACTATATCGAACATCTGGCCTCTGGTTACCTGATCGAACCGGGCGACGATGAGTCGTTCTGCCAGGCGATCATCCACCTTCTCCGGGATGAGGAGTTACAACGAGCCCTGGGCCAGGAGGCCGGGCGAAGGGTTAGGGAGAAGTTCAACTGGACGACTCTAGTCCAGACCGTTGAGAAAGCGTACAGTATCGCCCTTTCCCACGGGATCCTGCAAGGAGAAAAGAGCGGCTAACTTCGCTCCATGAGGAGTACCATTTGAGGCTTTTCAAAGGAGAAGGGGATCGCTCTTGCCCTTGGTATCGGGCAGAACAGCCCGAAGGCAATGTCCATTCCCGTTAGGGAACCATCCCCTTTCACGTTGTGGCCGGATTTCGTACCTTAAACCCTTGAAGATCGAAAAGGAGCACATAACTCTGAAGAATAGACCGCGCTATCCGAAGGCAGCTAAAAGGGCTTCTTGTACCGGTAGACGATTCGTCCTCGCGTCAGATCATAGGGCGAGAGTTGAACCAAAACCTTGTCCCCCAGCAGGGTGCGGATATAATATTTACGCATCTTCCCGCAGAGGTAGGCCAACACCTCATGGCCGTTCTCCAACTCCACCCGGAACATGGTATTGGGCAAAGCCTCAGTAACCGTGCCCACGACCTCGATCTTCTCCCTCTTCGACCTCTTCTCAGACATCTATCTTATCACCCTCCCCATTGGATCGGCTTAATCTCTCCTCGCTCAGCCCTGCCATCGTGAGACCCTTCGCTCCAAGGCCGACTCCACCCGTGAGACGGCCTCATCGATCTCTATCCCCTCGGCTGCTGCTAACTCCTCCGCCAAAAGCCCCTTGGCCCGCCTAAGAAACCGTCGATCGTTCGTGTTCAGTCCGCCTTGGCTATCCAGCCACGCCAAATCCCGAATCACCCTGCCCACCTCAGCAAAATTCCCTTCTCGCAACCTTTTAGCGATCTCCGCCCGCCTCTCCCGATAACGCGGGGGTAACTTCCTGGGGCGCCCGGCGAATACCTTCCATAGAGGGGGGCGATCTCCCTTATCCACCACCTTGCGCAACCCCAATTGATCCGCTTGCTCTACCGGCGTCAGCAATCGGCCATTCGGCGTATCCAGCTCGATCACATAGTACTCTTTTGTTTCCCCCTCCTCCTTCCGTTTCTCGTAGGCCACAACTGTGCCAGCTCCGTGAACAGGGTGGATAAGCCTCTCCCCAACCCTGAACTTAGTCATCCTCTCACCCGCCTTTCATCACCTGCGTGCGTAAAGTATCCCTGTCCTTACAGGATCCCTGTGGGATGGGAAAGGGAAATCACCTTTGAGGGCCTTTTTCTAGACCCAGTATCCGTCTCACACGCTTCCTGTTGGCTTTACTGACCGGCAGGTTGCCCTTCAACTCTCGCTTCGCGCGCTTGCTCTTCTTGCGACGCAAGTGGCTGGCGTGCCCCTTCCGTCGCCTCAGTTTGCCGCTGCCTGTAACTTTGAACCTTTTCGCTGTGGCCTTGTGAGTCTTGATCTTAGGCATACGAGTAACCCAACACCTCCTTGATCTTCTATGCTCTGGCTATATTTGACACAGTGGTATCTCCGTCGCCTTTGAAACTAACACCTTCTGCGGCGGCGTCTTGTGGATTGTTGGCGGGCCTCTCTGCGTCTCGCTTTGCGGATCGCTTTTGCCTTCGCTTTGCGACGCTCCTCACTCCTGGAGACGAACCATCTCTTCCGGCGAAGAGTGCTGAGGATCTTACTCTTAGCCACCTTCTTCCGGAAACGCTTCAGCAACTCCTCCTGTGACTCGCCTGACCTCAGTTCTACAGCAGCCATAAAAAACTCGGTTCCCTACCATCCCGACTCACCGAGAAGGGCAACCGAGTTATTCAAACTGTGCTTCCCAGTCCCCTGGGACTATGTTTGCTCGATCTTGGAGAACCCGAACTGCCTATGAGCAACTGTTCGGCGAACTCTTCTTCACTTCCTCCGTCAACCCTCTTGGCGAGACCTAATTGTAGCCTTTGACGGCTACTCGAT
>DAOULQ010000033.1:0-26368 GCA_034419095.1 Anaerolineae bacterium | reverse complement strand
CAATTAACTCCGATACTTTGTATCCCAGAATACAACATCACAACTCCGGCGTCAAGGGGCTTCGGGGCCAAAAGGGCGTACTTTTAAGGTTTCACAGCCTTCTAGTTCCAAGAGTGGCCACATGCGACCCCTCTTCCGCGAAGTCAATGGAAAGAGTGTTGCCTCGCGATCTCGATATAGTCTATCTCCAGCCATTGTCGGTGGGGCACTGCCAACTGTTCGGTCTCTAGCCCACCGGCAGGGGTCATAGAAGCGCAGTTGTTATCCATCCAGGCCACGAAACCCAAAGGGAGCATAGGAGGGTTAGCCACCTGATAGACCTCCTTCCCATCCATCTGGAAGAGGGCCACCTCCCTCCGCCAATGGAGAGAGTAGGTATGCCACCCTGTCATATCTGTGTCTATGAGCCCGTCGCCCATGCTCAGGGTATGGTAGGCCAACCATAAAAACAACTTACTAGTGAAGGGCATCCTTGTGACCAGATCGACCAGGCCCATGAGCGGCCCCATCCCTTTGCCTCCATTGAGCATCGCTGCCTTCCAGCCACTTCCAGGCTGACCGGGGGTTAGAGAGAGAGCAGAGGGAGGAGAGGCGTAGAAGAACCATACCCAGTTAGGGGGCACCCTTATCCCCCCTTCCCAGGCGTAGGGGGCGTTCCAAAAACCAAAGCCCGCTGTTCCCAAAAGTTCCCCCGCAGGGTGGGAGAAGCGGGCTCTTACCTCCATACTCAAGGGGGGAGTCCAGGGGAAGCTCTCCCGTGCATGGTGGCGATGATCGTTGATCTCTGCATCCGAGAGTTCTCCTGCCCTGGCCCCCTCCAAGGAGAAGAGTATTGTCTCAGGCGTGCGCTCTATCTCCCCGTGGCCCACAGCGAACCGCACCCAATATGGGGAGATACCGCCCTCAAAATGATCGATAACCCTCTCTTGCGAGGCCATAGCGCTCATGCTTTCAAGGACATGATTTCACAGCACCCAACATAACATACCTTGGAAAGGGGTGCGAACGGATAACCGCCAAGACCCCCTACCATTCTAACCCCCAGAAGAATATGCGGTTACGCCCCTCGCCTCTTGCCCCCTTCTCTTGAACCTGCTAAGATAGAGTAGAGAGAGGCGATGAAGAGCGAGGATCCCAAAGCCGAGATAGTGGCTAAGGTAAAGCGAGGCGAGAGCCTAGAGGGTGCCCGACTACCCTTTATAAACCTGAAGCGAGCGGAACTTGAGGGTGCCAATTTCCAAAGGGCAGATCTCACCGGGGCTGTCTTCCTCTTCGCCAAACTGCAGGGGGCCAACCTGCGAGAGGCCAAACTAGAGGGGGCCATCCTGAGAGGGGCAAAGTTAGAGAAGGCGAATCTAGTCGGAGCAGACCTGCACGGCGCTTTCTTGGGCATGGCCGACCTAACCAAGGCCGATTTGAGTGAGGCCAATTTGAAGGGAGCCAACCTTCAAGGCGCGATTCTCAGAGAGGCCAAACTAGTGAAGGCTAACCTCCAAGATGCGTACCTAGAGAGCGTAGATCTAGAGGGAGCGAACCTAAGAGGAGCGACCCTCCGTGGTTCCTACCTCCGGGACACGGATTTCGAAGGGGCCGAACTCGAGGGCGCCGATTTCAAGGGTGTCCAAGGCTTGAGAGCGAAGATGGGGGAATACCTACGAAGCAAAGGCATCACCCTCTAACGCCTTGACCGAAAAGGCCAAATGGACTATACTACTATTGCGGGGTGTAGCGCAGGTGGTAGCGCGCAGCGTTTGGGACGCTGAGGTCGTAGGTTCAAATCCTATCACCCCGACAGGCGTGAGCGGGAGTAGCTTAGTGGTAAAGCATCTGCCTTCCAAGCAGAGGAGCGCGGGTTCGAATCCCGTCTCCCGCTCCAGGGGCCCGTAGCTCAGTGGCAGAGCGACCGGCTCATAACCGGTTGGTCCCTGGTTCGAATCCAGGCGGGCCCACTCAGCGGTAAGAGCCTACAAGGTGGGCTCTTCTTTTTATCATTGCATCACCTCTATGGGAGTGATATAATCGAATGAGAGAACCTCAGGAGAGTGGTTCCATGAAAGTAGTTACCTCTTCAGAGATGCGCCAAATCGACGAAAAGGCCAACGCTGGCGGCCTCTCCACGGCCACCATGATGGAGAACGCGGGGCGAGCCGTAGCCGAAGAGATAGGACGCCGTATAGAGCCAGAAGGCCAGGAGATATTGGTCTTGGTTGGCCCAGGGAATAATGGGGGCGACGGCCTGGTAGCCGCCCGCCACCTCCGTGATGCTGGGGCAAAGGTCAACCTCTACCTCTGGAAGCGCAAAATCAGGGGGGACGAGGTCTTCGCCCTCACTCAAGAGAGAGGCATACCCTTCCTCAAAGCCGAAGATGACCCCGACTTCGCCGGCCTCCACCATCTTCTGAGCGATGCTCAACTGATAATCGACGCCCTACTAGGTACGGGGGTCTCGCGCCCCATCACCGGAACCCTAAAAGGGCTCCTGGGTACCGTTCGAGAAGGGTTGAAGGAAAAACCGACCTTTCTCGCGGCCCTCGATCTCCCTACTGGGCTCGATTGCGATACGGGGGCCGTAGATCCAGCAACTGTCCCCGCCCACCTCACCGTGACCTTGGCTTTCCCCAAGAGAGGCCTCTTCCTCTTCCCCGGCGCAGCCTACACAGGAGAACTGGTGGTGGCTGACATTGGCATACCTGAACCCCTGGCCCAAAAGATAGAAACCTACCTAGCCACCGCCGAAATGGTAGCCCAAATCCTCCCTCCCAGACCCCTCAACGCTCACAAAGGAACTTTCGGGAAGGCTCTTATCGTGGCCGGTTCGGTCAACTACACAGGAGCAGCCTATCTGGCTAGTGCGGCGGCCACGAGGGTGGGAACAGGTCTAGTCACCCTGGCCCTGGCCGAGAGCCTGCACCCTATCTTGGCCTCCAAACTCCATGAGGTGACCTTTCTCCTCCTGCCCCACGATCTAGGCGCCCTGGTCCCCGATGCGCTCCCCCTCCTAGCCGAGAGCCTACCAGATTATGATGCCTTGCTCCTAGGCCCCGGTCTAGGCAGGGAGGACCAGACGGTCGATTTCATCCACCGCCTCCTGGGGCTCCACGCCGCTGGGGTGAGGAGGCATATCGGCTTCATACCCGAGGAAGAGGGAGAAGAGATCACTGCCTTGGAACTACCCCCCTTTGTGATAGATGCCGATGGGCTAAACGCCTTGGCTCAAGCGCAGAAATGGTGGAAATCTTTCCGAGGGCCGGCCATCCTCACTCCCCACCCGGGGGAGATGGCCAGACTTCTCGATTCCTCAGTGGAGGAGATAGAACAAGATAGGGTGGGAACAGTGGTTAGCGCAGCCCAAAAATGGAAACAGGTGGTAGTCCTAAAAGGAGCACACTCCCTGGTGGCCGCGCCCGATGGTCGGCTCACGATCAGCCCCTTCGCCAACCCCGGTCTAGCCACAGCGGGCACGGGCGATGTCTTGGCCGGGGCTATCGTGGGCTTCCTAGCCCAGGGACTCCCTCCCTATCAGGCGGCCATCGCTGGGGTCTTCCTCCATGGCTTGGCCGGCGAGATGGCCCGCGAGGAGATGGGAGAGACCGGGATGGTGGCCGGCGATCTCTTGCCCCTCCTCCCCCAGGCCATAAGGAGCCTTAAATAGAAAGAAGGGGGACGAAGAGGGGCTCGGCTACCTTGGGCCAGCCCCTCTTCTGGGTCGTGTTTCTGGCTTGCTCTATCTGTGCGGGGATAGATTCCTTGTCGTGTTTGGCCTGCTCCGCGGTGGAGACGGCGGCTCAGATGACGGTGCAGAAGATCATGGCCCTACTATCTTGAACTTATGGCCCGTGGCGCGCAATTTCGAGAGCAAATCATCGAGGACAGTATTCATTTCAATGCTATAGCTCCGCAGTTCCATTGAAAGCTGATCACTATTCGGTATCAGGTCGAAATCTATCCTTGCAACAAGCTCATGTGCAGCCAACGCATAGATTTCAATGAAGCCAGCCCCTTCCAGAATGTCTTCAATCTCGTCGTTGATTTGATAACCTGCGCCTCCCACGAGCTGCTGGAGAAAATCCCTCACTACCATCGCGAACCCTAGTGGCTTTTCTCGAACGTGCAGTTGTATGACTTTCAGTGGTTCCACTTTTCTACCTCCCTTGCTTGGCACAAGCTCATAGTCTGTCTCCCCAAAACTCTCACATTCCGCAAGGCCATACTCACCAGGCCCCACCTTTACGAACCTCTCATCTCTTTCCATTGATTTGGCGGCGGTTCCATAGGCGATGCGACGATCATCCTTTAGCTTGTATGCAGCGATGAGAATGTCTATGATCTCAGTTACTTTGGCTCTCCCGCCCTTATCGCGAATGATCTCATAGCAAGACTCCGCGACAGTTTGTGTTGAGAATCTCATCATGTCAAGTGCACTATATGCCTCCTCAGCACTTGGCTTACCCACTACGCGACGCAGTACCTTTAGTGCCAATTCAAGCTCCCCAATCTCATCACGTAAAGTATGTTCACGCTGGGCTGCCTGTTCCTTCTTCTTCTGCCAACGCTCCATCACCCTACGCTTCTCGGCTATCCGCTCTTCCAGCATAGCCTCGATCCCATCCATACCTTCATCCGGCGTCTGCATATTGCTTACCCTCATGCCTGATGTCTAAAGTATAGCATAAGACAAGAGATTTGTCAAGTGCGCTGAAGACTGGCATACGGGCTATGGAGATGTTGGGTTGACACAGAGGTAAGGCTTCGGGTACACTAACAAAGGCGAGAGGAAACGAGCCATGATGGACTCGTGATGAGCTACAAGTTTGAAACAAAGGACAGATTTGGCAATGAAGTACGCTTGTCGGAATCGACATATAATAGTCATCTTCAGTACCGTGCAGAAATGGCCGACTATCTTGACGAAGCTAGGCAGACTATTGAAGACCCAGATTTGATATTGTGTGATAAAGATGGATGCCATCACCACTACAAATTGGGACTGGGGCGAGGTAAATTCAAGAACTGCTATGTCCAGGTTCTTGTGCGCTACAAGACAGTAGGAGGGCGAACGGAGGGTGTTGTAGCGAGCTACTGGCTTGCTAGGCGCGTGAGGACAGTCAGGAAAGGAGAGAAAATCATATGGGTGAGACCAAAGCTAGGCAGGAGTTGCTAGAAGCGAACGAAGATTTCGAGGAAAGGTTGCGGAAGAGCCCGGTTACGATCGCATACGATGCTGAACACGATATGCTTTTGGTGACAATTGGGAGCCCCCAAGAAGCCATCACCGAGCAAATAGATGACAGGTTGTATGCAAGGATTGATCCTGATTCCTCGAAAATCGTGGGCTTCACCATTACTGCTTTCCAAAAAGGTTTCCTGCGGGAGCACGCCGACCTCCGCAAGGGATTCGAGACAGTGTTCGAACGCCCGGCAAGGCTGAGGGACTGGCAAATCCGTCCGAGAACTAGGGCATCCAGACAAGCGTCAGAAATGTTGGAGCGTTTGGTCCCAGCTTAGATTGACAACTCCTGGTAATACGGAAAAGGGAAGGCTGCAATTGCTTGCAGCCTTCCGTCATTCATCATACAATAGCGAGCCAATCAACTTTACATATCATTACGCAACAGGCTAGACTTGGCTCAGGCCTCAGTCTTCTTCTTTCCCTTCTCCTTCTCCAATTTGGTTAAAAGTTCCTCTTTCTTCTGAGCGGCTGCCCCTTTTCCCTCCTCGATCGCCTCTTCCAAGCGGCCCTTCTGCTCCTCCAAGGCCGCCTTTCCCCTCTCCTCAAGTTCCTCGGCCTTCCTACGAGCCTCCGCCGAGACCTCCTCCGCTCGAGCCTTGAGTTCGATACTTCTCTCCCTCAGCTGGGCCCTCGTCTCCTCACCGGGCTGGGGAGCCAATAGCATGCCGATAGCCGCGCCGATTAACCCCCCCAGTATGAAGCCCGCCAGGAACTCTCCACCCTTAGAATTGTCAGCCATTCCAGACCTCCTTTCCCTCTAACTAATAACTACTCCCTTTTCGGCCCTCGCCTTAACACCCCGATCACCTTGCCTAATGCGGTAGCGAAACCAGCGGCTCGCACCAAAGGAGTGATCACGGTATCGCTAACGAAAGAGGTAGTACCTCGCACGGTACTCACTGTCTCATTGGCCGAATCGAGAATAGGTTTCACCTCCTCCTCCAACATCTTGGCCAGTCCCCTGATCTGAATAGCCAGGAGGATGAGAAGAAAACCGATGACCAACGACTCCAAAGCCAAGACGATAATAGCGATATCGCGCACTAGGGTGAGGGTAATGGGCATCTTTTGCCTCTAAGAGATTATATCATACCTTCAGCCGCTTAGCAATAAAAAGCCCCATCCAAGAGCCAATAGTGCCCTCAATCAGATGCAAGGGGCCGATGGTGAGAAAAGAGAAACCCAAAGCCTCCGCCACCAATTGACCAACCGTGAAACCGATGACCGCCGCTACCCAAAAGAGAACCAGTTCCCTCATCCTCCGTCCCCAAAGGAGGTGAAAAAGAACGGCGTTGATGCTGGCTAAAAGGAAGAGAAGGGCAAGAGAGGGAGACAAAAGAGGGAACATCTCAGATCCCTGCCTCGATGATTCCGCCACCTATGACCACTTCCCTTTGGTAGAAAACCACCCCCTGCCCAGGAGCCACCCCCGTCTGGGGGTCTAGAAAACTCACTCTCGCTCTTCCACCCTCCAGTGGATTGAGGAGAGCCTCGGCCTCCTTGGCCCTATACCGGATTTTGGCGGTCACCTCCGTAGGCCCCGGTGGCGCCTCTCCAGCCACGTAAGTTGTATCTCTGGCCAGCAGCCCTTCACGTCCCAGGTCGGAAGCCCGGCCCACTACCAGGGAGTTCCGCTCCACGTCGATGCGCAAGACATAGAGCGGCTCGGAAGCCGCTATCCCCAACCCCCGACGCTGCCCTATGGTATAGTAAGGCAACCCTTTGTGCTCGCCGAGGGTATTACCCCCTAAATCCACGATGGGGCCTGGCTGGGGCTTCAAGCCCCTATGATCTCGCAAGAATCGGCCGTAGCCCACCTGGGGGACGAAGCATAGTTCTTGGCTCTCGGCCTTCTCGGCTACGGGTAGTCGCGTCTTTCGAGCCAGGGAACGCACCTCCTCCTTGGTATACTGACCCAGAGGGAGCAAGAGACGAGCCAACTCCTCCTGACCCAACATATATAGAGCGTAGGATTGATCCTTGGCCCCATCTACCCCCTTGAGGAGTTGATAGCGGCCATTGTGTTCTACCCGTGCGTAATGGCCAGTGGCCAGGTAAGCGGCGCCCAGGGCCATGGCCTTTCTCAAAAGGAGGCCGAACTTGAGGTGACGGTTGCACTCCAAGCAGGGGTTTGGGGTCCGTCCTTGCGCGTACTCCCGCTCGAAGTAGTCGCCCACATACCGCTTGAACTCCTCCTCGAAGTTGAGGAGGTAGAAAGGGATCCCCAGGATCTGGCAAACACGGCGAGCGTCCTCCGCAGCCTCTGGTGAGCAGCACCGGTTGGTCACCCCCTCCGGCGCCCAGAGACGCATCATGACCCCTATCACCTCATACCCTTCTTGAAGCAGGGCCGCAGCCATAGAACTGTCCACGCCCCCACTCATGGCTACTACAACCTTCTTGCCCATCTCATCTAGATTATATCACCCCCGCCAACCACCCACAACCCCCGCCTTGACAGGGGAGAGAGGGTAAGTAGAATAGAGCGGAACCCCAAAGGGCGACACGGTTCATATAAGGAGGTCCACTTCACGCTACACAACTTTTGGCGAACTATTTTGGCTTTCGCCTTCTCTAGGCTCTATCATGAATTCGCCTGGGCTTACGATAGGGTTAGTTCTCTCGTCTCCAGAGGGGAGTGGCGGAGGTGGCAAGAGGCCGCCCTCCCTCATCTCCGAGGGCCAAAAGTCCTAGAGATCGGCTTTGGCACGGGTGACCTCCTCTCGGAGATTAGCAACCAAGGTTATCTCTGCTACGGGATGGAACTCTCCCCCTCTATGTTGGGGGTCGCCAAAAGAAAAGGGGTAAAAGTGCCCCTCTGCCAGGCTCGGGCCCAGGATATGCCCTTCCAAGCCAGGGCCTTCCATTCCTTGGTCTCTACCTTCCCCTCTTCTTTCATCCTCGACTCCCAGGCTCAGAGGGAGATGGTTCGAGTTCTCGCTCCTGGAGGGCATCTAGTGGTTGTAAACGAGGGACGGCTTTTGAGACGAGACGCCTGGTCTCGCTTTCTCAACTGGGCTCTGGAGATCACCAGCGGCGATAGTGCCCCAGTCGAACTATGTGGGGCCCTAAGTGGGATTGGGCTCCAAATTCAACGAGAGGAAGAGAGGAGCGAGCGAAGCAGGGTAGGTGTTATAGTAGGTATAAAAGAGGAGAAAGAAGATGGAACTAGACGAGGCTATAAAGGGACGGCGAAGCATCCGCAAATATAAGAAGGGCGCGGTCATCCCCAAAGAGGATCTTGAAGCCATGATAGAGGCCGCTACTTGGGCCCCCTCCAGCACCAATGTGCAGCCTTGGCGCTTCATCTTGGTCACCCGACGGAAGTTGATAGCCCAGATGGCCCAGGCGGTCTTCGACAAGTTCCAAGAACTCTCCAAGCGAGCCTACGAGGCAGGGGAGAAGAGGGTGGCTGCCTTCTGCCGCTTCATGCGCACATACGGCGGCTTCTTCGGAGAGGCCTCGGCGGTCATCGTAGCCTGCACGGAACGATATGATATCAGCCGCTTCGGTCTGGATGAATACGCCCTCATGGCTAAGGTGAAAGAACTGGACGGCCCCAGCCTGGAGCCGATACTGATTCGCACCGTGGAGAAGAGCGTGGCTATGGCGGTTCAAAACCTCCTCCTCAAGGCCCATGAACTAGGGTACGGAGCCTGCGTAATGGACTCACCTCTGGTAATCGAAGAGGAATTGCGCCAGATGCTCGATATCCCTGAGGAACAGCAGTTGGTGATGGTCATCCCTCTCGGCATCCCCGCCCAAAAGCCCAAGGCCCCGGAGAGGATGCCGGTGAGTGAGGTGATAAGATATATCTGACCGAATTCACCCTGCCAACCATGAGCGAAAAGCCTAAGGGAAGACTATGGAGGCATGAGATGTCAGAACAAGCAGAGAAAAAGCATCACATCGAGATTCAGGCCGGAGATATCACGACCCAGGCCGAACTGAACGAGAGCCAGACGGCTCAGGCTATCTGGGAGGCCCTGCCCCTCGAAGGACGAGCCAACAGGTGGGGGGAGGAGATCTACTTCTCCATACCCGTGACTCTAGAGACGGAGCGGGGACAAGAGGTGGTGGAGGCGGGCGACTTGGGATACTGGGCTCCGGGGAGGGCTTTTTGCATCTTCTTCGGCCCTACCCCCGCCAGCCGCGGCGACGAGATCCGTCCTGCCAGCCCGGTCACCGTCTTCGGCCACCTAATCGGCGAGGCTACCATCTTCCAAGAGGTAAAAGAGGGCACACCCGTCCTAGTCCGTAGAACCCCACCGTGAGAGAGCGGTCGCAAGAGGCCTTTGGAGTTGCTTCCCCAGCGGGGTATGGTATAATTTCCATTGCTGAGGAAAAGCCTGGGGAAGGTTATCCCTGTCATGGAGGGAGGTAGAGGTGGTCTTCAGAGCAGAGGATATAGCCGCAGCCATCAAGCGAGAGATAGAAGCCTTTGAGGTACCCCTCGAATCTGTGGATGTGGGGACTGTCGTGGAGGTGGGGGACGGCATCGCCCGGCTGCAGGGGCTAGCGGGAGCCATGGCCTCGGAACTCATGGAGTTCGAGAGCGGGGTCATGGGAATCGTCTTCAATTTGGAGAAGGAGAATGTCGGTGTCATCATCATGGGCGACTATACCGATATCGAGGAAGGCGATTTAGTTAAGGCCACGGGGCGCATAGCCTCAGTCCCCGTGGGCGACGCCCTGATAGGGCGGGTGGTCAACCCTCTGGGCCAGCCTATCGACGGCAAAGGCCCCCTCGAGACCGAGAAGTTCCGCCCTGTGGAGAGGATCGCCCCCAACGTTACCCTTCGCAAAGAGGTGGATACCCCCGTCCAGACAGGGATAAAAGCCATCGACTCCATGTTCCCCATCGGCCGCGGCCAGCGAGAACTGATCATCGGCGACCGGCAGACAGGGAAGACCGCCCTGGCCATCGACACCATCATCAATCAGAAGAAGGGCGATTTGATCTGCATCTACGTAGCCATCGGTCAGAAGAGAGCCAGTGTAGCCCGGGTGATCGCCACCCTGGAGGAGCATGGGGCTATGGATCACACCATCGTAGTAGCGGCCACGGCCTCCGATCCGGCGGCCCTCAAGTACCTGGCTCCCTACGCCGGCTGCGCTATGGGAGAGGAGTTCATGGAAAGAGGGGAGGACGCCCTTATCATCTACGATGACCTCACCAAGCACGCCTGGGCCTATCGCGAGGTCTCCCTTCTCCTGCGGCGTCCCCCGGGAAGGGAGGCTTACCCCGGCGATGTCTTCTACCTCCATTCACGCCTCCTGGAACGGGCTGCCAAACTCCACCCCGACCATGGCGGTGGCTCCCTCACCGCTCTTCCCGTCATCGAGACCCAAGCGGCCGATATATCCACCTATATCCCCACCAACGTCATCTCCATCACCGACGGCCAGATATATCTGGAGAGCGACCTCTTCTACGCCGGCATCCGCCCCGCTGTGAACGTGGGGCTTTCCGTCTCCCGTGTGGGGGGCAAGGCCCAGACTTGGGCCATGAGAAAGGTGGCTGGAAAACTCCGCTTGGAACTGGCTCAGTTCCGGGAACTGGCAGCCTTCGCCCAGTTCGGCTCGGAACTGGATAAGGCCACCCGAGATCAACTGGAGAGGGGACAACGAAGCACCGAGGTGTTGAAGCAACCCCAATATTCCCCTATGCCCCTAGAAAAACAGGTGATGATCATCTACGCCGTGACCAACGGCTTCTTGGATGATCTACCCATCGAAAAGGTGAGGGATTGGGAGGATGCTTTCCATCGTTTCATGGAGGAGAATCACCCCCAGATCGGGGAGACCATCTCCCAAGAGAAGGACCTACCGGAGGAGACCGCCACCGCTTTGCGGGAGGCGATAGAGGAGTTTAAGACCACGGTTTGGGCCGTAGAAGGAGAGGAACCTGGCTACCCCGAGGGAGATAAAGAAGCGGATACGGACCGTTAGGAATATCGGGCAAATGACCCGGGCCATGCAGATGGTGGCCGCCTCGAAGATGAGGCGCGCTCAAGAGCAGGCCTTGGCCACGCGCCCTTATGCGGAGAAGGCCTGGGAGATCCTCACCTTTCTGGCTAGCCAGATGCCAGCCGAGGCGCCCCCTCACCCCTTGCTGACCTACCGCTCGGTGAACACCATAGGCCTTCTTCTCATCACCGGCGACCGCGGTTTGGCCGGAGCCTACAACCATAATATAATCCGCCTGGCAGCCAAGTTCATCGGCGAGGCAACGAGTCCCGTTAAACTGGTCACCGTGGGGCGAAGGGGTAGGGATTTCATGCTCCGCTATGGAGGCGATATCGTCGCCGAGTTCACGGGGATACCAGACCAGCCGGTCTTCACCGACATCACCCCCATCGCCAGGACGCTGATAGATGATTTCCTGAAGGGTATAGTCGATCAAGTCATCATCGCCTACACCGACTTCATAAATATCCTCGTCCACAGGCCGGCGCTGCGCCAACTTCTACCCATAAGGACGGTGCAGGAGACCAGGGTAGAAATAGAGTATATCTTCGAGCCAGACCCCCGGACTATCCTGGAAGGGGTGCTACCCCGCTTCACGGAACTGCAGCTCTATCAGGCCATCTTGGAGTCTTTGGCCAGTGAGCACAGCGCCCGCATGGTGGCCATGCGGAACGCCAGCGAGAACGCCGAAGCGCTAGTGGACGATCTGACCTTATCTTACAACCGGGCCCGCCAGGAGGCCATAACCAAAGAGATCATGGATATCGCCGGAGGAGCAGAGGCGTTGGCGAAGGCACAAGCGATGGCAAGGTAGAACTCGCTCCAACTAAACATCTCCTTCTGGAGTTCTCTATTTAACGATATGGACTGCTGGTTAAGGAGGCTCTTATGGCTAAAGGCACAAAAGGCAGAGTGGTTCAGGTGATCGGCGCCGTGGTGGATCTCGAGTTTCCACCCGAGGCACTACCCGAGATCTACAACGCCGTGGAGATATACCGGGATGGCGAAGAGAACAAACTGATTCTTGAGGTGCAGCAACATATCGGCGACGAGTGGGTACGTTGCCTGGCCATGGACACCACCGACGGCTTGCGCCGGGGCCTGGAGGCGATAGATACCGGGGCCCCCATCAAGGTACCTGTGGGGCCCACCACCCTGGGCCGCCTCTTCAACGTCCTGGGCGAGCCCATAGATGAGTTAGGCTCCGTGGAAGCAGAGGAATACCGTCCCATCCATCGACCCACCCCCTCCCTAGAGGAGCAGAGCACCGCCGTCGAGGTCTTTGAGACCGGCCTGAAGGTGATAGACCTCATCGCCCCCTTCACCA
Source organism: Anaerolineae bacterium (assembly GCA_034419095.1). Lineage (GTDB taxonomy): Bacteria > Chloroflexota > Anaerolineae > UBA7937 > UBA7937 > UBA7937. The sequence continues at coordinate 13,841 of DAOULQ010000033.1, read as the reverse complement.
AGGGCGGCAAGACCGGCGTCTTCGGCGGGGCTGGCGTGGGGAAGACCTTCATCATCATGGAGTTGATCCGCAACATAGCCCTCGAGCATGGCGGCGTCTCCGTCTTCTCTGGCATCGGCGAGAGAAGCCGAGAGGGGAACGACCTCTGGTATGAGATGCGGAACTCAGGGGTGATGGACAAGACGGTCATGGTCTTCGGCCAGATGAACGAGCCACCCGGGGTCCGCCTCCGGGTGGGCCTCGCGGGGCTGACCATGGCCGAGTATTTCCGCGACCAAGGTCAGGACGTGCTCCTCTTCATCGATAACATCTTCCGTTTCGTCATGTCCGGCTCCGAGGTATCGGCCCTCATGGGACGGATGCCCTCGGCGGTGGGGTATCAACCCACTCTGGCGGCGGAGATGGGCCAACTCCAGGAGCGGATCACCTCCACTAAGCGGGGTTCAATCACCTCCTTCCAGGCGGTCTTCGTCCCCGCCGACGACTACACCGACCCCGCCCCTGTAGCCACCTTCGCCCACCTGGACGCCACCATCTCCCTGGAGCGCTCCCTCTCGGAGCAAGGGCTCTACCCTGCCGTAGACCCCTTAGCCTCCACCTCCCGTATCCTGGACCCTCGCGTGGTGGGTGAGGAGCACTACCAGGTAGCACGAGGAGTCCAGAGGGTGCTCCAAAGGTATAACGACCTGCAAGATATTATCGCCATTTTGGGCATCGACGAACTGTCAGAGGAAGACAAACTAACCGTAGCCCGGGCTCGGAAGATCCAGCGTTTCCTCTCCCAGCCTATGTTCGTGGCTGAGGCTTTCACTGGAAGGCCAGGGGTATACGTCCCCTTGCGGGAGACGGTGCGCGGTTTCAAGGAGATCCTGGAGGGGAAGCACGACGAACTCCCGGAGCAGGCCTTCTACATGATGGGTACCATAGAGGAGGCCAGAGAGAAAGCGAAAGAGATAAGCGGGGGATGATGGCCAAACTCAAGATAGATGTCATCACCCAGGAGCGCGTTGTCTTCTCCGGCGAGGCGGATATGGTGGTTGCTCCCGGTGTCTTAGGGACAGTGGGGATACTCCCCCATCACGCGCCCTTACTCACCGCTTTGGAGGTGGGGGAGTTGCGGGTCAAGAGAGATGGAGAGGAGATCTGCATCGCTGTCAGCGGTGGCTTCTTAGAAGTCCGTTCCAACCAGGTGATAGTCCTGGCCGATACCGCCGAACGAGCCAGGGAAATAGACACCGCTAGGGCAGAAGCGGCCAGGGAGAGAGCCGAGAGGTTGCTTCGAGAGCGACCAGAGGGCGTTGATCTGGCGGCTATAGAGGGAGCCCTGCGTCGCTCCCGAATCCGATTGAAAGTGGCTCGTCGCAGGCGCAGGCCGCGGGAGGCGAGACCTCCCGAAGAGGAGAGCGGCCACTAGAGAGGCGAGATGTTTGAAAAACAGATCGGGGTGGACCTAGGCACGGTGAACGTTTTGGTCTATGTGCGGGGCAAGGGGATCGTCCTCCAAGAACCCTCAGTAGTGGCCCTCTCCATCAGCGACAACCGGATCGTGGCCATAGGACGGGAAGCCTTGGCTATGATAGGACGCGCCCCAGAGAGTATCGAGGTACTTCGCCCTATGCGTGACGGAGTCATCGCCGATTACGTGGTCACCGAGGCGATGCTCCGCTATTTCATCTCCGGGGTCGTGGGGCGTTTCCGTCTTTTCCGGCCAGAGGTGATGATCAGCGTCCCTGTGGGAGTAACCACCGTGGAGAGCCGGGCCGTACATGACGCCGCCATCCAAGCCGGCGCTAAAAACGCCCACCTCATCCCTGAGCCTCTGGCTGCGGCCCTAGGCGCGGGGATGCCCGTCCACACACCCACGGGAAACATGGTCATAAACATAGGCGGAGGGGCAAGCGAGGCTGCCGTTATCTCCATGAACGATATCGTAGTCGCCGGGTCGGTTCGTGTAGGAGGAAACCGGATGGATGACGCCATCGCCGCTTACCTGAGGCGAAAATACAACCTCATGGTAGGGGAGCGTACGGCAGAAGAGATCAAGATCGAAATAGGGAGCGCCCTATCCCTAGAAGAGGAACTGACCATGGAGGCCCGGGGACGAGACCAAGTAGCGGGGCTGCCACGGATCATCGAGGTTGACTCCGGTGAGGTAACAGAAGCGATCGCTGAGCCCCTGGCGGCTATCGTTTCCGTGGTGAAATCCGTCTTAGAAGAAACCCCACCCGAATTAGCAGCAGACATCATCGACCGGGGTATGGTGATGACCGGTGGTGGCTCCCTCCTCCGCAACATGGACCGCCACCTGGCTAAAGAAACCGTCGTCCCGGCCTATCTGGCTGATCAACCCATGGCTTGCGTGGCTCTAGGCGCTGGAAAGGCCCTGGAGAACTATCACCTCCTCAAGAAGAGCCTACCCGAACTTTAGAAACCCTCCAAGTAGTGGGTCATGCTCTGTAAGCCCATCAGGGGATCGATCTGATAGACCTGTACCCCTTCGGGGACGGTGAGGGCCACAGGTGCGTAGTTGAGGATAGCCCTTATCCCCGAGGTCACCAGAGTCGTAGTCACCTCCTGAGCGTTGCTGGCCGGGACGGCGATGATGCCCACCCGCAGACCCATCCGGTTTACAACCTTAGGCAGAAGGGCTACATCCATGATCTCCAGAGCATCGACCTTTTTCCCTATCTTTGTCGGATCATTGTCAAAGGCGGCTACCACGTGAAAGCCTTCCTTCTTGAAACCTCCATAGCGAGCGATAGCATGCCCTAAATCGCCTACCCCTACCAAGACCATACCCCACTCCCTGTCCACCCTCAGGATCTCCCGCAGTTTCTGGCGGAGATACCCCACCTGGTAGCCGGTTCCCTGCTTCCCGAAGCCACCGAAATAGGAAAGGTCTTTGCGTATCTGGGCTGCACTGATCCCCAACATCTCCCCTAACTCTTGAGAGGTGATCAGGTACCCCTCTTCTAGAGTGGAGAGGGCTCTAAGATATAGGGGCAAACGCTGCACTACGATCTGGGGAACCTTCTTCCTGCCCACCATTCTCCCCAACCCAAACCGGTCCATTTTGTGAAAAATACCACTTATCATAATACCATATTTTGGCTCTTCTGACAATGGGCTTTGTTTGGGGATCGCGTCACGTTTAGTCAGGATTTCTGTCCTGACAGGATCACGTCCCATGGGGATCCCGAGGGATGGGAAAGGCATTTACCTTACAGGAGCGCTCACCTCTTCCCTCCATCATCCGTGCCTCACTTCATAACCGCCCACAGCCAGTCCTTACCACCCTTCTGGGCTCCCTCCTTTCCCTACGCTGCTAGCGGGGCCTAGACCCCTCTCTATCCCTCGGGATCCTGTAAGGACAACCCATCCCAAGGCCCTCTCTATGGCCTCCTGCTTGAACTCTGAGAGGAGCTTTCGGCTCTCCTCCTCTACCGCCCTAGGCCTTTCTCCTTCGCTCTTGGCCTCTAGAAGCCCGTGCTAAACTCCTGACGTGGTGTTTCAGGATCATGGGTGCTCACCACGCGATAGGTGTGGGCTTGCTCCCCTGCGTATACGACAGCCATATCCCCTGGTTTCAGAATGCCACGGAAGAAAGGAGGAACACATAATGAGCATCTTGAGATTGCTGATCGGCGGCTTTCTCATCGCTCACGGGCTGGTCCATTCGGTGTTGGTGGTGGTGCCGCGTCCGGATGATCCCAGTGCGAGGCCCGCTACTTTTCTGACGGATCGCGCGTGGCTGTTGACCAGCCTCGGACTCGGGGAGGCCGTGGTCCGGTCGTTCACCATCCTGCTGTGGATGGCAGCGACGGTCGGGTTCGTCGCTGCCGGCCTCGGGTTTTTCGGAATCCTCGTTCCACAGGGCTGGTGGCGAACCATCGCGGTCGCTTCCTCGGCCTTCTCTTTGCTACTGATCGTCCTTTACTGGCACCCGTGGTTCGTGGTGGGGCCCCTCTTGGACGTCGGCATCCTCGTGGCGCTGCTCTGGGCGCATTGGCCGCCTGAGACGCTCGTCGGCTCGTAGCCCGCGAGACACGGACTAAGGTGGTATCAGGGAGTTAACTCCTGACACCACTAAAAGACAAAGCCACTCCATCTCTTGACAGAGTGGCTTGCAATCTGCGCTAGTTGCTCAGTTCTCGGCTACTCTTCCTCCAGGTTGAAGGTCAAACTGGTGATATACCAGTGCCCCTCGACCTTGGCGAAGGTCCACTTATCACCCTTGGGGGCCATATCAATCCCGATGGTGGTGGTGGTCATGGCCTCGGCGGTATCCCCACTGACGTTTAGTTCCACGTCCGGGTGGATCGCCTGGGTGGGGAAAGATGGGAAAACGATGACCAGATACCTCTCCTTGATGGCCTCCGCTCCCTCCCATATCCGATCATCACCTGGGTCATCGGGGGTATGGTTGGCGTCGGTCACCACCGCATCAGGAGCCCATATCTCCATCAATAGGTCTATATCTTGCTGCACCACCCTCTCCGCCTCAGCGGCTAGGAGTTGCAGGATCGCCTCCTCGTCGGTAGCCGGGGTAGGAGTAGGAGTCCCACGAGGCTCGGGGGTGGGCGCAGGTGACGCCGAAGGCCCACAAGAGGCCACCAGAAACAAAATCAGAGATAAAAGAACCACGCGCTTCATTTCTACCTCCTTTGGCCTCAAATCATAGCACAGTTGGCGCCTCTGTCAAGGCTTGACCGTGACAAGAAGAGATGATAATCTGGTTAGCGGTTTAGTTGAGCAGTCAAGAAAGGTCGCAACCCATCGTGTCGAAAACCGAGTATGACCATCTCTACCTCTCCCCCCATCTAGACGACGCCGTCCTCTCCTGCGGCGGCTTGATAAGGAAACAGACCCTGGCTGGTGAGAGGGTGCTGGTGGTTACTCTCTTCGCCGGCACCCCCTCTTATGAGCACCTTTCCCCCTTCGCCCGTTTCCTCCGCCTCTTAGAGGGCCACCACCCTGACCTCGTGGGCCACCGCCGCCAGGAAGATCGAGCGGCCCTTAGCCATCTAGGCGCAGACCCCCTTCACCTCGATTTCCTGGATGCGCTCTATCGAGGCCCCTTTCGACAGGAACCCTCAAGACAAGCCCTTCGGGAAAAACCCTCAGGACAGGCCCCCGAGTTTCTTTATCGAAGCGATAAGGCTCTCTTCGGAGCGATACGCCCTCAGGATGAAGGATTGCATCTTGAACTCGCCTCCGCCATCGAAGAGGCAGCCGAAAGGCAGGAGAAGCCTCTCCTTTACGCTCCCTTGGCTGTGGGCCATCATGTGGACCATCAGATAGCCAAGAGGGCGGGCGATTCCTTGAGGCGGCAAGGTTACCCCGTGACCTACTATGAGGATTTCCCCTATGCCGAGAGGGAAGAAGCCTTGCTCCTGGCTCTAGGCGATAGGGAAGAGTGGTCGCCCACGCTGGAGGGGATAGCCGACACTATCGAGGAGAAAACAGAGGCCATAGCCCTCTATGCGTCGCAGATACTCTATCTCTTCAGAAGAAAAGCGACCATGGAGCGGCGGGTGCGAGCCTATGCCGCCAGCCTAGCCCCAGAAAGAGGGGCCTGCGAGAGGTATTGGAAGCCAGCCCAGGCTATGATATAATTAATAAGATGGAAGAGATACGCACCTTCGTAGCCATCGAGTTAAATGAAGAGATAAAAAGCGAACTGATACAAGTGCAGGAGATCCTCAGGGAGAAGATCACCACCCCCCATCTCCGGTGGGTGGATCCGGCGAATGTTCACCTCACTCTCAAGTTTCTAGGCAACGTCCCCGTCGATGGGATCCAGGAGATCACCGCCGCGCTAAAAGAGGCTTGTGCGGGGCTTAGTCCCTTCATCATGGACATCTCTGGCCTCGGTTGCTTCCCCAGCGCGAATAACCCCCGAGTCATCTGGGTGGGGGTGCGGGAGGAGACAGGCAGGCTGAAACGGCTGCAGGAGCGGGTAGAGGGAAGGCTAGAGAACTTGGGTTTCAAGCCCGAACGACGGCCTTTTCGCTCCCACCTCACCTTGGGGCGGGTCAAGAAGCGGGCTCATGCGGGAGCGCGTCGCATCATAGGAGGCATCGTCTCCGCCACCTCTGTAGGTGACCTGGGCCAGATGGAGGTGGGGGAGATAAGCCTTATGAAAAGCGTACTCCTTCCCTCTGGTGCCCAGTATAGCCGCCTGGAAACGATACCTTTGGAGGGGGGATGATTATCGCTGTCATTGGAGCCGGGGAGTGCACGCCGGAGGTCTCCAGGCTAGCCGAGGAAGTGGGGCGCGGGCTGGCGGAGAAGGGCGCCATTCTCATCTGTGGAGGGTTGGGGGGAGTGATGGAAGCCGCCTGCCGGGGAGCCAAGAGCGCCGGGGGGACCACGGTGGGCGTGCTGCCAGGCACGAACCCCAGCGATGCCAACCCCTACGTCGATATCCCCATCGCCACGGGGATGGGCCAGGCTAGAAACGTCATCGTGGTTGCCTCGGCCCAGGTGGCCATCGCTGTGGGCGGGGGGTATGGTACGCTGTCGGAGATCGGCCACGCCCGTAAACTGGGCATCCCGGTAGTGGGATTGGACACCTGGAGCCTGAAGAAAGAGGGGTACAGCGGGATCATGGAAGCCAAAAGCCCTGCTGAGGCGGTAGAGAGGGCCATCGCCTGGGCTAAGAAGAGGTAGGTCAAATGATATTCCGAGATCGCCAGGAGGCCGGTAGGCTCCTAGCAGAGGAATTATCCTTCCTGAAAGGCAAGGAGAACCTTCTCGTTCTGGCCATCCCCAGAGGCGGAGTGGTGGTGGGGTCAGAGGTGGCCAGGGCTTTAGATGCCCCCTTGGATGTTTATATCACCCGCAAGATAGGCGCGCCCTATAACCCCGAGTTAGCCATCGGAGCCATCGCCAGCGATGGCACTCTTATGCTCGACCGCTCCTTGGCTTCTCGGCTGGGGGTCTCCGAGGAATACATCGAGGCCCAATCAGCCAGGGAGCGGGAGGAAATAGAAAGGCGTATGAGGAGCTACCGGGGGCACCAGCCCTCACCGGACTTGGAGGGGAGAAGGGTGATCTTGGTGGATGACGGGATAGCCACCGGAGCCACCATAGAGGCCACCATCGACGCTTTGCAGAAGACCGACTTAGAGGAGTTGATCTTGGCCATTCCCGTGGGGCCCAAGGAAACTATCGAGCGGCTCAAAAGGAAGGTAGATCGGTTGATCTGTCTCCACGCTCCGGAGATCTTCTGGGCAGTGGGGAGTTTCTATATGGCTTTCGACCAGACCACCGATGAGGAGGTGGTAGCCCTCTTAGAGGGCTCCTGATCCCTATTCGTGATGGCCAGAGGAACCCGCTCCTTTGACGCTCTCCATTTCGGCGCCAGGCCAGAGCGTAAGCAAGCGATCCAGTCCTCGGAAAGCCAGCCAAACCACCCCGAAAAGGAGAACAAGAGCCCCTAGCCCCACTAATTGGGCGTAGAGTTGTGTGGGGTCGGGCTGAAAGCCAGGGACCACGAAGAAGCCGGAGATACCCTGTCCAGAGACCCCCAAGTAGTCGCCAATGCCTACCCCGTTCCACCCCACGCCGTTCCGCCCATCGGCGAAAAACCCCAGGGCTAAAAGCCCCCAAACTCCGGGGACGGCGTACATCCCCACAACCGCAGTGGGGTCGTCCAGCCTCAGTTTCACCTCCACGAGGTAGATGGTCAGGGGAAGGAGAAGGCCGGCTATGGCCCCGACAAGGAGGGAAGCCCAGGGGAGAATAAAGGGAAAGGAAGCGCTGGCGGCCACCAGCCCAGCCACTCCGCCGCGGAGGGAGATAAGAGCCTCTGGTGCCCCGGTGGTGAACCAACTGTAGATGGCGGCCACCAATAGCCCCCCCGAAGCCGAAAGCATCAGGTTGAGCGCAATCTGGGCGGAAGGCAAGGTTCCATCGAGGAGGGGGTTCCCCAAAGCCACCCCTACCCAACCTATGAGGAGAAGGAAGGTACCCAAAAGAGCCAACAAGGGGAGATGGACCGGGGGAGGAGCCACGGGCCGTCGGCGTCTCGTGAGCCTGGTGCCGAAGATCAGTATCCCCGCCAGGGCTACCTCGGCTCCTAATAGATGGACCGTGCCCGCACCGGCAAAATCGATGAACCCATGGCCCAAGCCGGTGTTATTCCCCAGTTGTGAGAGCCAACCCCCACCCCAAACCCAATTGCCGAAGAGGGGGTAGAGGATACCACTGGTGAAGCAAGAGATGAGCAAGAGGAAGGGGAATTTCAATCTCCTAGCCAGGGAGAGGAGGGGGATAGCCGTTGCTGTGGCTACTAAGGCGGCCTGGAAAAGGAAGAGGGAAAGCAAATCCCCGCCAAAGTTGCCTCCTAGTACCCCGAACCCACCTAGACCTATGGCCCCCCAGCCAGGACCCCCTTTCACGTCCAGAGGCGACCATTCTCGAACCAGGCCCTCGGCTCCAGGTAGGTCGGAGACCACTCCCCGCCCCCCGAACTGAAGACCGAACCCCAGCAAGGCGTAGGCTATTACCGCCAAAGGGATGGCCAAAAGCCCCATCAGGGCCGTATCCTTCGCCTCCTTTTCCATTGAGGAGGCGGCTGCTAACATAGTTATCCCCGCGGGCAAGAGAAAGGCCAGGGCGGTAAGGATCAGCGTCTCTTCCACGTTATTACTCCTCTTTGTAGAAAGTCAGCCCCAAGGCCCCAGGCCCTGCATGCACCCCTAGGACCGGAGGTAACTCCGTCACATAGAGTTCAGCCAGGTTGAGAGAGCCGGCCACCCGCTCTTTGAGCCTTTCCGCTTCCTCTTGCACACCGGCGTGGATGATGGCCATATGGGCCGGGCTCTCCCCCACTCTTCTCTTCGCCTCCTCCAAAAGCCGCTCCACGGCTCTCCTCTTAGTCCTCACCGTGGCGAAGATGCCTGCTTGGCCCTCCTTCACCTCTACGATGGGGCATATCTTCAGAAGCGACCCGGCCAAGGCAGCGATAGCGGGAACGCGGCCACCGCGATGGGCATACTCTAGGGTCTCCAGCGCCACCAAGAGGTTCACCCTGGGGATCATCGCTTTGGCCGCCTCCACGACCTGGACAAAGGTGGCTCCTGCCTCGGCCGCTCTCGCCGCTGCCAGGACGACAAACGCTTGAGCCATGGAAAGGGTACGAGAGTCGATAACTTGGATGGGGAACCCCTCCAGGGACTTGGCGGCGTTGAAGCCCGAGCTATAGATGCCACTGAGGTCAGCGGAGGCCAAGATGGAGACGATGCCCCCCACCTTTTGGCTCAGTTCGTGGAACACCTGCATGAACTCCCCCACCGAGGGCTGAGAGGTGGCGAGGCGATGGCCCTCTCGGAGCCAGTGGTAGACCTGCTGACGGGTGACATCTATCCCATCTCGGAATACCTCTTGCCCTTTGCGGACAAGGGTGGGGACGATGTGGATGCCGTACCTCTTCAGCAATTCATCAGGCAGGCTGACAGCGCTATCGGTGACGATGGCGATTTTAGACATCGTGCCCTCCGGCTAGAGTCTATAACAAAAACCCGCAAGCGGGCAACTAGTTATGGTAAAGGGGTTGCTCCCTCCCGTTCATGGGACTCGTGTCCCCTCTTTCAGGAGGCCAGGGCGGTAAGGATCAGCGTTTCTTCCACGTTATTACTCCTCTTTATAGAAAGCCAGACCCAGGGCCCCAGGGCCCGTATGGACCCCCAAGACGGCAGGAATCTCTGCTATGTACAGTTCCACCAGGTTAAAGTGTTGAGCTAACCGCTCTTTGAGCCCTTCCGCTTCCTCTCGAACATCGCCGTGAACGATGGCCACATGCGCTGGACTCTCCCCCACCCTTCTCTTCGCCTCCTCCAAAAGCCGCTCCACGGCTCTCCTCTTAGTCCTCACCGTGGCGAAGACCTTTATTTGGTTGTCCTTCACCTCCAATATCGGACATATCTTCAGAAGCGACCCGGCCAAAGCAGCGATACCGGGGACGCGACCGCTGCGATGGGCATACTCTAGAGTCTCCAGCGCCGCAAGGAGGTTCACCTTGGGGATCATCGCCTTGGCCCTCTCTACCGCTTCGGCCAGGCTGTTGCCAGCCTCGATAGCCCTGGCGGCTGCCAAGACGATGAAACCGTGGGCCATGGAGATGGTACGGGAGTCGAGAACCTGGATGGGAATATCGGCCAACATCTTAGCCGCGCCTACGGCCGAATTATAGGTGCCGCTCAACTCCCCGGTGAGGACAATGGAGATTATGCTCTCTGCCTTTTTGCTCAGTTCGCTGAAGAAGTTGAGAAAGTCGCCCACGGAAGGCTGGGAGGTGTAGAGGCGATCTCCCTCACGAAGCCAGCGATAGACCTGCTGGCAGGTGACCTCTACCCCATCTTTGAAGAAATCTTGCCCTTTGCGGACAAGGGTGGGGACGATATGAATGCCGTATCTCTTTATCAGTTCATCAGGCAAACAGACGCTGCTATCGGTAACGATGGCGATCTTAGACATCAGACCCTCCGGCTACACTTTACAATAAGAACCCATAAGCGGGCAACTAGTTATGATAGGGGGTCGTGTCACATTTACGAGACTCATGCCTGCCCTACACGTATTGATGCTTGTGCTGGATTTTAAAATCCAGCACAAGCGCTGATTTCTGCGGGAGGCCATCCTTAGTCCCTCAGGACAGGCAAGGGCCTCCCCTACACATAATCGTTGTAGGGGCGGGGCCTGTCCCCGCCCGTTATTCCTCTCCTCTTGGCTGGCCTAGGGGCGTTGGCTAGTTTCTACTCTCGATTTTCTCCCATTCAAATTCTACCCATGCATCCCTAGGCAATATCTTGTGGCATTCGGGGCAGTAATAGAGCTTGTCTCCACCCCAAATTGTTGTTGGGGATACCTGCTTCCATTCGTCACCCATTTTCTGCCATTCGATTGGAGGCTCTGTGAATGACTCTATATGTCCTATCCGGTCCTCACAATCACAGTACGGGCACTTGTATTTGTGCTCCTCGCTCATCGCTCCTCCTTTCCACCAATGCCCCCCAGGTTGGCTCTTCTCCTCCACTCCTCCATCCGTTTCTTGATCTCTCTCTCGTACCCCTGCTCCGAGGGCTCATAGTAGCGGCGGCCCTGCAATTCGTCGGGCAGGTACTGCTGCTTGACGTAGTGGCCGGGGTAACTGTGGGGGTATTTGTACCCCTCCCCATGACCAAAGGCTTTCCTATCTCGGTGGGGGTCTTTCAGGTGGTCGGGCACCTCGGTCTTCCCCTCTTCCTCCACATCGGCCAGGGCCTTGAAGTAGGCTCCCGTGGAGTTGCTCTTGGGGGCGGTGGATAGATAGATGGCCGCCTGGGCTAGGTTGTACTGGGCCTCCGGCAGCCCTACCCATTCCAGGGCCTGGGCCGCGGAGGTGGCCACCACCAGAGCCTGGGGATCAGCGTTGCCTATATCCTCCGAAGCGAAGATGATCATCCGGCGAGCGATAAACTCCGGGTTCTCCCCGGCGTAGATCATCTTGGCCAGCCAGTAGAGGGCCGCATCAGGGTCCGAACCCCGCAGGCTCTTGATGAAGGCGGAGATAGTATCATAGTGGGCGTCCCCGTCCTTATCGTAGAGGAGCGCCCGCCTCTGGATCGAGTCCTGGGCTACGTCGATATCCACATGGATCACACCATCTCCACCAGGAGGGGTGGTCTCCACCGCCAACTCCAGGGCGTTCAGCGCCACCCTAGCATCGCCACCAGCCACGCGGATCAGATGAGCCAGCGCCTCCTCATCCACCTCCACCGTAAGTGTACCGTAACCCCGCTCGCCATCGGCCAAGGCCGAGCGCAGGATGGTCTCCATCTCCTCATCGCTTAGGGGTTTGAGTTGAAAGACCCGGGAACGGGAGACCAAGGGGGAGATCACCTCGAAATAGGGGTTCTCGGTGGTGATGCCGATAAGGATGAGCGTCCCATCTTCCACATGGGGGAGTAACGCGTCTTGCTGGGCCTTATTGAAATGGTGGATCTCGTCTATGAGGAGTATCGTCCGCTGGCCATACATGCTTCGCCGGTTCTTGGCTTCGGCGATCAATTGACGCAATTCTTTCACCCCAGCCAGGACAGCGCTGATGCCAGTGAAATAAGATCGGGTGGTGTTAGCGATGACGTTAGCCAAAGAGGTCTTCCCCGAGCCGGGCGGCCCCCAGAGGATAATCGAAGAGAGTTGGTCGGCCTCGATGGCCCGGCGCAAGAGTTTCCCCGGCCCCACTATCTCCTCTTGCCCCACGAACTCCTCCAGAGTGCGGGGCCGCACGCGAACCGCCAGAGGTGCCTCCTTGGCTATCTCCTCTCGGCGGCCATACTCGAAAAGATCGCTCATCTAAGGACCTCGATAACTATCCGCGCTGGGCTCTCCGAAGCCGAGACCTCATACAGCGCAGCACGCTTCAAGCCGATGGAGAAGCCCAGGAGCGCATCGTCATAGGTGGGATAGAGACCGATCTTAGTGACCAAGGGGTCATCGGGAAGGACAAGGGGCAACTTCTCATTCAGTGGATAATCCCAAGCATAGAGGTCGCTGATGGTGATATCGATGCGGGCCTCCCCCCAGGAGGGGTCATAAGCCTCTTGGTCCGGGGCTACGGGAAAGAGCACCTGGTCATTATAAACCTCAACCAGTTCAAAGTGGGGGATACCCTCTTCGCCCCCTTCCCCCCCCAGCACTAACCGCACCCTATCGGGCTGAACTTCACATCGGATATCGGTCAGGTTCCAGATATACCCCAAGATGCCCCCTTCATATACCTGGCCGATATAGGCAGGAGTGGTGGGCGTTGGCGGTTCCTGCGGTCTCGCCACACACCCGCCCAACAGAAATAGAGAGAAGACAAGACTACCTACTAATTTGCGAGACATTTCACCCTCATCTTACGCTTTTTGGTCACTTCTGGCAAGGGGATAGAACTTGGGAGAATTTAGGTGGGAAGTGAAAAGATCCAAAAAAAAGAGTGTGCTATCCTGAGGAGATTGGGAAACTATCTGGTTTTCTATGTGTTGCGGGATAGATGAACAACAGGGGATCCTACCGGCTTCTAGCCCCTTTCTTCTTCATGATTTTCTTCACTAGTACCTCAACCACCTTGGGATCCCACTGGCTGCCTGCACCCTTTTCTAGTTCTGCCAGGACCTCCTCCTCGGTTAGAGCCTTGCGATAGGGCCTGTCGGAGGTCATGGCCTCGAAGCCATCGGCCACGGCCAGAATGCGAGCCATAAGGGGTATATCTTCCCCCTTGAGCCCATCGGGGTAGCCCTCTCCATCGTACCGCTCGTGGTGGTGCTTGATTGCAGGGACCAGATGGGCAAGAGCCTTGATCTTGCCTACAATCTCCGCGGCGATAACCGGATGAGCCTGGATCACGAGGAACTCGGTAGGGGTGAGCCGGGCGGGTTTGTTCAAGATAGAATCGGGGATCCCGATCTTACCGATGTCGTGGAGCAACGCAGCGACCCGCAAATCTTCAATCTGGTCATCAGAGAGCCCCATTTCCTCGGCGATGGCTACAGCGAACTGAGTGACCCCTTCGGAGTGACCGCCGGTATAGGAGTCTTTGGCTTCCACGGCCGCAGCCAAGGCGGAGATGGTATGCAGGTTCTGTTCCTTAAGTCTCTCATAGGATCGAGCGTTCTCGATGGCGATGGTTGCCTGGTTGGCGAACATAGTGATCAGTCGTCTTTCCTCTTCCGTGATCTCCTCTTGCGGTGGGGTAGGGAAGGTTATCGCCCCGACCACTTTATCTTTGACCAGCAAGGGCGCGATGGTGATGGCCTCGATGCGAAGGACCTTCTGCATCAAGGCAAGGACGGGGCGGGGCCCCATCA
>DAOULQ010000032.1:0-24538 GCA_034419095.1 Anaerolineae bacterium | reverse complement strand
GTGGTATCCTTCTCTCAGAGGAGAGATGAAGTACGAGATCGACGGTTCAAAGCTCCGGTATCTCAGACAGGACGTCCACGGCTGGACCCAGGATGAACTGGCCGCCAGGGCCCAGGTGGACCGTAGTCTCATCTCCAAGATCGAGACCGACCAGAAGGAAAACGTCTACATGCACGTGGCCCTCTCCATAGCCCATACCTTGGGGGTGCCGGTGGAGGAGATCATCGTGGGCTCCTTCCCCAAGTCGGAGCCCAGCCTCCTGGTCATGATGAACCATATCGAGGGTATGACGCCGGAGGAGAAGAAGTCAGTCTTCGACTACATTCAGTTCGTCCTGTCGAAGCGGGGCGAATCTACCTGACCGGCCTACGGTTTTCTGCCCAGACGGGCCCGCACAAGAGGCGGAATCGAGCACACTCATGTCAGTCGCATCCCAACGAGCTGCCCATATCCGGGAGAAATATGAACTCTCCACACCCTTGGATCTAGAAGCGATCCTGGAGGCTGAGGATCTGGAAGTGACCCGTTTCCCGTTCGCGGGCCGGGTTCCTGAAGTGATCGTCGGACGCGACATCGGGATCAAGGACTCCATAGCCAATGCTAGATACTTCCGAGAGCTCATCGCCCATGTGCTAGGACATCACTTCTTGCACGCTGGAAACCAACTCTTCTCTCTGAACCGCACCGACCTTCAACGAACCCTCTCGCAGGAGAGGGAGGCTCGCGAGTTCGCCTTCCATCTCCTGGTACCCGAGGAGGAATTGAGGGCCTGCCTGGCCCAGCGGATGGACCTCGCGGAGATGGCCGATCACTTTCAAGTTACTGAGACCTTCATGCAGGCCCGATGTGAGAGCCTGTCCCTGGCACGAATTCTAGCATTGTAAGGAAGGTGGACTTCAAAACCATCGGAGCGCCGACTAATCATGCCCACATCGTCACCAAGGGCGCAGCCACGCCAAATCAGCACTGACTCTAGTAAACGGTCTCCCCCGGACCCTGGCCCTCGAAGGTGCGCTCATCCATTACCTCGCCGAAATGGCGAGGTTTTTTTGTTCAGCCCGAACGGCCGTTCCCTCAAAGTAGGCGCAATGGCGAACCCAGTGCGAACACTCGAGGGGCGAGCCCGTGCCGACTTCCGAAAGACAAGGGAGAGGGTGTCGCCCTTGACAGAGTCACTGATGGGGAGATTCGTAGGACAAGATCATCATAGAGAGGCCAAAGGACTGCGGCTGCTCGTGCCCCGTGGGCATACCCGCCGGGCTGAGCCAACGTGCTGCCTTGACACCAAGCGGAACTGCAGGACACCCTGGGCACGAGCTTCCCAGCTGGTTGTATACGCAGAGTCTGTCCAAGGGAGCGCTGTCTTAGTTTTACGACGTAAATTTCCACCGGCAGAGTGCCAGATGGCGGTTGGGTGCTACCTATCGGTCGCGACGAGCGGCCGTGGTCCCACTAATCCAAGGCGATCGAGCGTGATCGTTTTCCACGACACCGAATGGGGCAGGGGCGGGCAGCGTCGAAAGCCAAAGGAAGAGCATGGTCGAGATGTGCTCACCTCACCATGCTGCCGACGCACTGCTTTCATCTGTAGGCGCCTGCCGACACAGCAAGATGGTCTCAGATTGAGAGCGCTCTGTAAAGACAGAGTCGTGAATGCCCTTGTGGGTGCGAGAAAGCTTGACATAAAGAACCGGCACCTTTGTGCTTTACAGGCTGAATAGGAGCCTGTTGACAGAATGAGGTCTTGAAACTGCCTGGCGGGTATCGAGATCTATTGGACGAGAAGGATGCGGCTGGGAACATCACCGTCGCTAAGAACGCTGAGAGAAGTAAGAGTAACGGCTGAGGAACTGAGTACCGGCTGAGTGTGAGTGAGGAATATCGATGCGTTCCGACGGGACGAACGGGTCGGAAGACAGAAGGGAACGTGGAACGAAGGATACTTCAGGTGATCTGGTCGTAGTCGAGGTCAGATGGGAGCGGAAGTCTGGAAATCCGTGGCTGTTACGTGAGCTCTTTGACCTCCTACTTCGTGACCCTGACTTGACTGATAGAGACGCGCCCCTTACAATGGAGCCCGAGGCGGTTGTAGACGAGGAAGGGGGCGGCATATGAAGCAAGCTGCCATATATGCCCGGGTGAGCACCAGTCAGCAGATGGAGGAGGGCTCGGGCCTAGAGAGCCAAGTTGCGACTCTCATGCGGTTGGCCGCTGAGAAGGGGTATTCTGTGACGCCCGAGTTTGTTTTCCGGGAGGATTGGAGCGGGGAAGACCTGGAGAGACCGCAACTGGACCGCTTGCGCACCGTGGCGAAGCAGGAGCTCATCTGTGCCATATTCGTCTATTCCAATGATAGGCTGTCCAGAGACCCTCTGCACTTCCTGTTACTGGTAGATGAGTGGGAGAAGCAAGGCATGCAAATCTTCTTCGCTCAGGAGCCTCTCGACACCAGTGAAGAGGGGAAACTGATCGCCTATGTCCGGGGCTATGCCAGCAAACTGGAAGCCATCAGGATTCGGGATCGTGCCAGGCGAGGACTGCGGGCGCGTGCCGAGAGGGGCCTCATTGTGGGGGGTTACAACCTCTACGGATATCGCTACATCCATGGCAAGGGACCGGGGCAAGGTAGAAGAGTGGTGAATGAGCGGGAGGCTGAGATTGTCAGGAAGGTTTTCAGATGGGTGGTCGAAGAGCAGATGACCGCTCGGGCTATTGCCATTCGCTTGCAGGAGGAAGGGACTCCGGCCCCGAAGGGTGGTAGGCTATGGGGCACGAGTACGATCTGGCGCATCCTCCACCGGCGGGACTATACGGGATCTACCCATGTATTTCGTACGAAGGGAGTCGAGCCATCATATCGCCGTAGGGACCCAAAGAAAATGCGGCGCAAGAAGACGGCAAGAAAGACGCGTCCGAGGGAGAAGTGGGTGTATCTGCCAGGTGTTACGCCCCCTGTTATCTCCGAGGAACTATTTGAGGCTGCCCAGCACCAACTGCGCCAGAACGCTGTCAATTCGCCGCGCAATCGCAAACATCAGTACTTGCTCTCCGGACGCATCCGATGTGCTTGCGGCTGGGCGATGCGCGGCCAGCCGATGCCTCCCCACTATCTATATTACGTGTGTCGACATCGCGGGAGGGAGTTCGGGCCGGAACGCTGCCGCTCCAAGGCGATCAGGGCGCGTGAGGTCGAGTCTTTGGTATGGGGCGAAGTTAAGAGGGCTTTGTTACAGCCGGAGGTGATCTGGGGAGTTGTGCAGGCGCGGAACCGGGTTGATAGAGCCGAGATGGTCGAGAACGAATTGAAGGAGGCGAAGGGGGAAATCGAGCGCCTGGAGAAGCAGGAGCGCAACCTGATCTACCTTTACCGAGTAGGGGAATACGACGAAAAGCTATTACAAGCGGAAACAAAGACGCTCAAGGAGGCTCAGAGAAGAGCTGCGGATAGGCACAGGGAACTGGAGCGTCGAATGACCGCGATCTCGAGCGCTGTGGAGCGCAGGGAGAGCATCGAGGCCTATTGTGAATGGGCGAGCCGGAACCTTGAAGGCCTAGACTTCGACCAGAAACGGCGAGTCTTGGAGGCCTTGGACATTCGAGCGATCGTGGATGGCAGGAACGTGCTAATCCAGGGTTCGTTGCCCGTGGGGAGTCCGCCTTCATACTCTGGGCTCCCTATATCCAAGAGTAGGTGCGAGTCTGACCATAGGGGATGCGAGAGGTAGCGGCCCAAACCCGCTGTTGGAAAGGAGGGTAGCCTTCGAGGTCGAGTTTCGCCGAGAAGGTCACCGGCTCCCCGGCGTAATACCACCTTAACTCCTCCTTCAACTCCTGGGCAGCCGGTTCTTCAAATGAGGCCTCGGGCCAGCGCTTCTGGAGGTTAGCCAGCGCCTCCTCCACGCAGGGGCAGGGGTACGTGAGGGCTCGTACCCCTCGAGGAGAGAGGAGTAAACCTACCCAACCCACTTGAGTCTGGCAAAGGGTTATCGTTTCCCAAAGGGATACTTTCATACGCTCCATGAGGAGTTAGAAGGGGATCTCCTCTTCGGGAAACTCCTCGCCCAGGCCGACCTCGGCGACTGGCTCTCCCCTCGGACTTAGGAACTTGACGGTAGTGGCAGTGAGCTCGTAGGAGGCACGGGCAACACCATCCTTGCCGGTCCAGATGCGGGGGTTGCCGGATTGGTCGGGGTTGAGACGTCCGTCGACCAGAACCAGGCGTCCCTTCGCTAGGTACTGATTGCAGGTCTCCGCAAGACGTCGCCAGGCTGTAACCCGGAACCAGGTGGTCTCGTCGTGGGAGCTCCCTTCGCTATCGGTGTAACGACGGTTCGTGGCTACCCGGAAGGTAGTCACCGGGGCGCCGCTGGGGGTGTATCGCATCTCGGGATCGGCCCCTAGACGCCCCACGATCACTATCCGCTGGTACATGGTTGCCTCCTCGCTCGATTCATGTCCTTACAGGATCCCGTAGGGATAGGGAAGTGACTATGGCCCATATTATACCAGGGTTTGGACCCCTTATCAACGGCCAGGGTACTTTGGGCTTGAAACCTGGTTGCGCTATAATACGTATACTACTATGCAGGGGAACGGCATGCCCTTCGACGAGGCTCAGGACAGGGAGGAGGAGAGCGGCTGGGTCCGGGAGGCGCTGGCCGGTGATGGAGAAGCCTTCGCCCGCTTGGTGGAGAGTTACCAGACATCGGTCTATAATCTGGCCTATCGGATGCTGGGGAACGCCGAAGATGCCGAGGACGCCGCCCAAGAGACTTTCCTACGTGCCTACTCTCGGTTGCGCAGTTACGATCCGGCACGCAAATTCTCCTCTTGGCTTCTGGCCATCGCCGCCCATCACTGCATCGACCGGCTCCGTCGCCGGCGCTGGACGATATCCTTGGAGGATACCCCCCCTGGACGTTGGTTTTCAACTGGCCGAGACCCGGAAAGGGAGATGGAACGGAAGGAGGAGCGGGAAGAGATCCGGCGACTGCTTGAGCGTCTCCCTCCCCATTATCGGCTGGTGGTCATTCTCTACTATTGGAACGATCTCTCCTGTCAGGAGATCGGGGAGGTTATGGGGTTGGGAGAGGGAGCGGTGAAGTCCAGGTTGCATCGAGCCCGAAGGATGTTGGCCCAAACGTTAGGGGAGTAGAGAGAATCCACCTCTCATCATTCAAGCGTGGCTATAGGGGAGATACCTTAAATAGTCCATCGAGGAGAACTGATCCCAGCATATTTGGATGGGGAACTTGTGGGGGAAGAGAAGCGGCGACTGGAGGAGCACTTGGCGGTTTGCGCTCACTGTCAGGATGAATTGACCGCTTTGGAAGAGGTGGGCTTGCTTCTCTCAGAAGCGCCTTTCTTCTCGCCGCAGTCTGGTTTCACCGCTCGAGTGATGGCCAGGCTGGCCCGGAGGGAGGCTCGCCGTCGCCTGACGAGGGTCGCTCCTGCATTGGTGGCTGTATCCCTCATGCTGACTTTCTTGGCTTTCCTTTCCGTTATAGGACTCGTGGCTCCTTGGTGGGGTACGCTGGCCGCGCCCGCTTCCCTCATAAACCTAGGGTTCAATCTCTCGCGCATGTTCATGCAAACGAGTACCACCTTGGCCCAGACTTGCTCCTTCCTCTTGGGCGCGACTCTGGGTGCTTTACCCCCTGGGCTCCTTTTGCTCTACTCTTTCTTGATGCTAGGGTTGACGATGGTCTGGGCTAGATTGGTGATGCGTGCACCTTTGGTTCTGAAAAACTATCAAGGAGGGTTCAAATGAAGAAGGCACTTTTGGCGTTACTGATCGCTACTTTACTATCCGTAGCCGTGGTCACCCCGGCCTTTGCCCAGGGAGGCGATGAGGGCCGAGTCATCTTCGGGCAGGATTACACGGTGGAGTCCGGCCAGGAATTGGAAGGCGATCTGGTCATCTTTGGCGGCGATCTCACCGTGGAGGCCGACGGGCGGATAGATGGCGATGCCGTGGTTTTCGGTGGCGATGTGCTCGTGGATGAGGGAGGGCGTGTGAGGGGGGATCTGGCAGCCATCGGGGGCAGGGTAACAGTCGCCGGAGAGGTGGATAGCGATGTGGTCAGCGTGGGCGGCAATATCTATTTGAAGCCCACCGCTCGAATCGGCAACGATGCGGTCGCCGTCTTTGGCCAGGTGGAGCAGCCAGAGGGAGCGTATGTGGGTGGCCAGGTGGTGGAAGGGGCGGAGGTCCGCTTTGAGCCTTTCTATGGCTGGAGATGGGGCGGAGACTGGGGTTGGAGGATAACTCCCCTCGCCGGCCTTATCTCTCGCGCCTTCCGAGCCCTGGTCACCTTGATGGCCCTCATGGCCTTGGGCCTACTGGTGGTGGCTCTCCTGCCGGAACAGGTGAAGGTGGTGAGCGCCACGGTTAAGGGAGCGCCTTTCCCCAGCATCGGGGTGGGGTTCCTTACCCTATTCGTCTTCTTGCTCCTCACTCCCATCCTTTTCATTGTCGTTTGCATCGGCTGGGTGGCTTGGCTGCTCCTCTTCATAGCCTTGGCGGCGGCAGCCATCTACGGCTGGATAGTCTTGGGCTCGGTAGTGGGGGAGAGGCTGCTTCAAGCGGTGAAGGTCGCCCAGCCGGAGCCCTTGGCCTCTGTCCTCCTGGGCATCTTTCTCATCACCCTCGTTTCCGCTACGCCTCTTTGCATCGGGTTCCTCTTCACCTTAGTGGCCGGTTCCTGGGGGTTGGGGGCGGTGATCCTCACTCGCTTTGGGGCAAGCCCTTATCCACCGGTTACCGCTATCCCCAAGGAGGCACCGTCTTTGCCTGCGGCTGAGGAAGCGCCTAAGGAGGAGGGAGAAGAGCCCTCTGAATCGTAGCCTGCCCTTCAGTGCCGTTCAAGGGAGAGGGGGTACCCCTCTCCCTTCTTTTTACTTCAGGTATTTTGGCTGGAAGAAAGCGTTAATGGTATAATTACCGAAAGATCATTGGGGAGTGGGTGTTTGGATTTGGAGGAGCGGGGGGTAGAGAGCGTTCTATTGGGCCTGGGGGCTTGGTGGGCCAAGCCTCGCATCTGGCTGGGGCCAGCCTGGGCGGTTCTCTGTGGCAGTTTGGCCTCCGGGAGGCTGGGGTTCAACGGAAGGACGGTTCTGGTTCTTCTTTTGTCTCTCTTTCTAGGGGATCCGCTCCTGGGGACGGTCTGGCGGGAGGCATCTATCATAGTCTCTCCCTCCAACCCCACCTCTCTCATTGAACCATCAAAGGCCAGGCTCTCCCCGCCACCCTATACTCTGCCTGGCTCCTTGGCCGATAGGCTCGTCCGTTGGGCGGAGGAGCGGCTATCTTGGTGGTCTTCGGTCTGGCCCAGGTTCGAAGCCCCTCTGGCCGGTATAGCCTTCGCCCTTCCCTTGACCACTGTTCTGGCTATCCTTTTGGGTCGGAGCGTAGTCATGCTCATAGCCGTGGCTTTGATCTTGGTGGCTTGGGAATCTCTACGTTTACATGGTGGCAGGGAGCCGAGCCTGCTGCTTCGAGCCTGCTACACAGGGGGTGTGGCTTGGCTGGTGGGTTATCTGGCTTTCAGGCCCCTCATCCCTCAAGTAGCGACCCAGCGACATGGCGAGGCGTTCCTTTGGGCGCTAATCTATACCGGGCTTCTTTACGCTCTCCAAAGCATAGATGAGGGCGAACGGGATAGAGGGTTCAGGGTCCTCAATGTGGCGCAGATCTTCGGGGTAACGGTTCTGTTTCTGACCCAGGAGCCGATACTTGCGGGGGTCGCGGCTCTTCTGCTCCTGCCCCAGATGTTGCTTCAACCGGTACTCAAGCGACGTGACTTTTATCTGCGCCGCACTCAATTCTTCGCCCTGACGGGGATGATGGTTGGGGCTTTGGCGGTGGCCATATGAGGTTCGCGATCTGGGCGGCTCTGGCGCTTCTCCTGGCCGGTTTGGGGTATTGGCTGTTCGTCCTTACCGAGGGGGTCTATCTGGGCCCTAGAGTGGTGCGGCTTCTTTACGATTGGGGGGCCAAGAGTTACGATGAGATCAAGGAGTTCGACGCGGCCGAGGACGCCTGGCACCTGGCTGTACCTTTGGAGAGGAGGCTTAGGGGCTGGAAGTGTCCTCCCGTCCTCGATGTGGGTACGGGCACGGGGAGGATGCTCCTGGCTATCTTGCGCCGTCCAGGGTTCGAAGGCTGGCTAGTGGGTTTGGACGCTTCACTTCCTATGCTTCGGGTGGCGAGGGGGAAGGCCCAGGGGTATGGAGGCCGGGTGTCTTTGATCTGGAAGGACGCGACTCGGCTGCCCTTCGTCGATGGTTCTTTCGCCGCCGTTACCTGCATCGAGGCCCTGGAGTTCCTGCCCCACCAGCGAGTTGCCCTGGGGGAGATGGCGCGGGTCTTGGCCCCAGGCGGAGTTCTCCTACTCAGCAATCGGGTGGGTCGCGATGTCCTCTTCTTTCCTGGCCGCACGTTCGAAGGGGGCGAACTCAAGGGTCTATTGGCCTCCCTCTCCCTGGAGGATGTGCATATGAACCGGTGGCAGGAGTGCTATGATCTGGTATGGGCTGAGAAGAGGGGTTCTCCTGGAGGGGAGCCTCTCCAGAACCTCTTGGAGGTTCTCCTCTGTCCCCGCTGCGGCTCCTCGTTGGCCAGGAGGAGCGAGGCGATGGGTTGCCTGAACTGCGATCATACATACCCCTTTGTAGATGGGGTTCTGAATTTGGAGGTATAGGTGACTAGCATGGCTAAATCGAATAGGAAGCCAAAGGAATCGAAGGGAACGAAGGAACGGATAGTTACCCTGGATGAGGTGAAGCGGGATGAGGAGGTGGCTGCTTTCCTGGAATCGGCCAATGAGCAGTTAAAGACATTGGGCTATACGGAGCATGGTGAGAGACACTGCAGCCTGGTGGCCAATATCGCCCAAAACGTCCTCTTGCGCCTCGGTTACCCGGAGAGGGTGGCGGAACTGGCGGCCATAGCGGCCTACCTCCACGATATCGGGAACGCCATTCACCGCGAGGCTCACGCTAGCGCCAGCGCCCTCATCGCCATGGACATCCTGCGGCGTCTGGGGATGGAGCCTAAGGAGACGGCTATGGTCATGGCCGCCATCGGCAACCACGAGGAGGAGCGAGGAGAGCCGGTGAGCGAGATCACGGCGGCGGTCATCATCGCCGACAAGGCCGATGTCCACCGCTCGCGGGTGCAGCACGAGGATATGATCGCCTTCGACATACACGACCGGGTCAACTACGCCGCCCAGCGCTCCTTCGTGCGGGTGGACGCGGAGAATAAGACTATCACCTTGGAGTTGAAGGTGGACACGGAGATATCGAGCGTGATGGAGTATTTCGAGATATTCATGAGCAGGATGCTTATGACCCGGCGAGCCGTGCGCTTCCTGGGTTGCGAGTTCGTCTTGACCATCAACGAGACGAAGATGCTTTAGGCTCCGGGTTCTGTGCTGTCGGGAATTACGCTCTGATAGCAAAGGGAGAGTGACATGCGAATCGATTGGCCACTTGTAGTGTCTGGGCTAGGCAATCTGGTGGTAGCAGCAGTCGCATTGTTTGGGGAGAGGTTCCGAAGTTGGCTTTGGCGACCCGATGTCAAGATAGAAAGTTACTACGGTTCACCCTTCTTGACGGAGAGGTGGGTTGACCCTAAGACTGGTGAAGATTGCGGGCGGATGTGGTGGTTTCGGATTCGCATTTTGAACAGGGGCAAATCTACCGCTCGAGGTTGCAAGGTAAAGTTGGCAGAGGCCACGACCGGGGATGGGGAACCTTTGCTGGGATTCGAGCCATTGGTCTTAGGATGGGTATCACCTCCTTGGGGCCCCCTTCAGTTTCATCCTCTCGATATAGCAGTTGGAGAGTGCGAATTCTGCAATGTCCTCTCGTGTCGCGAGCAAGAGGAAAGATTCGTCAGGTTTGAGTTTGACCAGCAACCAAGAGGCTGCGTAGATCGCTTGGATTTTCGCGGAAGTGCAAGCTATGTCCTGACGGTAACAGTATACGGTGACAATTTCGAGCCGGTCTCGGAAAAGTTCAGAATCGCTGGAGGTGGGTATTGGGAAGCGGAATGGGATGTAGCAATCCCTGCACTAGAGATTAGGAAAGTGACAGACTTGCGATGAGCAGCGGTGGAGGCCACTCGTGCTGAATGTTGGTGCTTGGCCCATCCATATCGACATGGCGACAAGGCGATTCGTCAACAGCCTTACGCAGCGGTGGGGAAGGGGGGAGAGATGAGGAAAAGCCTCAAAAAGGCCAAGGTCAGGTTGGGCACCGACGTTGTGAACCTTCCCTTGTACGGTGGGCTAAGAACGGCTTGGACGCTGGACGAGGAGGACGGTCAATTTATCGCTGAAAGCCTAGGCGATGCACTACGCGATCTCCTCCTGGTTGAAATGGACGTGAAACAACTGGCGGAAGCCCAGCATGGCGAAGAGTTGGACAGATTTCGCCAGGATGATCTAATAGGCCGCCGGGAGTGGTACTTAGTCGAATGGGGAGAGGACTGGTTGCTGTGCATGACCCCCAGTGTATTTGAAAAAGCTTCAGTCTATCAAAGAGAAGACCCCCTTTTCGTGGGTAAGGAGAATGAGCCAGAGCGCAAGTTGTGGTGGTATAGTGATGATTTCTGGGAAAGCAGAGGCTACTCTGACGAAGAGGTGAAGTTATTGTTGTGGGAGAAAGCGAGGCGAGAAGAGAGAAAGTTTGAAAGGCTTGCGAAGGCAAAGTCAGCCACTGAGCAGGCTGTTGAGCAAGCACGTCGGCAAAGGATTCCAGAGGAAGTTAGGTTGCTGGTATGGGAGCGGGATGGCGGCCGTTGCGTCAAGTGCGGCAGCACCGAAGAGTTGGAGTTCGACCACATCATCCCCGTATCAAAGGGCGGCAGCAACACCGAGAAGAATGTACAACTCCTGTGCGCTAGGTGCAATCTGGAGAAAGGTGACCGCATAGCGTAGACCTATCGACGCCAGCGGTTTAGACAGCACCATAGACGACCCATCCGCGATGGACGAACGGGTCCCGAAGTCAAATCTTTTTGGCAGGCAGGGATGGAGATGAGTAGACCCATTATCCAAGCAGCTAGAGTCGTAAGCCCCCTTCCCTCGAAGGAAGACATGGACTGGGATGAGACCTTAAGGCCAAAGAGTTTTGAAGAATTCGTCGGCCAAAAGCGAACAGTAGAGTTGCTCCGCCGGACGAAACGAGCCCCTGGGTCAACACTCAGAGTCCTTCTCTCTGGCGCCCCAGGCCTGGGAAAAACCACTTTGGCCCAGCTCTTGGTCAGGCCTGGTCGCCGCTTTGAGACTCTGTCCGATGGGTCTGGTCTCAAGACGATTACTCCGAGGCTGCTCTACTACGCCTTCCGCTCTGGCAAGGACCTCATCATTGACGAGATACACCTGCTCAACAAGCGCACTATGACCGCTCTCTACACTGCTGTCGAAGAGGGCAGGTTCTACGAGCCAGGGGTATCATATCCTTACCCTCAGCGACTTCAGCCCATTCACATCATCGCCACGACTACTGCTACTGATCTCTCCAAAGTCCCCGCGGGCTTGGTGGGCCAATTTCGCTTCGTGGCAACCCTCGAATATTACCCCGAAGATCAGATACAGGAGATAGTGAAACGAAGCGCAAGGCGGCTTGGGGTTGCCATTTCTGACGAAGTCGCGGTGGAAGTGGCGCGAAGGTCTAGGAACACGCCTCGTCTTGCTAACCGCTTTCTGCTGAGGCTAAGAGACCTGAACGCTACCTCGCGCTTGGAAGGCGCAAAGGAGGCCTTCCATCTGCTAGGCGTGAACAAGTTCGGCTGCGATGAGATAGATAGAGAATATCTAAGGAGCCTGGTGGAAGAATTCAGGGGCAGTCCCGTGAGCTTGCAGGCCCTCGCCAGAAGCATTGGCTATGAAGCAAAGTCCATAGCCGCATTTGTTGAGCCCTATCTGATCAGGAAAGGGTTCGTTGAGGTCGTCTCTGCGCGACGGAGACTTAGAATACCGAAGGCTTTGATGATATGAGGGCAGGTACGGAAACCTGCCCTACGCCGGGAAAAGATGTTCTAGCGATGGGGGGCAAAAGTGTTAAGGACGCACACTTGCGGAGAACTGACACCAATGTAGGGGAGGCCCTGGTGGCCTCCCGAAGGCGGGAGGGGACTAGCCCCTCCCCTACAACCCTGAAGTTTGATGATGCTCTAATTGGGGGAAGAGATGTTAAGGACACACACTTGCGGAGAACTGAGAGCGGAGGATGAAGGCCAGGAGGTGACCCTGGCCGGCTGGGTAGACCGGCGGCGCGACCATGGAGGGCTCATCTTCATCGACCTACGAGATAGAGAGGGAGTCACCCAGTTGGTCTTCGATCCTCGCCTCTCCCAGGAGGCCCACGATGTAGCCTCCCAGGCCCGCGCCGAATATGTCCTCCAGGTGAAAGGGGAGGTGAGGCGCAGACCCGAGGGGATGGTTAACCCGGCCTTGGCTACAGGAGAGATCGAGGTGGCGGCTAAAAGCGCCGTCGTCCTCAACGAGGCCAAGACGCCGCCTTTCAACTTGAATGAGGAAGCCCCGGTTGAGGAGGCGTTGCGTCTTCGCTACCGCTACCTCGACCTCCGGCGTCCGAGCATGCAAGAGAAATTGAGGCTCCGGCATAAGGTGGTGAACTATATCCGTCGCTTTCTCGATGCTCGGGGCTTCGTGGAGATAGAGACCCCCATCCTCATCAAGAGCACCCCCGAGGGAGCCCGCGACTACCTGGTGCCCAGCCGCCTCCATCCTGGTTCTTTCTACGCCTTGCCCCAGTCTCCGCAACAGTTAAAGCAACTCCTCATGGTGGCCGGCTTCGATAGATACTATCAGATCGCCCGCTGCTTCCGCGACGAAGCGCAGAGGGCCACCCGCCAGCCGGAGTTCACTCAACTGGATCTAGAGATGTCCTTTGTAGAGCAGGAAGACATACTGCAACTCACCGAGGAACTCTTCACCTCCATCGTGGAGGATCTGATCGAAGATAAACGACTAGTTGCAAAGCCTTTCCCTCGTCTCACCTATAAGGAGGCGATGGAACGGTACGGGACCGACAAGCCCGATCTCCGCTGGGGCATGGAGTTTGTGGACCTAAGCGATCTCTTGGCTGAGAGCGGCTTTCAAGTCTTTCGTGCCGCCATCGAGGCCGGGGGGCAGGTGAAAGGGATCAGGGCCCCCGGCTGTGCCCATTACAGCCGCAAGGAGATCGATGAGTTGACGGATCTGGCCCTGGCCCAGGGAGCCAAAGGCTTGGTGGCCATGGCCGTGGAAGCGGATGGGATACGCTCTGCCATCTCCAAACATCTCTCTGAGACGGAAATCGAAGGCCTGCTCTCCCGCATGGGGACCGAGCCAGGAGACCTCCTTCTGATGATGGCCGACCAGCCCGAAGTGGTGGCCGAAGCCTTAGCGCATCTGCGAGTGGAGATGGGGGAAAGGCTAGGGTTGCGGGATAAAGACCTTTTGGCCTTTGCTTGGGTCCTGGGATTTCCCCTCATGGAATGGAACGAAGAGTTATCGCATTGGGAGTTCTCCCCTCACCCCTTTACTCAGCCCAAGGAAGAGGATCTTCCCTATATGGCCTCTGACCCGCATCGAGTGCGGGGCATCTCCCACGACATAGTCTGTAACGGAGAGGAGATCGGTGGGGGAAGCGTCCGTATTCATCAGCGGGAACTCCAAGAACGGGTCTTTAGGATGATCGGGTTATCGCAGGAGGAGATGGATGCTCAGTTTGGACATCTTCTGGCGGCTCTCGATTACGGTGCACCTCCCCACGGGGGCATCGCCCCAGGCATAGACCGATTGCTAATGGTGCTAACCGGGGAGGAGAATATCCGGGAGGTAATCGCCTTCCCCAAGACCCAGAGCGCCCAAGACCTCCTCTTCCAGGCTCCATCGCCGGTCTCGGAGGAACAATTGAAGGAGTTACATCTTCGGCTGGAAGGGGATGAAGAACCTTAAAATCCCAGGCACTAAAGGTCATCTTGCGCTTGCAATTTCGGCCATTATATGCTATATTAAAGTTGCGTTGCCTGTAGTGCTCGTGATGCAACCAGGAAGTTTTGAGCCAACACTTGAGACATAGGGAGCCGATCTCTAGAGGGGCTGTCCGTAGGGCAATAACCGATAGGTAGGCACCCACCTGCGAAAGCAGGTTCAAAACTTAGGAGCACACGACACAGCGGGGGACGTCTTGAGCCAGCAGGCTGTGAAGCCTGCTGGCTTTCTTTGTTGCCTCAGCGATCTGTAAAGGGCCTAGGTTGACAAGAACGCCCTTTTGTGGCATACTATGAACAATTAAAGGCCGTGATGGAGACGAGTAGGCGGGTGCTCGCCGGCTAGAGAGTCCGGGTAAGGTGGAAGCCGGATGCGGTATGACCCCGCCGAAAATCCCTCCGGAGCCGCCAACCGAAAGGGTTGCCCAGTAGACTTGGCCGGGTTCGCTATCCGTTATCCGAGGCGAGGGTATGAATACGTACCCTAACGAGTGGGCGGGAAGTCGCTAATTAGGGTGGTACCGCGGGGGTAAGGCCCTCGTCCCTAGGACGAGGGCTTATCGTTTATGAGGAGGATCAAGTGACTGAGCTCCTGCATCTGACGGATAGTTACCTTCAGGAGTTTGAGGCCACGATAGTGGAGGTGGAGGGAAGTAAGGTCGCCTTGGACCGTACAGCCTTTTATCCTCAGGGCGGGGGACAGCCCAGCGATGTCGGCGTTCTCTTGGACGACCAGGGGCAGACCTACAGGGTGCTCAAGGTGAGCAAGAAAGGGGGAAAGGTCTTCCACAAAGTGGATAGGGAGCCGCCCCCAGCAGGGACTAGAGTCTATGGGGAGATCGATTGGGAGCATCGGTATAAACTTATGCGTACCCATACCGCTTTGCATATCCTCTGCGGCGTGATCTTCAGGGACTATGGGGCTTTGGTCACGGGGGGAAATATGGAGCCTCTCAAGGCGCGGATGGATTTCGAATTGGAGCATATGAGCGCCGATTTCGCCCAGGAGGTGGAGGAGAAGGTCAACCGGGAGGTGGAGGCGGCGCACCCGGTCAAGATAAGCGTACTCCCTCGAGGGGA
The DNA here is from genome assembly GCA_034419095.1 of Anaerolineae bacterium. GTDB lineage: Bacteria > Chloroflexota > Anaerolineae > UBA7937 > UBA7937 > UBA7937. The sequence goes on along the minus strand of DAOULQ010000032.1, from coordinate 9,447 downwards.
GGCTTTCCAGATCCCGGACTTGATCCGCACTAAGATCAACCTCCTGCCGGAGGGGATAAGAGAGGTGCGGGTGGTAGAGATAGAGGGGCTGGATATGCAGGCCGATGGAGGGACTCATGTGGCTAACACCAAAGAGGTGGGGCATATTCGAGTGGTGGGCCATGAGAGCAAAGGGCGGATAAATAAGAGGTTGAGGATAGCGTTGGAGTAGCCATGGCTAGGTTTAGATTCTGTCCTGACTGTGGGGTGGCCTTGTCTCTGGATGAACAGCCCCAGGTCTGCGGAGGTTGTGGGGCTGAGCATTACGAGCATTCTTACCCCTGCGCTGGGGCTTTGGTGGTGGAGGGTGGTCGTCTCCTCTTGGTAAAGCGAGGTATAGAGCCCTATAAAGGGTGCTGGGACATCCCCGGCGGTTTCTTGGAGGCGGGAGAGCATCCGGAGGATGGGGCGGTGCGCGAGGTCCAGGAGGAAACCGGACTGAAAATTAGGTTGAAGGGCTTCTTCGGGGCTTACATAGATACCTATGGCCAAGGAGGGGATTATACCCTGAACCTATTCTATCTGGCGGAGCCGATAGGCGGGGAGCCGCGGCCAGCGAGCGAGGTTCAGGCACTGGCCTGGTTCCCCCCTGATGGGTTACCCGAACCCCTCGCCTTCTCCCACATCCGTCAGGTACTCGAGGATTGGCGAAAGAGGTCAATCGCCGACGATGAGGTCGGTGGAGTCTCATCGGAGGTAAGCGATGTTTAGAGAGGTATCATCTAAGGTCGATTTCGTAGAAGTGGAGAAGGAGATACTTTCCTTCTGGCAAAAGAAGCGGATCTTCGAGAAGAGCCTGGAGTTGCGTAAGGACGCTCCTCGCTGGGTCTTCTACGAGGGGCCGCCCACGGCCAACGGCCTGCCCGGAACTCACCATGTCCTGGCCAGGGTCTTTAAGGACCTCTTCCCCCGCTACCGCACCATGAAGGGGTACTACGTCCTGCGAAAAGGTGGCTGGGATACCCATGGCCTGCCGGTGGAACTGGAGGTGGAGAAGGAACTGGGCTTCACGGGGAAACCAGCCATCGAGGAGTATGGCGTGGCTGAGTTCAACGCCAAGTGCCGGGAGAGCGTTTTCCGCTATGTCAAGGAGTGGGAGGAACTGACCGACCGCATCGGCTTCTGGATAGATATGAACGACCCCTACATCACCCTGAAAAACGAGTATATAGAGTCCGTCTGGTGGATATTGAAGCAACTGTGGGATAAGGGGCTCCTCTACCAAGATTACAAAGTGGTTCCCTACTGCCCCCGGTGCGGGACCCCCCTTTCCAGCCACGAACTGGCTCAGGGTTACGCTACCGCAGAGGATCCTTCCATTTACGTGAAATTCCCTCTGCGGGATGAGCCGGGGACCTACTTTCTGGTCTGGACCACCACCCCTTGGACGCTGCCTGGGAACGTGGCCCTGGCTGTGCATCCCCATGTGGAGTACACCCTGGTGGAGCAGGATGGGGAGAGGCTTATCTTGGCCCAGGAACTCTTGGATGAGGCGCTGGTCGGCGACTACGAGGTGGTGAAGAGCCTTAAGGCCAAGGATTTGGTGAGGAAGCATTACTCGCCCCTTTATACCTTCCTTCCCGTGGATGTCGATTACTGCTATGTTTTGGCGGCGGACTTCGTCACTACCGAGGAGGGGACGGGGATAGTGCATATGGCCCCCGCCTTCGGAGAGGTGGATTTGGAGGTGGGCCGGGAATACGATTTGCCCATCCTGCAGACGGTGGACTCCCAGGGGAGGTTCATCTCCCAGGTGAACCCCTGGGCGGGGGTCTTCGTCAAGGATGCCGACCCCGCCATCATCGAAGATCTCGAGCGGAGGGAACTCATGTACCGCTCCGGCACCTATTGTCATACCTACCCCTTCTGCTGGCGGTGCGACACCCCTCTCCTCTACTATGCCAGGAGCACCTGGTTTGCCAAGACCAGGGAGCGGAAAGAGGATCTCTTGGCCAACAACCGAAAGATAAACTGGTACCCAGCCCACATCAAGGATGGGAGGTTCGGCAACTGGCTGGAGGGCAACGTCGATTGGGCCCTGGGTCGAGACCGGTACTGGGGTACCCCCCTGCCCATCTGGCGGTGCGAATCGTGTGGTCACCAGCTCTTGGTGGGGAGCATCGCTGAATTGGAGGAGCGGGTGGGTCGCGCTTGGTCCTTATCCCCGGAGAGGGGAGAGGCGTTAGACCTCCATCGTCCCTTCGTGGACAGCATCCTCCTCTCCTGCCCCGAGTGCGAGGGGAAGATGCGGCGGGTTCCGGAGGTTATCGATGCCTGGTTCGATTCCGGGGCCATGCCCGTGAGCCAGTGGCACTACCCCTTCGAAAACGAGGAGATGTTCGAGGAGCAATTCCCGGCTGACTTCATCTGCGAAGCGGTGGATCAGACTAGGGGGTGGTTCTACAGCCTCCATGCCATCTCCACCCTTCTCTTCAACGAGCCCAGTTTCAAGAACGTCGTCGTCTTGGGATTGGTCGTAGATGCCCAAGGGAGGAAGATGAGCAAATCGTTGGGCAACGTGGTAGACCCTTGGGATGTTCTGCGGACTCACGGGGCCGATGCCATGCGTTGGTACTTCTACACCGGTGCTCCCGCAGGCAACGAGCGCCGTTTCTCCCTCGAGTTGGTGGGGGAGGTGATTCGGAAGTTTCTGCTTACCCTTTGGAACAGCTACGCTTTCTTCGTCATCTACGCCAACATCGATAGATACGACCCCAAAATACCTGCCCCGCCTGTGGCCCAACGTCCCCCTTTAGATAGGTGGATCCTCTCGGAGTTGAACTCCCTGGTGGTGAAGGTGGATAAGGCGCTGGACGATTTCGACGCCACTGGCGCTGCTAGACCCGTTCAAGAGTTCGTGGAACTCCTCAGCAACTGGTACGTGCGGCGCAGCCGACGTCGCTTCTGGAGAAGCGAGCAGGACGAGGATAAGGCGGCGGCTTATGCAACCCTTTACGAATGCCTCACCACATTGAGCAAGTTGCTGGCGCCTTTCACGCCTTTCTTAGCGGAGGAGATATATAAAAACCTCGTTTCTTCCGTCGATGGGACAGCGCCGGAGAGCGTGCACCTCTCCGATTTCCCCTGCCCCGATAAGGGTCTCATCGATGCGAAGTTGATGGCCGATACCGCTCTCATGATGAGGCTGGTGAGCCTGGGGCATGCGGCGCGGAATAAGGCTGGTCTTAAGGTGCGTCAGCCTTTGGCTCAACTCTCGATAAAGGTGTGTACACCTGAGGAACGGGAAGTGATAGAGGGTCTGGCCGATCAGGTCTTGGAGGAACTGAACGTTAAATCGCTGGCCTGCGTGGAGGAGTCCGATTTGGTGGAATATCAGATCGAGCCCGATCCTCGCTTGTTGGGCCCCAAATACGGAGCCCTCTACCCCAAGATCGAAGAGGCGCTTGCCAGCCTCGATACCTACTCTGTGGTGGAGAAGGTGCGGTCTGGAGAAGAGGTGGAAGTCACCATTGAGGGCCAAAAGGTGGTTCTTTTGCCCCAGGAAGTGAAGATAGAGCCCCTACCTAGGGAGGGTTTGGCTGTGGCCGAAGAAGGGAGTTATATGGTAGCGGTGGCCACCACCCTCACCGAGGAGTTGAGGCGGGAGGGGTTGGCTCGAGAGGTGGTGCGGCGCATCCAGGCCTTGCGCAAAAGGGCTGACTTCAAGATCGAAGATACGATAGTCACCTACTTTGAGGCCCATCCTATCCTCGTACAGGTGATGGAGGAGCATGGGGAATACATCCAGCAGGAGACCCTATCCACAGCCTTGGTGCCAGGAGGAGCCCCTCCGGGGTTTGTCACCAAGAGTTACTCCATCGAGGGGTACGGCATAACCCTTGCTCTCAAACAGAGTTGATCTCTTTCGGCCCTTTTTGTGTTGAAGGTGGGGTAGCCCCTAGGGGGCTACCCCCTCGATTTGCCCCCCATTTTCGCCCGGTTTATAATGGATGTGGTCTTTGGAGAGGTCGAGCAGGGTTATGGTAAGGGTCGATCTCGTCAGTGATTCACCTCAGGAGACACAAGAGTTCGGGGCCTCCCTGGGTCAACTCTTGCGAGGCGGTGAGTTGATCTGTCTGGAGGGGGAACTGGGGTCGGGCAAGACCACCTTCATTCAAGGCCTCGGACGGGGCCTGGGGGTAGATGAACCTATCACCAGTCCCACCTTTACCTTGGTTAACGAGTACCGGGGAGAGAATCTGACCTTCTATCATGTCGATCTCTACCGGGTAGAGAGCCGCCGGGAGATCATAGCCTCCGGACTGGAGGACCTCTTTTTTGGAGATAGGGTCTGCGTTATCGAGTGGGCGGAGAAGGCGAGGGGTTTGGTGCCTCCAGAGAGGGTGTGGATCATCCTCAAACACGGAGGGGAAAGAAGGAGGCTCATCTCCATGGAGGCTGTGGGCCCAGGCTATGAGGATTTATTGAGTTCTTTCGAGTTGGCGGGGAGGCGGGGATGATATTGGCCCTCGACACGTCGACGCGGACCGCTAGCATGGCCATCTACGGGAAACAAGAGGGGGTGGTCACTGAACTCACCTGGTGTTCCTCCAACCATCATACCGTGGAACTAGCACCATATTTGGACCTGCTCTTGAGTCCTAGGGAGTTGGCCGGGATAGCCGTGGCTCTGGGGCCTGGCTCTTTCACCGGGCTGAGGGTGGGGCTCAGCCTGGCCAAGGGGTTCGCTTTGGCCCAGGACATACCCTTGATAGGCATCCCCACCCTCGATGCTCTGGCCTACTCTCAAAGCCATCAACCCCTTCCCATCTGTGCCCTCCTGCAGGCTGGGAGGGGGCGGATCTGTGCCGCCCTCTATGAAAAGGGCTTTCGCCGGGTCACCGATTACCTCCTCACCACTATAGAGGGGCTCTCTTCTGAAATCACTCGTTCTACCCTCATCTGCGGAGAGATAGATGAAGTGGGGATGGCTATCCTCCGAAAGAGGGTAGGGGATCGTGCCGTGATCACATCGCCGGCTGCTTCTTTGAGGAGAGCCGGATACTTGGCTGAACTGGGCTGGAAGCGGCTCCAGCGAGGGGAGGTAGACGACCCTCGGACGCTAGAGCCTCTCTACTTACACCGTCCGGAGATTCCGTCCCATACGTAAAGTATCCCGTCCCAAAGGGATCCCGAGGGAAGGGAAAAGATGGATTATGATGGTTGGGCCTACAAGGTAGAGCCGATGCAGACAAGCGATGTCCAAGAGGTGATGGCCATCGAGCGGCTCTGCTTCCCTACACCTTGGCCTATGGGCGCTTACCGATTCGAGATCCGCCACAACCCTCGAGCCTACTACTTTGTGGCTCGCCCTCAGGGGGAAGGGATGGTACAGCCTGAGGAACCACGGGGGGGGCTCCTGGCTCGGTTCCGCTCCACCGACCAGCGACCGCCCATAGTAGGGTATGGAGGTTTTTGGTGCTCGGCAAGGGAGGCTCATATCAGCACCATAGCGGTGCATCCACGCCTTCGTAGAAAGGGGATCGGCCAACTCATCCTCATGGCCATGATCGAGAAAGCGAGAAATTTGGGGGCCGATCATATAACCTTGGAAGTACGAGCCTCTAACTTGGTTGCTCAAAACCTGTACCGTAAATATGGCTTTCAAGTGCTGGGTCGGAGGAGGAAGTATTACTCCGATAGTAAAGAGGATGCGGTGGTCATGGCCGCTCACGATGTAGACTGTCTCTCCTATTCGACTCATCTTCAGGGGTTGCGGGAGAGGTTGATGGAGCGTCTCAAAAGATGATGTGAAGCAGGGCGACGACTATGAGGAACTGGGCTAAAAGCCCCGTTCCAGCGAGAAGATAGGTGGCTAGAGGCTCCCAACGATGGAGGGCGAAGCCCAAAAGGGTGTTCGCTATGAAGATTATCAGGCCGATGGTGGGGAGCCTTAATATCTGCTCTTTGGGGCCGATCTGATCTACACCGCCGAACCAGGTGAAATGGAGGGGGAGGATACGGGGCAGGGTAGGGTAGCGGGCCAGGAGGTAGGCGAAAAGGGCCGCGTTAGCCAAGCCCCCCATCCCGAGAAGGAGTTGGGCCAGGCGATCCCGCCAGAAGGGTAGGGAGATAAGGACTCCATAGGTTATCTTCTCCTCCTCTAAGACCACGGTGGGGCCCATCTGGCGGCGGGCTTCCAAGGCGGCCAGAAAGCCAGCCTGGTTAGAGGGGGAGAGGGCGTAGGCGGAACTGCGGGTGACCAAGAGGAGTTGTTTTTTGGGGGGCTCGGTGGCGTAGGAGAAAAGGGGCCCCATTTCTTTTCCCCGGCGGCGCCCTAGCCAGCAGCCGAGCCATCGGAGCCTGGGGGAGGGGAGGTCGCTAAGGCCTTTCCCATCCCTCGGGATCCCTGTGGGACGGGATCCTGTAGGGACCACGATGGAAGAGAGGTTGCTCAAAGGCACTACTCGGCGAACGCTCCCGCAGACGATGGTCACGCTATCCCGATCCATCAGATAGCGGAGGGTTAAGAGTTGATAGATTCGGTTGGCTAGGAAAACCAGGGGGCCCAGGCTGAGGAAAACCAAGAAGCCCGGAAGGAAGGAGGTGAAGGAGAGGGGGCGGTCGATGAGGGAGAGGATGAGGGTGGCATCGATGAGCAGGACACCCACCACAGCCGCCGAGGTCACCATTACCCCTACTAGCCTTCTAGGTCTCCATTCGATCATGGGTAACTCTGGCCTTATTATACACCAAAATATGGGCGTCAGATGGTAACATCTGACGCTACAACGATGGTAGCGCTACTTACTCTCAAGGGATGAGTTATACCCTCCACCAGGGGCGGTAGTAAGGGGCGTACGATCATCGCTCGGCTTTGACCACTGAACCGCAGTAGGGACATTCGGCGGACGATGGCCCAACCCATGCCACCTCTGATCCTTTGATCGGAGCGCCGCACTGGGGGCATTTGCCCGGTAATTCTCCTCGCGTAGCGCCGGGGGGCATGGCAACCGGAAACTGCTTCAACTCCCTTTCCAGGGTTTCCGCCTCAGCATGTCGCCCCCTCTGGCGCAAGATCTCCACCAGCCTCCCGGGCTGCCTTACCGCGACAGGCTGTCCAGAACGCTTAAAGAGTTCTAGCCCCTTCATGGCTCTATCATAGGCCAGGTCTAGGTTATCAAGCCTCATATAAGAGCGAGCAGCCTGCAAGGTCAGGTTTGCGGCCTGAAAGATCATCCCCCTCTCCTCAGCCTCTTGAGCCAGGCGGTCGAAAGCCTCTGCAGCCTGGGCATACCTCCCTTGCTCAAAGAGCCTCATCGCCTTCCTAAGGGGTTCTGGGAGGGGTCTCCTAGGCCGGATTAGTCGTCTTAGCCAGCGGGGGCTTCTTGGAAACATCGTTGGCCTCCCTTTTCATCGTGCCGCGAGCGAGAATTCAGGCGCAATTGCAAGAGATGATATACCAGGGCGGGGCGGAGGTCAACCGTCCGTTTTGAATCGCGAATGACGCGAACGGAGCGAAGGGGGCTCTTGGGATGGTATGAGTATTGACTTCTCCCGATGCGGATGGTAGAATGGGATACAAGATGAAAGAAGGGCCCACATCGTAGCATCGTTCCAATAGCGCGCTGTGGGAGGGAACGTATGGGGGATTGAGGCCGAGCATCTTGCATGGCGGGGCAGGGAGATGGTCGGCTTTGTCTTAGGAATGACAGCAGGAAGCAAGAGTAGCCATCCAGAGTGCAGAGCCTTAGAGGGTAGCGTATTCGTATAGTGATCGAAAGACTGGGGAGGGAAGGATAGGGAAATGCCTCTGAAGCCCCCGAAGTACGTTGACACCGTCCGGCATCTCATTTACTGGCAATATGCCCAGCTCATTGCTAAGGCCGCGGGCTTTGAGGATAACTACGGCTTCGTAATCTCCCGATACAAGAAGCTCGCTTCCGGAGAGATGAAATGGTCTTCGTCTGTTCGGGACTACCAGAAGGAATTGGACAAGGGCAGGATATGTGTGTACTGCGGGGGAACCACAAACCTGACTACAGACCATATTGTCCCGATTTCCAGGGCAGGAGTAGACCCACGAGTTTCGCGTCTTGTCGATTCCTCCGATAACTGTGTCTGTGCTTGCCAGAAGTGCAATACCAGCAAGGGCGACCGCGACGTTTTCGAGTGGTATGGCCCACAGCGCACCGATGAGATTCCAAAACTTGTACTCTCTAAGTTCTTGAAACTGTCCTATACCCTTCATGAAACCCAGGGCACTCTCGACCTAAAGGATCCGAACATGGATGGGGTGCTCGACATATACGATTTGGGTGTTGTGATCACCCATTTGATCACCAAGATTTCGGAGAAAGGCGCAAAAGAGGCCAAGGCATGAGATTCTGCAGATTAAGGCCCACATTGCTGTGATCCGGTAGCTATGACCCTCCGCCGCATCATCTGGGTCACCTCTTCCGCGGCAGGGTGAGAGGGGAGGGTGATGAAGAGGCTGGCGGACGTTGCGTGAAATTGCTGCTTGTCTTGGAAAGTAGGCGACATGAAAGACGAAGACAAGGCGGAAGATCAACTCATCGATGCATTGGCAGAATTGCGCCAACGGGTTGCTGAGTTGGAAGCATCAGAAGCCGAGCGCAAGCTGGCAGTGGAAGCGCTGCGTGAGAGTGAAGAACGGTATCATCATCTCATCGAAAGCGCCCACGACATGATCCAAAGCGTTGCACCCGATGGTCATTTCGTATTTGTGAACGGGGCCTGGTTGGAGACGCTGGGCTACACTGAGGCAGAACTACCCAATCTGAATTTGTGGACAATCATTCACCCTGAATCTCTCTTGCATTGCCAAGAGTTATTCTCCAGGGTTGTGGCTGGGGAATCGCTTAGGAATATACAAGCCACCTTCCTGGCCAAGGATGGCAGGTCGATTCTGGTCGAGGGAAATGTAACTGGGCGTTACACTGGCGGAAAATTGGTCGCGACTCACGGTTTCTTCCGCGACGTTACCGAGCGCAAGCGAGCGGAAGAGAGAGTTCAACATACCCTTGCGAAGTTGCGAAACGCCCTGGGGGGAATCATCCAGGCCGTAACATTGACCGTTGAAGCGAGGGATCCTTACACAGCCGGTCATCAGCGGCGAATGACCAATCTTGCTCGTGCCATCGCCACAGAGATGGGCCTTTCGGAGGAGCAGATTGACGGAATCCGTATGGCCGGGGCTATTCATGATCTGGGCAAGATATCTGTACCAGCAGGGATTCTCAATAAGCCCGGCCGGTTAACGGAAAACGAATTCGGTATAATTCAGGCCCACGCCCAAGTCGGTTACGACATATTGAAGACGATAGAATTTCCCTGGCCCGTTGCCCAAATCGTGTTCCAACACCACGAGAGGATGGATGGTTCTGGATATCCCCAGGGGCTTGTCGGTAAGGAGATACTCTTGGAGGCAAGAATCCTAGCCGTGGC
>DAOULQ010000031.1:0-32778 GCA_034419095.1 Anaerolineae bacterium | reverse complement strand
ATCTATGGTGCCAAAACCCAGTCAGGTACCGTCCATCCGCTTAAGAAACAGTCACCGCGCTTGGTTACAAAATATGTTGCACAACCGAGCAAGGTTCGGTTACATGTTTAAATTGCTTGACAGGGGGGCAATGGTAGAGAGCGTTGAAAAAGTGGGATAAATTCTTTGGCCATCGATGATTTCTCCCACAAATCGTTAGAATTTGAATGATTGTAGAGACAGAAAGCAGGAAGAGGCAGTGTGGATGCAAATTCTTTTTCACTATGCTAAACGGGGAGGTGTTTTTCGACAGCCCCTACAAGAAACCCTTGCCCTATCCTCCCGTTTGTGCTAAAATTAGCGAACCCTGGGGTGTCCAGGGTTTTTGATGGGTTCACCATCAATACCAAACCTTGATAGGGAGGACTAAATGGAGATGCTTCTGATTTCCCTGGCCGGGGTTGTGGCTCTGATATTCGTCGCCGTTTTCTACTGGCTGGTGAGCAGGGAAAGCCCTGGTACTCCTCGCATGCAGGAGATCGCCTCCTTCATTCGAGAGGGTGCAAACGCCTATTTGAGGAGGCAGTTCCGGACCATTGCTTACTTTATCGTTGGCCTGGCAGCCCTCTTGCTCATCGCCATGTGGCCCCGCTGGCAGATAGCCTTCGGCTTCGTCGTAGGGGCCCTCCTCGCCCAGTTGGCTATCTTCATCGGCATGAACGCCGCTGTGAGAGCCAACGTGAGAACCACGCAGGCGGCGACAACTTCCCCTGCCAAGGCGCTCCTTCTGGCCTTCCGAGGCGGGGGCGTCATGGGTCTCACCATCGTGGCCTTCAACCTGCTGGGGATAGCCGCGCTCGCCACTCTCTTCGGCGTTAGCCCCCACGACCCCGAAAAGGTGAGCCTCTTGGTGGGCTTCGGCTTCGGGGCTAGCCTCGCCTCCCTCTTCGCCCAAGTGGGGGGAGGGATATACACCAAGGCCGCAGACGTGGGCGCTGACCTGGTGGGCAAGATCGAGGCCAGGATACCGGAGGATGATCCTCGCAACCCGGGCGTCATCGCCGATCAGGTGGGGGATAACGTCGGCGATGTGGCAGGGAGAGGAGCTGACCTCTTCGAGTCGGGCTCCGATAACTTGGTGGCCACCATGATCGTGGGGCTGGCTTTCATACCCCAATATGGTTGGTATGCTGTCCTGTTCCCCTTAATAAGCAGGGCCATCGGTGCTATCGGAGCCGTTATCGGCGTGCTGGCCGTGCGGGAAGCGAAGAGGAGAGACCCCATCACCTCTCTGAACATCGGCTTCTTCACCACAGGAATCTTCTCTCTCCTGGCCTTCTACGGCCTAGGCCAATGGGTGATGAAGGATATAAGGATCTTCTACTGCCTCACCCTGGGGTTGGTGTCAGCGTTGGGCACCGCTCTGATCGTGCAATACTATACGGGGGCAAATCGAAAGCCGGTGCGGCAGATCGCCGAGGCCAGCCAGAGCGGCCCTGCCATCACCCTTATGTCTGGCTTCTCCTGGGGTATGGAGAGTGCTGTTTTGCCCAAGATCATGGTCGCCCTGGCCAATCTGGCGGCCTACTACATCATGGGCGGGGGGATAGCGGGCTTCTTTGGGGTAACCGCTGCCACCTTGGGCATCACGGAGATGAAGGGCATCATCATGGCTAGCGATGCCTTCGGCCCCATCGTGGACAACGCCAGTGGCATCGCCGAGATGGCCGGCCTCAGCGAGGAGGTCAGGGAGTCCGCCGATGTCCTCGACGCCGCGGGCAACATCACCAAGGCCATCACCAAGGGGTACAGCATGTCCTGTGCCTTGATGACCAGCGTGGTGATACTCTTTGCCTATTTGGTAGAAGCGGCCAGGCTCCAGGGCATCGAGTTCACTCAGATCAACGATGTCATAATTAACCTCGCTCACCCCCTAAATATCGCTGCCATCATGATCGGCTCCACCATACCCTTCCTCTTCACTGCCCAGACGGTGCGAGCCGTGGAGAGAACGGCCTTCAAGATGGTGGAGGAGATTCGAAGGCAATTCAGAGAGATACCCGGCTTACTTGAGGGAAATGCGAAGCCAGACTACTCGCGCTGCGTGGACATAAGCACCAGAAACGCCTTGAGGGAGATGGTGGCACCTACGGTCTTCGGGGTGCTCTTCCCTATCATCGTGGGATTCACTCTGGGGGTATGGCCTTTGGCGGCCTACTTGATCGGTGTGAAGATCATCGGGGCTACCCTAGCCATCTTCATGTTCAACTCCGGAGGGGCCTGGGACAACGCCAAGAAATATATCGAGGCTGGGCACCTGGGGGGCAAAGGGACGGAGACCCACGCTGCCTCGGTCATCGGCGACACCTTCGGCGACCCCCTCAAAGACGTGGCCGGGCCATCCCTGCACATCTTGATCAAACTGCAGAATATCCTGGCCATAACCCTTCTCCCCCTCTTTATAGCCTACAGCCTCAAATGGCCGTGAGGCCAAGAGTTGCGCATGATAACGGGCCGAGGCGTTGATGCCTCGGCCCGCTTTTGTTATACTGGAGCTCACTACGATATCCTATGCTGGCTACCCAGCCACCTAGGGATGCAGATGCCGCCAAGAGAATGGGATGAACTCCAAAAGACAGTCTTAGCCTGCTGGGACCGCACCGCGTCTAGATATGCCAAGGCCGGACCTCCCATCTTCTCCATCTCTGCCCAGCGGCTCCTAGAATTATTGAGCCTAGGGCCGGGAGATAGGCTCCTGGATGTGGCCTGTGGCACCGGCGCCGTGGCTATCCCCGCCGCCAAAGAGGTGGGCCCCTCCGGCCAGGTGATGGCCACCGATTACTCCTCCTGCATGGTCGCCGAGGCGCAGAAGCAGGCCAAGAAGTATGGCCTCTCCAACATCACTTGTGCCTGTATGGAGGCCCAAAACCTAGAATTCCCCGATAACTCCTTCGACGCCCTGACCTGCGGCTTGGCCCTCTTCTTTTTCCCGGATATGCGGAGCGCCCTGGTGGAGATGCATCGCGTGCTTGTACCGGGAGGAAAACTGGGCCTTTCCCTTTGGGGAAAAGGAGCCATCGTTCCCCAGTGGCCCATCTTGGGGGAGACGATAAAGGAGCACGGCCTGCGCCCCGTGGTACCCAACCCCATTGCCTGGAGGCCAGAGGATATTGAAACCCTCCTCGCCTCAACAGGTTTCTCTGACATCGAGATAGTCGAAGAGCGGTACAACCTCTCCTTCCAGGAGGCCTCGGAGGTCTGGGAGTTCACCCTCTCCGTGGGGCCCATAGAGGTGATGCTAGAGCGGTTATCAGAAAAGAAACGTCAAGAGTTCCTCAGAGCCTTTCTCTCCCGCATGCGAGAGTTAGCCACCCCAGAAGGCATCCCCGCCAACTTCCGCGTCCTCTACGTTGTAGCAAAAGGGGGGAGTGACTGATGACCACCGGCTACGTTTTCCACCCCATATATCTGGAACACAACATCCCCGGCCATCCGGAGCGCAGAGAGAGGTTGCAAAGGATGATGCACTCTCTGGAGAGTTCAGGAACCCTGGCCCGGCTGACCCCTATAGAAGCCACCCCTATCGATCTAGGGCTTCTCTCCACCATGCATGATCCAGGCTACATCTCCTTGGTGGAGAGGGTCGCCAACTCCGGCGGGGGGATGCTGGACCCTGACACATACGTGAACGCTCACTCGTATGAGGCTGCCCTGATGGCCGCTGGTGGTCTAGTCAACGCCGTGAGGGCAGTGCTTACGGGTCAAGTGGATAACGGGTTCGCCCTCGTCCGCCCCCCAGGTCACCACGCCCTTCGGGATCGAGGGATGGGCTTTTGCCTCTTCAACAATGTGGCTTTGGCGGCTCAATACGCCATCCAGAAGCATGGGTTGTCTAGAATACTCATCGCCGACTTCGACGTCCACCATGGCAACGGTACTCAAGATACCTTCTACGAAAGAGACGATGTCCTCTATTTCTCTACCCATCAATACCCCCATTACCCCGGAACTGGCCATTGGAAGGAAAGGGGACAAGGGAAAGGGGAAGGCTACACCGTCAACGTTCCCCTGCCTTACGGGGTTGGTGATGAGGGATACGCGCAGGCCTTTGAGGAGATACTTCTGCCTCTGGCTAGTCGCTATAACCCGGAACTGATCCTAGTCTCCGCCGGCTACGACGCCCATTGGGCCGATCCCTTGGCCGGCATGCGCCTCTCCACCACTGGGTTCCACCGCCTCACCAGTACTCTGGTCTCCCTGGCGGAGGAACTCTGCCAGGGCCGCTTAGTTATGACCTTAGAAGGGGGCTATGATCTAGGTGCCTTGAGCCACTCCGTCTTGGCCACCTTCGCCGCTCTCATGAGAGAGGAGGTCGAAGCCCCTTTAGGGTCCGCGCCTGGTAGATCCCCCTCCATAGATGACCTCCTCCAAGATGTGAAAGGGGTTCATCACCTTACCTAGCGTGTTGCCTCGAAAGAAAATGGTACCGAAGGGGGTGACGTGGCCTCAATGAAAATGTTACCGAGGTACCTGCCATAGTTTCTCTAGATTCTGGTCGATGCGTCGACGTAAAGCCGCCGGATTGAGCGCGAGGTAGATCTGGCGACTCAAGTCGGATGGGTCAAAATGGGACAATTCGAGACGTTGACATTTCGGCTAAGGAGCCTCATAATAAGTAAAAGCCCGGCTTCAAGGGTGGAGGGTGAGAAAATGGCTGAAATAGGGCTAGGCGAATATTGCGACGAAGTGAAGGAGTTAATCAAAGCCCAATCCATCGATGAGGCTGTAGTCATCTGTCGCCATATCCTGGAGCGGTTCCCCAAATACATCGTGCCCTACCGCCTGCTGGGAGAGGCCGCTCTGGAAAACGAGGAATATTATGATGAGGCGGTTAGCCTTTTCACCAGGGTCTTGGGCGCCAATCCGGAGGATGTGATCGCCCACGTGGGGCTAGCGGTGGTGCATGATGAGAGAAAGGAACTAGAGGGAGCGATCTGGCATCTGGAACGAGCCTTTGAATTGGCTCCTGGAAATACGGAGATACGCCAAGAACTGAAACGGCTCTACGGCGAGCGGGAGGGCGTGGAGCCACCCAGGGTTAAACTCACCCCGGCAGCCCTTGCCCGCCTCTACTTAAGAGAAGGCCTCTACGACCGCGCTATCACCGAGTTGAGACCTCTTCTCAAAGAGGACCCCGACCGCGTTGATCTGAAAGTGGCTCTAGCCGAAGCGTTATGGCGGGAGGGCCATCGCCGGGAGGCCGCTGAGATTTGTCAGGAGATCCTAGAACCCCTCCCCGACTGCCTAAAGGCTAACCTTATCCTGGGGGTCATCTGGAAGGAAAGCGGCCAAGAGGAGGAAGGCGAGACCCTCCTCGCCCGGGCCCAAGCCTTAGACCCTGAGAACGGAGTGGCTCAGGAACTCTTCGGCGAAGCCTCGCCCCTACCGCCAGAAAAAGTCCTCCTCCCTCGCCTGGAAGAGATACCCACCCCACCACCGGTGCCAGAGGTGGAGGAGGCAGCCCCGCCAAAGCCTGAAGAAGAGGTGGAAGAGGTAGCCCCGCCAAAGCCTGAAGAAGTGGTGGAGGAGATGGCAGAGGAAGAGATGCCCAAATGGATGCGTAGGCTACACGAGGTCGCAGCCGAGGGGATAGAGGCTGAAGAGCCGCCGCCCGAGATCGAGGAGAAACTTCCCATGGAAGAGGTCCCCGAGGCCATCTCTCCCCCGGAGGGAGTGCCTGACTGGTTGCGGGAGTTGAAAGAGATCCCAGAGGAGGCTCCACCACCCGAGGAGGTACCCGATTGGTTGGAGAGGCTGGCGCCACCTATAGAGGAAGTAGAAGGGGAGATAGCGCCACTCACACCACCGGAGGAGATACCCGACTGGTTGCGAGGGTTGGAAGAAGTCCCTGAAGAGGTGGCCGAGGAGGCAGAACGGGTGGAAGCACCCCCGCTTGCCGAAGAAGAGGTGGAGTTGGCAGAGGAGCTTCCCGCCCAGCCGATAGAGGAGGAAGTGATTGTCGAAGAGGCCCCGCCTATTGTGGAAGAGATAGTAAAGGAACCCCCACCTGTCGTGGAAGAGATGGTGGAGGAGGCTCCTACTGAGGTCATAGAGGAGGCTCCGCCTACCATAGAGGGGTACCTGGATCGCTTGGCCGCCGAGCCGCAAGATCACGAGGCTCGGCTGGGGCTGGCCCGGGCCTATCTAGCCCAGGGGGAGCCTGACGAAGCCTTAACTCATTACCGAGCCATCATCCACTCTGAGGCTACGCTTATTGGAGAGGTAATCGAGGATCTGGAGGCCGCAGCCCAAGAAGCCCCACATCACTTGCCCACCCAACAACTCCTAGGAGACGCCTACATGAAAGGTGGCCGCCTCCAAGAGGCTTTGGAGAAGTACCGCTGGCTGCGGGAAAAGTTGAAAATTTGAGGAGAAAGAGCGAGGATATGTCCACTTTCCATGAGAGAACTTTGGTCCTTCTGAAGCCCGATGCGGTCAAAAGAGGGCTGGTGGGGGGAATCCTCACCAGGTTCGAGGATGCCGGGCTCAAGATCGTAGCCCTCAAGATGGTAGAGATATCTCGGGAGTTCGCCGAGAACCACTACCCTAACACCCCAGAATGGATAAGGGGGATGGGGGAGAAGACGCTTAAGAGTTACCGAGAACATGGCAAGGACCCTATTCAGGAGATGGGCACCGACAACCCCATGGAGATCGGGGAGATGATCAAGGGGTGGAATGTCGATTATCTCACCTCTGGGCCCATCGTGGCCTGCGTCATAGAGGGGGCCCACGCCATCAGTGTGGTGCGGAAACTCTGCGGCTTCACCCTGCCCGCGGACGCCGACCCGGGGACCATCCGAGGCGATTTCTCCACCACCTCCCCGGTGATAGCCAATGAACTGAAGAGAGCGGTGAGGAACCTCATCCACGCCGCAGGTGATCCAGAAGAAGCCGCCCAAGAGATAGCCTACTGGTTCCCGGAAAAGGAGTTCTGCGAGTATAAGACCACGGACGAGGAGGTGATGTTCTAGCAGCCAGCGGGAATAGAACCCGGTACTTCTGCGGTATCCTCCGGGCTTCGATTTCCAAAAGGGGTTCATCTTTGTTCAGCACTTTTCGCATTTAGGCTTCATTTTGCGCGAAGAAAACTTTAAGCGAAATTGTGTAAAGAGTATACGCGGTCAGGAGGAGAGGGAGTCTCATGAAAGCAAGAGAACTTAGAGAAGGTATTTACTGGATGGGGGCCGTTGACTGGGACAGAAGGTTATTCGATTCCCTAATACCACTTCCTGACGGAACGAGTTACAACGCCTATTTGATTCAGGGAAGTGAGAGAACGGTATTGTTAGATACCGTTGACCCCAGCATGGTAGATGTCCTTCTTTTTCAATTAGACGGTGTCCAGAATATCGATTACGTTATCGCTCATCATGCCGAACAGGACCATGCTGGCGCGCTTCCCCATGTCCTTGAGAAATACAAGAACGCAAGGGTCATTACAACACCCAAAGGGAAAGGGATGCTTATCGCTCTCTTGCTGGTCCCAGAGGAGAGGTTTGTCACGGTTGAGGATGGAGAGACCTTATCGCTGGGCAACAAGACTTTGAAATTCATCCATACCCCCTGGGTTCACTGGCCTGAAACCATGGTGACTTATCTTGAGCAGGATAATATCCTCTTCAGCTGTGACTTCTTCGGCTCACATCTAGCCACCACTAATCTATACGTTACCGATGAGGCACGCGTTTACGAAGCGGCCAAGAGATACTATGCGGAGATCATGATGCCCTTCCGCACGATCATCCAGAAGAACCTGGAAAAGATAAAGGGGTATGAAACAGATTTTATCGCGCCAAGTCACGGCCCCATCTATGACCGGCCGGCTTTCATCCTTGACGCCTACTGGGATTGGGTTTCAGGGGATCCCAAGAACGTTGTTGTCCTTCCCTATATATCGATGCACGGCAGTACCGAGAAGATGGTGGAATACCTGGTTAGTGCATTGGCCGAAAAAGGGGTCACGGTCTATCAATTCGATCTGGCCGTCACCGACATTGGAAAACTGGCCATAACCTTGGTTGATGCCGCCACCATTGTCATCGGGACGCCTACGGTACACGTCGGGCCCCATCCGAGCGTTTTTTACGCCGCATATCTGGCTAACGCTCTACGGCCCAAACTAAAGTTCGCCTCGATCATCGGTTCCTACGGCTGGAGCAGCAAGGCCATAGAACAAATCGCGGGGTTGATTCCAAATCTAAAAGTAGAGATATTGGACCCCGTCCTCTGCAAAGGTTTCCCCAGGGAGGCTGATTTCAGGGCTTTGGACAACCTGGCTGCCACCATCGCGGAAAAACACAAAGAGCACAACTTCACCTAAAACGGACTTTGCAGCGCGCTTGTTTCGCCCGAATCCTTCGTGCTTCGCAACCCCCCAAAACATTATTCCCACTGCTTCGAAGGAGGAGGTTTGAAATCAGCGAGCATCTATCAACAGGTTTCGGGTTTTGCGTACACTTTTGCGCAAAGCCAAAATTACCATTCACTCGTCATTGGATAGGAGGTGATTTTGAATGACCTATGCCGACATTTTACGTCCTTCCGTGAAGCGGTATGCCTGGCTTTATGATATCGCCTGGATCGCTGGCGGCACTCTCTTCATAGCCCTCTCCGCTCGGGTTGCCATCCCTCTGCCCTTCAGCCCCGTTCCTATCACGGGGCAGACTTTGGCCGTACTCCTGACCGGGGCGTTGCTAGGCAGTCGGCGAGGGAGCCTGTGTCTGCTTCTCTATCTGGCGGAAGGAGCCTCTGGATTGCCCGTCTTCGCGGGGGGGATGGCTGGACCTGCCCGCCTAATGGGGCCGACGGGGGGCTATCTTGTAGGCTTTATCCCTGCCGCTTTTTTCACAGGGCTCCTGGCTGAGAGGGGGTGGGACCGGCGAGTTAGGACCACCCTCCTGGCGATACTTCTCGGCAACGCTGCCATCTACGCTTTTGGGCTGCCCTGGTTGGCTCGTTTCGTAGGGGGCGAGAGAGTGCTGGCATCGGGCCTGCTGCCTTTCCTCCCCGGCGATCTCCTGAAATCGATCCTGGCTACAACGCTTCTGCCCTCGGGGTGGAAACTACTGGGATGGAAAGGGGATAGAGAAAAGTAGTCAGCCTCGGGTAACTTCGGATCAGGCTGAAGCCAAATGCTACCTTGAGCGGCACTTCGCAAACCCCAAGCACGTTATATGAGATCGTGGATGTTGTGAGCCCTATCGAGAAAGGCTTTTGTGTAGGCATCAGATAACCATATCTCACCTATGAACGCTAAAGTTTTGGATAAAGAAACGAGAAAGACGATCTTAACCGCTCAAAGGAGTGAAATCACAGAGCATTTCATCTATGATAGATTATCGCAGTCGATAGGAGGCGTTCATAATAAAGAGGTTCTAGAACAGATATCCAGTGATGAACTGGAGCATTATGGTTTCTGGAAAGGATATACCCAAGAGGATGTAAAGCCAGATAGATTGAAGATATGGATATACTTCTTGATTTCAAGGATATTCGGGATAACATTTGGGATAAAGTTAATGGAGAGGGGAGAAGAAGAGGCTCAAGCAACATACGAAGAGCTCTCCAAATTTGTACCGGCTGCTAAAACCATGGTAATAGATGAACATGAACACGAAAGACAGCTCATAGACTTGATAGATGAAGAGCGGCTCAGATATATCGGTGCTATAGTTCGGGGTTTGAACGACGCACTTGTGGAACTCACCGGCGCACTTTCAGGATTGACCTTCGTCCTCCATAATACACGCCTCATCGGAACGGTAGGTTTGATTACTGGAATCGCTGCGTCGCTATCAGTGGCTGGCTCAGAGTATATAGCAATCAAATCAGAAGAGGGCAGCCAGAGCCCCTTCAAGGCATCAGTTTATACCGGGTTCGCTGGTGTCCTTACAGTTTTATTTCTAGTATTTCCCTATTTGCTTTTCACAAACCTGTATCTCTGCCTGGGCTTCATGATTCTTAATGCAATAATAGCGATTGTCATATTCGCCTATTATGTCTCTGTGGCCAAAGATATTTCTTTCCGGGATCGGTTTCTCGAGATGGTCTTAATCAGCCTGGGCATAGCGGCTTTAACCTTTGGCATAGGGTTTCTTATAAGGACATCCTTGGGTATAGAGATATAGAAATTCAAGAAAAGCAGCGTCGGCCTTAGAGGCCCTGGCCTACACCAGCCAGCCTGCCCCGGTACTTGCCAGCCTGTCCTGGCGCGTGACAGGCCAGGGGCCGGGGGACAGACCGACGCAGTTTTCTTCCCGCCCCTTGCGATCCCCTTACTGTATCCTTACCACCAAGGGAGCATCGCTCCAGAGCCCCTCTAGATCGTAATATTCTCGCTGCGAGGGGGTGAAGAGGTGCACTATCACGCTCCCGTAGTCGAGGAGCACCCAACCCGACTCCGGGGTCCCCTCTGCATGCAACGGTTTCTCCTCCGCCTCCCTCGCCCTAATTAAGACCTCCTCTAAGATAGCCTTCACCTGCCGCTCGTTGGCCCCAGTAGCGATGACAAAGTAATCAGCCAACAGCGACACAGGCCGGATATCGAGCAACACGATATCCCAGCCCTTCTTGTCGGAGATGGCTTCCATCACCTCCCGTGCTAACCCTCCGGGTTCCAGGGCTCACCCTCCTAACTAATGAAGATCTCTTCTATTATATCATAGCAGGTGAGAGAACCCGAAAGGGAAGGGCCTCCATAAGGAGGCTCCTGACAGGCTATAAGAGTTTCACTACATTGATCGCCTGGGGGCCCTTAGGGGTCTCTTCGATCTCGAACTCCACCTTCTGGTTCTCCTCCAGGCTCCTGAAGCCTGAACCCTCGATAGCCGAGTAATGGACGAAGATATCCTCACTCCCCTCGGCATCTGGGGTGATGAAGCCATACCCCTTGGCCGAGCTGAACCACTTCACCGTGCCCGTGTACCGCTCCTCGCTCAAGGGCCGCACCTCCTTTCCTTGTTAGGTACCCCTGGTTTGGCCCTCCCTCACCCCCATGGCTCTACCCCATCCAGAGCAGCCATCTGCTTCCCCTAAAAGGAACCGCCAAGGCCGTGGTTCCGACCTCAGCGGTCAGGACAGAAGGACCTTCTGGGAGACGAAAGAGTTACAAACCTCGGAAAAAATAATACCACAGGTCTACTATTTGTCAAGACCGGGATAATAGACAGCCAATGCCTCAAGGATAGCCTGGGCGATCACCTCATGCCCCTCCTCGTTAGGATGACCGTAGTCACACATCTGATCTGGCCCACAACAGATGGCGTTTACATCAGCCACCGGGTATCCCATCTCCCGGATCAGCTTGGCCGCGTGGTTGACATCTTCCAAGTGGTAGGAGTAATCAGGGGCTGTCCTCCCCCGGTGTGGGGTAGCCAGGATAACTCTGGGGAAGGCCTGGGCTAGTTTCCCCACAGAAGTCAGGAAATCTTGCCATGTCTTGTTTCCTCGATGTATCTCTTTAACATCGGTAGTCCCATAGTAGATGATCACCAGGTAGGGTTCCAACGCTTTGATTTCATCTAGCCGTTGGATCGCCTCCCAAGACTTTTCATTTGGCTTCCCGGCATTGATGATATCTAGGTCAGGAGCGGCCTGTCGAATCATCTCCACATATCCTGTTTCCACCTTGGCTCCATAGGTCACGCTATCTCCCAAGGCGACTATAACTATTGGCTGGCGGAGAGGCGTGTCGCCGGACAAAAACGCCAATAAGGATAAGAAAATAATAATTGCGCCTTGACGAAGGCCCCTTTTCAGCACGACCATGATGATGCCTCAACCAAGACCTTTTAGTCCAAATAACAATCGCTGAGCAGGGCACCATACTCAGTGTTTCTGCTTATAACCTTGAGATAGTGGAGCGCACCCTTTCCACCCCCATCAGGAGTCGATAAAGGAGAGGGGAGTAGACGTAGTCGAAGGCTCCGACAGTGCGCACCACCCTTCCTCCGAAACCACGCTTAAAACGATAGACCCCCCATAACCCCCCCTTCCTCTTCGCAAAGTCGGGGGGTTCCCCACCCTTTCCCACCTCATCGGGGATGCCCCAAAGATCATACACTAGACACCCCCTCTCCTTGGCCCACCGGATCGCCTCCCACTGCAAAAGGTGGTTGGGCATCAGGTTGCGATGCTCATAGGACGAGGCACCGTAGAGATAGTAGGCCCGGTGGCCGAAGGCGAAAGCCATCAGCCCTGCTAGTATCTGGTCGCCATAGAAGGCCAAAAGTAGCCTCCCCATCCCCTGGGGGGTGAAGGCCCGCCAAGCCTCGAGGTAATATCGCTCACTATGTACGAAGAAGCGATCTCGACGCCCTGTGATACTGAGCAACTCGTAGAAAGCGGCCAGATCCTCCTCCCTCCCCTCCCTCACTACTACCCCTTTTCGCTCCGCTAGCCGGATATTATATCGGGTTTTGGGTTTCATCTGGTTCAGGATCGATTCCAGATCCCCCTCTATATCCACAGCCAAGGTGGTCTGGGGCTGGATGCTTTCCGGGACTTGATGGAACCCCTCCCTCTCCAGTAAAGGGCCTCTCTCACCACCCTCCCAATCCGGTTCCAGACGCAAGAAAATCGAACCCTCTTGGCGGGCCAGAATGTGAAGCTGAGCCCATAGTTCCCGTAAGGTCTCCCCCTTTTGAGGATCGACCACCGGCCCCCGAGGGATATAAGCCAGGCTTCCCAGGGGCAGATCGCGAATGAGGACCTGGGCTCCGGCGATGATCCGTCCTCCTTCCTCCAAAGCCACGCGGCTAGCCCGCCAGCCGAAGCGGCTCTTGAACTCCCCCCACTCATAGGATTGGAGGAGGTGGCCCCCCTTCTCGAGGAGGAAAGCGTTCCATCGCTCCTGGTCCTCTATCTTTAGGAAGTGCATACTAGAGCGCCTCCCTTCCCATTATACCAGATTGGACTCCTTCTCTCACCCTCAAGATCGAAGTGCCCACTGGGTACCACCAGTAGGAGACCATAAGAGTTTGACATCCGGCTTCTCGCCTCTTATGCTGGTTTCTGTTTTTCCTTAGGGGCGATAACATTCAAGACCCCCTTCAGGCCCCCGAAGAAGTGGTCACGATCCTGCAGGATGGGTCAGCCTGCCCTGGTACCCTGGCCCGGTACTTGCCAGGCCGGGCTTGCCAGGCCAGGGGCCGAGGGCTGACCATCTCTTGGCTCACCTACAGGTTAACCTTGACAAGGGAGGGAAACGGTGATATATTCTACTAACCTCTAAGAGGAGGTCGCTGCCCCCGGAGACTCAAAAACTGCACCTTCGCCTCAGGGTGCAGTTCTCTACTTGGGGATTACCTACTCTTTCAGTTTTTCGCTTGATTATCTCTATCTTTGCCTTGCCGTAGTAGGAGCAACCTCCCTTTATCAGGCCCGGCTCTAACTCCACATCTTTAGGGGGGCATCTAATTCCTTGGTATATTGGCCGCGGAGAGCATTTTGGCCTCGGCCACTCTGCTTCTCTCTCTGTGCACCAAGTTATGAGGCATACCGCTCCTCGTACCATCTATTGACCTGAGGACACCCTCTATTTTCAGATCAGGGGCAAAGATGCACAGCCTCTGTGGGTCGCCTTGAGCCGTTCTGTGGCAAAAGAAACACTGTATTTTCCAGACGGAGAATAGTTTGCATCTATTCTTCTCACGGATCTCATGGCAGAGTTGCAGGGCCACTTCTACACGTCCAAGTGTCTCACCTGCTTGGCATGGGTCTGGATGAACCGCTTGCGAGGTGGCACCTCGGCCCCCATGAGCATATTGAAGGTCCGGTCGGCCTTGGCCGCATCCTCTATGGTAACCTGCAAGATGGTCCTCCCCTCGGGGTCCATAGTCGTCTCCCAGAGTTGGTCGGGGTTCATCTCGCCCAGGCCTTTGTACCGTTGCACCGTCGCCTTTTGGCCGTCCCACTTCTTCAGCAACCCCTCCTTTTCCTGTTCGGTATAGACGTAGTTATGCTTCGACTTGGCCTCGATCCGGTAGAGGGGAGGCTGAGCGATGTAGAGGTGGCCGTTGGCGATCAACTGCTCCATGTACCGGAAGAAAAAAGTGAGAA
Source organism: Anaerolineae bacterium (assembly GCA_034419095.1). Taxonomy (GTDB): domain Bacteria; phylum Chloroflexota; class Anaerolineae; order UBA7937; family UBA7937; genus UBA7937. The sequence continues at coordinate 18,678 of DAOULQ010000031.1, read as the reverse complement.
GCAACGTCCGTATGTGTGAGCCGTCCACATCAGCATCGGTCATGATGATTATACGGTGGTATCGCAGATTCTTGATATCGAACTGGTCGCTGATCCCCGTGCCCAGGGCGGTGATGAGGGCCTGGATCTCTTTATTGCTCAGGATCTTATTGAGCCCCGCCTTCTCCACGTTCAGGATCTTCCCCCGCAAGGGGAGGATGGCTTGGAAGCGGCGGTCGCGGCCCTGCTTGGCGGAGCCCCCCGCCGAATCCCCCTCTACGATGTACAGTTCGGACTTCTTGGGGTCTCTCTCCGAGCAATCGGCCAACTTTCCAGGGAGGGTTGCGCTCTCCAGCGCGCTCCTACGGATCACCAGGTCGCGGGCCTTGCGAGCCGCGGCCCGCGCACGGGCTGCCGTTGAGCACTTCTCCAGGATCGCCTTAGCCGCTCTAGGTTCCTCTTCCAGAAAGGTGGAGAGCCTCTCGGAGACCACCGATTCCACTAGGCCTTTCACCTCGGCGTTCCCCAGTTTGGCCTTGGTTTGGCTCTCGAACTGGGGATCCTTCAGTTTCACGCTTATGATCGCCGTCAACCCCTCGCGCACATCCTCGCCGGCGAAACCGGGGTCGGTATCCTTGAGGATTTTGTTACGCCGGGCATAGTCGTTTATCGTTCGGGTCAGGGCAGAGCGGAAGCCCGTCAGATGGGTACCGCCGTCAACGGTGTTGATATTGTTGGCGAAGGGATAGACCGATTCGGCATAGCCATCGGTATACTGGATAGCCATCTCGATGATGGCACTATCCACCGTCCGCTCTGTATAGATGGGCTCGGGGTGAAGCACCTTGCGGTTGCGGTTAAGGTAACGGACGAAGGATTGTATGCCGCCTTCGAAATAAAAGGAGTGTTCTCGGTCCTCTCTTTCGTCTCTGAGGGTGATCTTCAGGCCCCGGGTGAGGAAGGCCATCTCCCGGAACCGCTGGGCTAGGGAGTTGAAGTTGTAGTTTAGGGTGCGTACGATCTCTTTATCGGGCAGGAAGGTGGTCTTGGTACCCGTATCTTTCGCCTCGCCGATCACTTGAACCGAGATGATGGGCACCCCTCTTTCGTACCGCTGTTGGTAGAGCTTGCCGTTCCGCTTGACCTCCACCTCTAGCCACTCCGAGAGGGCGTTCACCGCGGAGACCCCAACACCATGGAGACCGCTAGCCACCTTGTACCCTCCCCCGCCGAACTTGGCCCCGGCGTGCAAGACGGTATGGACTACCTCCAAGGCGGACTTATTCATCTGGGGATGGGTCTCCACCGGGATGCCACGGCCGTTGTCGACCACGGTCACCGTATTATCGGAGTGGATAGTGACCTCTATCCTATCGCAAGCCCCGGCCAGGGCCTCATCGACGGAGTTATCGACCACTTCGAAGATCAGGTGATGGAGTCCTCGCCGATCGGTACTCCCGATATACATCCCTGGCCGCCGCCGCACCGCCTCCAGGCCTTCCAGGATCTCGATATCCGTGGCTTCATATTTATCTACTGCCACTTCTTTCCTCCAACCAATTGGTATATCTGTCTCGATAGAAGATCAGGCTGGCGGCCGCCAGTCCGCTACCCACGTAAGCGTTTCCCACGATCCCCAGGGCTAACCCCCAGGGGTTGGTGCCCAGAGCCCGCCAGAGGAGAGATAGCCCTATACCGATAACGTTAATGAGGATGATTAAGCCCAAGGAGGACCAGAGGTTGCGTCGCACCACATTGATGCTATTCCAGATGGCCGAGAGCGGCCCCGCATCGCTGATGACGATAGCATCGATAGCGAAAAAGAGGTAGAACCATATCCATACCAAAAGCGCCAGAAGCAAGGTGGAGAGGATAGCCGCCAGGCTTTCGCTGAGAAGGGAGACCAAAGTCAAGCCCATGGCCAGGGGAAGCCCCAAAAGGATAGCGCCCCCTAGGAAGATGAGCAAGAGGAGGATGACCCGCAGCCAGTAGCCCCAGATTCGACGGAGAAGAGAGGGGCGAGGTTCCTCGCGGACCTTTTGTGCGATGAGGCCCAAATATAGACAGCCCAAGAGGAGACCGAGGGGGAGCAGGCCCAGAACCCAACCCATAAATGGGAGACTACCATCTATCTCAATGACCATTTGGCCCAGGGGCGAAACGGTAGTGGCTCCGGCCATGAGACTGGGAACCGCCAAGATGGTCGAGGCGAGAAGGGAGAAGAGGTTGAAACCCTCTAAAAGTTCCTGCCACTGGATGCCGGGGTCAGTGGAGGGCAGGGAGAGAGAGACACGTTGGATGAGATGGAGAGGAGAGAGCCTGGGCCCTAGCCAGAGGTAGAGGTCCAAAGCCACGGGGATAGCCAGGACCCATAACTGCTGAGTTATAACACTGAAGCCTAAAGAGAGCGTATCGATGACGCCTGGGCGGTTCTTCACAGTATAGATTGTATCACATTTGAGCGAAACTTGAAAACTTTTAGCTTGTTGCGTAGTAATATGTAAAGCGAAGACGGCTGTGAAGGAGTAGCCTTTATTGAGGTGCTGTGAGTGAGAAGGATAGCAAGTGGGATTGAGGGCGAGGAGATGGAATTTTGGGGTGGGTAATCTACGCGGATGCTCTGGAGAAGAGGCTGGTGGAGGTGGGGGTAAGAACAAGCTGTTCCCATCTCCCAATTGACATGGTAGTGTAGGTCAGTCTGAACCTTGGCGGTACTCCTGTCTTATTGACAATTACTGGATCTTACATTAAAATGTTATTTGCAGAATCACATTGGGCTGGCGGTTGGGAGGGAAGATGTCATTGGTAGAGCGCAGGCAAGCGCTCCTGAGACTGCAGGAGGTAAGAAAGTCCAAGGTCATCGCATATGTATTGGGCGACCGTGTTTCCACTCCGTCGATACCCGGAATGAATACGCGTCTTGCGGCTGAGCCACAATTGCAGATGGTTGACCATCTCAGGTCATTGGGAAGGGTCGAAAACTTGGACCTGTTCTTATACACCAGAGGTGGCGATACCAATTCAGTCTGGCCCCTTGTCACGATGTGTCGGGAATTCTCTGACAAATTCACACTCTTAGTACCCTTTCGGGCGCATAGCGGCGGCACTCTTGTTGGGTTGGGTGCTGACGAGATAATCATGGGCGCGTTTGGCGAGCTCAGTCCCATTGACCCAGAGACTGCAAACCATTTTAATCCTCTCTTTGAAAATGACCCAAACAAGCGTAAGTCAATTAGTGTAGAGGACGTTGCCTCATACATGGAGCTTGCGAAGGATGAACGCGTCGGGCTTGAGAAAGAGGAACACATTCTGGAAGTCTTCAAAGGGTTATCACACAATATACACCCGCTCGCGCTGGGCAATGTCTTTCGCGCGCTACGGCAGATACGATTGCTTGCGGAGAAACTCCTTAAGCTACACATGGATGCGAAGAAGGATAAGCAACGGATAGAGACTATCATGGACACCTTAGCGGTGGAACTCTATTCGCATCATCACATTATCGGTAGGGACGAGGCCATCTCTTTTATGGGAGAAGACCTTGTAAAGGTAGCGACCGCGGAGGAAGAAGAGGCCATGTGGAATCTGTTTGAGCACTATGCCGAAGCCCTCGAACTCCGAACTCGATTCAACCTATTGGAGTTTCTTGGTGATCAAGCGCAAAGGGAAATCGTGGTGACCGGGGCGTATATGGAGAGCGAGAATCTAGCGCATGTCTTTCGATGCAATTCTATGTTGTCAGCCACATCTCAATTCCCACCAAATATTCAAGTGCAGATACCGCCAGGTCAGCCGGCCCCTCGCATACCCGGTTTCCCTCTAGCCATGACAGTTCAGCCAGTTTGGCAGCGCTGGGAGCTAAACGAAGGAGGTGAATAGCTTATGGTACAGGAGATAGAGAACACAACGACGACATCTGATGTGGAGATGATCAGGCATGGCAGCTTTTCCTGGGATCCTGATTATGCCCTCTCCTCAGACCTACTCTCTGCACCGCCTGTGAGTTCTCCACCCCTGCCTTCCGAAGGGGAGCACCCCATTCGAGTCCGATTGGTAGGCGGCGACCTGTTTAGGGTTGACGATCGAAACCTTCCCCCTGGTGCACGTCCGTTCCGACTCCACTAGTTCCGACATCGCGTAATAGTTTCCTTGGACCGGTGCGCGTGCATTCTCTGATTAGCTGTATCCGCTGTGCCAATGCAAATGCCCCCTATTCCACGCTCGATCTATGAGCGGGCTGTTTTGATAGATACTAGTGCAATCTGTGCAATCTATGACAACACGGACTCAAATCATAGGCGTGCAAGCGGCTGTCTCCAGCAAATAAGCGAGGCAGCCTTGTCTGTTCACATAGCAAGCCATACGATATACGAAGCTCATAGGCGGATTCTCCATCTATTGGGGCGTCAGGTAGGACGTGAACTGCTTGAAGACATGTACGGGGGGTCATATACCATCGAACGAGTGACTGAAGGTGACGAAGAGCAGGCTCGTCGGCATCTAATCCACTTTCAAGACCAGGATATCTCGTACACAGACGCTCTCAACTGGGCGGTAATGGTTCGTCGTGGGGTTAGTAAAGCCTTCACCTTCGATTGGCACTATAGTCTAATGGGATTCGTGATGGTTCCACCCTTATATGTTTGAAAGGCCCTCTCCCATCGTAACTGAGCGAGGCTCTGTTTTCTTTACCGGTTCACATAGTATTACGCGACAGGCTAAAAATTTTCCTTGTGGCTTGCCAAGTGAAATGAAATATGGTATTATGAAACCACGAGGTTGAGAGGAGGTTTTGCAACCGAATAACGAGACCCGGTGTAGAGGTGACTCTGTCCGAAAGGCTGGGCTGAAAAGGGGAAGACCGGTGTAACTCCGGCGCTGTCCCGCAACTGTGATGGAGCCTTGCTCCAAAGCCAGGATACCTGCCTCCACCGAGTTCCAAGAACCTTCGCGAGAAAGGGGGCGGGAGCATGCTGGCCAGAGAAAGTTAGCCCCCTTGTGTAAGCAAGGGGGCTTAAATTTTAGAAGGGAACCTTGTAGGGGCTTTAGCCCATGGAGGAAAAAGTGAAAATTAGAGTTTTCGCCCTAGGGTTGATGATGATATTGGTTGTGAGTTGCGCTCAGGCTACGCCGACTCCCACCGAAGCGCCAACTATCAGTGAGGTGGATGATGCTGGCCGCGCGGTGGAGATCACGGGAGTGCCGGAGCGGATCATATCTTTGGCTCCCAGCAACACAGAGATCCTCTTCGCCTTGGGTCTGGGGGATCAAGTGGTGGGGGTCTCCGATTTCTGCGATTACCCGGAGGAGGCCCAAAAGATAGAGAGGGTGGGGTTCGTCGAGCCCAACCTGGAGAAGATCGTGGAACTAGAGCCTGATTTGGTGTTCTACATAGGGGGTACAGCCCAGTTGGAGAAGACCCAAACCATGGAGGATTTGGGCTTGACCGTGCTGGTGCTGGCTCCCTCGGATGATATCGAGGATATCTTTACCGACATCGAGTTAGTGGGGCGCGCCACGGGGACGGAGGACGAGGCCGCTGACCTGGTGAGCGAACTGAGAGCCCGGATGGATGAGGTGCTCTCACGAGTGGCCCAGGCGGAGAGGCAACCGCTGGTCTTCTACGAACTGGATGCCACAGACCCCACACGGCCTTGGACCGCTGGCCCGGGTTCCTTCATAGACACCCTAATAACTATGGCTGGTGGCCTCAACCTTGGAGCCAGTGCGGAGATGGAATGGGCCGAGTTCAGCACCGAGGAGATCATCGCCCAGGATCCAGAGGTCATCATCCTTGGCGACGCCAATTATGGGGTGACCGCGGAGTCGGTCGCAGAGCGCCCCGGATGGGGGGTGATCACCGCTGTCAAGGAGGGGGCGATCTACCCCATAGACGATAATCTAGTTAGCCGTCCGGGGCCTCGCATCGTGGATGGCTTAGAGGAGTTGGCTAGGATAATACATCCGGAACTTTTCAAGTGAGGTTTGGGGCTAGGGGGCCTTTGGCCCCCTAGCCCAGGAGAGAGGCTTTGGTGAAGAGAGCGCTGACCATCCTCCCCTTTCTCAGCGGGGTTCTTATCCTAGGTGTGGTATTGGCCACCTCTCTGGGGGCGGTGATGGTGCCCTTCGGCCAGGTAGCGAGGTTGCTCCTCAGCCGCTTGCCAGGGGTGGATATCTCTCCCACCTGGTCGGAGGGGGTGGAGACTATTATCTTGCAGATCCGTCTGCCCCGAGTGGCCGCCGCCCTGGTGGTAGGTTTCGCCCTGGCGGCGGCAGGGGTGATCTTCCAGGGGCTTTTGCGGAACCCCATGGCCGACCCTTATATTATTGGCACCTCCGGAGGTGCCGCCCTAGGGGCCACCGTGGCTCTCCTCTTGCCAGTGCAGATCGTCTGGTATGGCTTCACCTTGGTGCCTTTGGCCGCTTTCGTAGGGGCCCTAGCAGCGGTGCTGGTGGTCTACAACCTGGCTCGGGTGGGGCCCCGAACTCCGGTGACCACTCTGCTCCTGGCCGGCTTCGCGGTCAGTTCCATGCTGGCGGCGGTGATGTCCTTTCTCATGATGATAAGCGGTATAGGGCTGCGGCGCATAATCCTCTGGACCATGGGCGGTTTAGGAGGGGGGCGGTGGGAGCAACTGATCATCATCACCCCTTTGATCCTCTTGGGGATGGGCTGGAGTTATCTCTACGCTGGCGACCTGAACGCCCTCTCCTTAGGGGAGGAGCAGGCGGCCTATGTGGGGGTGCCGGTTGAACGACGGAAAGTGACTCTCTTGATCCTGGGTTCCCTCCTTACGGCGGCTGCCGTCTCCATAAGTGGATTGGTGGGCTTTGTGGGGTTAGTGATCCCCCATGTGGCGCGGCTGATCTTAGGCCCAGATCATCGTCTGCTCCTACCCGCCGCTGCGCTTCTGGGTGGGCTCTTCTTAGTCCTCTCCGACCTCTTGGCTCGGCTCCTTCTAGCGCCTGCGGAGTTACCAGTAGGGGTCATCACCGCTCTGGTGGGTGCTCCCTTTTTCATCTATCTCTTGCGGCGTAGCAAAAGGGAATATGGTTTCTGAGGAGGAGGTATGGGGAGGCTGATTCTGATCTTGGGTGGTGCCAGGAGTGGGAAGAGCGCTTATGCCCAAAAGATAGCGAAGAGACTCCAAGGGGAGCAAGGGGCCATCTACATAGCCACCGCGGTGGCCGGAGATGAGGAGATGGAGGAGAGGATCGCTAGGCACCGGACGGCACGTCCTCCCTCTTGGAAAACGGTTGAGGCACCCCAGAAGGCAGCGAGGGTCCTTGAGGAAGTTGGGGAAGAGGGTCAGGTCATAATTCTCGATTGCCTTACTCTTCTAATCAGCAATCTAATGCTTGACAAGGCAGAAGCCACGGTTAGGGAGGAGGATATCCTAGGCGAGGTTGAGAGCCTGGTCCAAGCGGCCAAGGGGGCCAAATCCCAGGTAATTGTGGTCTCAAATGAAGTGGGCCTGGGGGTGGTGCCGACGACGAAAGTAGGGTGTCTCTTCCGCGACATAGCGGGAAGAGCCAATCAGTTGGTGGCCAGGGAGGCGGATGAGGTATACGTTATGTGGGCGGGCATAGCCACGAGGGTAAAGGGGTCGTGACAAAGTTGTGGGAAATGGTACAGAGAGTTGAACCCCTCGATGAGGGGGCTATGCGAGAGGCTCGCTTACGACAAGAGATCCTGACTAAGCCCCAAGGCAGTCTGGGCGTTCTAGAGGAGCTTTCTATCAGGATAGCCGGAATCAAAGGTAGTTCCTGGCCTCGAATCGAGAAGAAGGTGATAGTGATCATGGTGGGAGACCATGGCGTGGTCGCCGAGGGGGTGAGCCTTTATCCGCAGGTGGTTACCTCACAGATGGTTCAGAATTTCCTTCGGGGGGGAGCGGCTATCAACGTTTTGGGGAGACATGTTGGGGCCAGGGTGGTCGTAGTCGATATGGGAGTGGGTGTTAACTTGGGAGAATGCCCAGGGTTAATGGTGAAGAAGATCGCGTCTGGGACGAAAAACATCGCCAGAGGCCCGGCCATGAGTCGGGAGCAGGCGTTCCGTTCCCTCGAGAGAGGCATCGAGGTGGTGGAGGAATTGGCCAAAGAGGGGATGGATATCCTAGCCACGGGGGATATGGGGATCGGCAATACCACGCCTTCAACCGCCATCCTTTCGGTCTTCACCAGTGCGCCTGTGGGCGCTGTGACTGGCAGGGGGACGGGCCTTAACGACCAAGGACTTCAGAATAAGGTGAGGGTCATCGAAGAGGCGCTCTCGGTTAACGCGCCGAATGGTAAAGACCCCATGGATGTTTTGGCCAAAGTAGGGGGCTTCGAGATCGGAGGTATCGCTGGGATGATCATCGGGGCGGCCGCGAATCGCATACCGGTGGTCATCGATGGTTTCATTTCGGGGGCTGGTGCCCTCCTGGCGGTGAAACTTCAACCCAGAGTCAGGGAATACCTTATCGCCGCCCATATCTCGGCCGAAAAGGGGCATGGTGTGATGTTAGAAGAGATGGGACTTGTTCCTCTCCTTGATCTTGGCTTGCGTCTTGGTGAAGGAACCGGGGCGGCTCTAGCCATTTCGCTGGTCGAGGCAGCGGTGAAGATCTTCAAGGAGATGGCTACCTTCAACGAAGCGGGTGTCTCGCAGGCTAAAGGGTAAAGATAGAGATGGCTTTCCTTGAAGCGCTTCGATTCCTGACCATTATCCCCATATCGAGGAGGCGCATCCCCCAGGGGACCGAACTGGCCTCTTCCCTGGCCTACTTCCCCTTGGTAGGCGCACTTCTAGGCTCTATCCTGGCTCTTATGGATATCCTCCTGAGCCACGCTTGGTCTAGATCATTGGTGGCTGCCTTCACCGTGGTGTCCTTAGTGGTTCTCACCGGTGGCCTGCACCTTGATGGCTTGGCCGATACCATTGATGGGCTACTCGGTGGCAGGAATCGGGGGGAGAAACTACGCATCATGGAAGGTAGCACTATTGGAACCTTCGGCGCCTTGGCTTTACTCTGCACACTCCTGCTTAAGTTCGCCTTATTGATGGAACTTCCCGATCCTTTGAGGAGAAAAGCCCTTTTCATTGTTCCCATGTTAGGCCGCTGGGCTATGGTCTATGGGGCCTTTGTCAGCCCCGCGGCCAAGGAGAGGGGAATGGGATCACTCTTTAAGGCATGTGATCAGGGGAAAGGGTTTGCTCTAGCCACTATCACGGCCATAACCCTTTCTCTTCTTTTCGGGGTGTGGGGGTTAGCGCTTCTAGTTGGTATTTGGTTGGCAACAGCGCTCTTAAGTCAGGCCATCGCCCGCCAACTAGGGGGGTTAACTGGTGACACCTACGGAGCCCTTTGCGAAATAGACGAGGTTCTGGGGTTAGGGTTGTTCAATCTCTTAACCGTTTTCGTATAAAGGAGATGACTATGAAAGAGGCTACAATCTATCGCGGTTCTGTAGCATCCTCCGAGGAGTATCTCCTCGAGGCGCGAGAGGTGGATTTTTCCTATTACGATGGCTTGGTTATCAAGAGCGTGAGTCTGGGCTTGAAAAGGGGGGATATCGTGGGCCTTATCGGTCCCAACGGTTCTGGGAAGACCACCTTGCTCAGGATCTTGAGTGGCTTCTTGCTCCCCAAAGCGGGAAGTGTCTGTCTCTCAGGGCGAGATCTGGGAGAGATGAACCGCCGGGATATCGCCCGCCTTATCGCCGTGGTACCCCAGGAGCTGGAGATGCTCTTCTCTTTCTCCGTCTGGGAGATGGTGATGATGGGGAGGACGCCCCATGCCCGTCGCCTGCTGGGAGCCGGAAGACGGGACAGGGAGGTGGTAGAGCGGGTGATGGAGCGGGTAGGCATCCAGTACCTGGCTCAGAGGCCCTTCCAGGAACTCTCTGGGGGTGAGCGGCAGAAGGTGATAGTGGCCATGGCCCTGGCCCAAGAGCCGGATATCCTCCTCTTGGACGAGCCCACAGTGCACCTGGATATAAATCATCAGGTGGAGGTCTTGGAACTCTTGAGGAGGCTCAACAGGGAGTCCGGTCTTACGGTGCTGGCTACCATGCACGATCTCAATTTGGCGGCTCTCTATTTCGATAATCTGGTGCTGCTTAACGAGGGAGAGATAGTTAGTCAAGGGACTCCGGAAGAGGTCTTGCAAGAAGCGCACATTCGCTGGGTCTTCGAGGCACAGGTAGAGATCCAGAAACATCCCACCCTTGGCGTCCCCCATATGGTGATCCTCCCCCCACCCCGCTGATGCCTCTAACTTGACATCTCAAATCGAAAAGGGTATCCTTTCCTCGACCCCTGGGGGGAGTTGATTTTGAGACCCATCTGGAAAGCCAGCCTATTTCTACTATTCCTTTTCCTGGTTGCCTGTAGCCAACCACCTTCTGAGGAGGTGACGCCTACAGGCAAATTCAACACTCCAAGCGCAACGCCATCCTCGATCTTGGGGCTGACGCCTACCAGTCAGTTCCACCCTCCCACAGCCACGCCCTTTTCCACCTCCACCCCTGAGGTTCATAAGAGTTTCATCCCTTTAGTCATCGCCCGGGAGGGGAGGGGGAGGCCCCTAGGGAACCTCACGACCCCCACCACCCCACGAGGCACGGTGCGGGCCCTGACAGTCTCTACTCCGATCATCACACCCACAGTAATAGGAGAACTCATCCCCGATGGCGTGTCACGGGAGGCCACGGTGCCCATACTGATGTATCATCATGTGGGAGAACTCCCTCCCGATGCGGATGCCATCCGCCGGGATCTCACCGTTTTGCCTGAGGAGTTCGAGGCTCAACTGGCCTACCTATCTGATGAGGGGTACCAAACGATCCACCTGAGCGATCTAATCCTGCATCTACAGATGGGGCATCCTCTCCCACCCAAGCCCATAGTCATCACCTTCGACGATGGATACCACGACCTCTTCACCAACGCCTATCCCCTCTTGAAGGAGTACGAGTTCGTGGCTACCTTCTTCATCATCACCTGGCTCGCCGATGAGGGTCGCGAGGATTACCTCTCTTGGTCGGAGATAAAAACCCTTCACACTGCAGGCATGGAGATAGGGAGCCACACCTACACCCATCCAGATCTGAGAGGGCAACCCTACAACTATATCGTTTGGCAGGTTCTGGGGTCCAAGGAGGCGATAGAGGCCCGCATCAAGGAGCCAGTGCGCCTATTCTCCTATCCTTCGGGAAAGTACGACCAGCCGGTGGTGGAGGTCCTTAAGGCCACAAGTTACTGGGGGGCGGTCGCTATCGGCCAGGGAGTCCATCAATCTTCGGATCGCATCTTCGAGTTGCAGCGCATCCGGGTGCGGGGCAGTTACAACCTGCGGGATTTCGCTTACTGGTTGAACTGTTGGTTAGAGAGCTCCGAATAGAGGCACACCTGCTCTGGATTTTCTAGCCTCTTGAGGAGTTCTTCAATTGTGAGGTCCGAGAGGGGGTGTACCAGGCCCGGGGCTATCTCCTTGAGGGGAACCAAGACGAAGGCCCGTTCCGCTAGGCGGGGGTGGGGGATGGTAAGGTCTGGGGAATCGAGAACCAAGTCGTCATAGAAGAGGATATCTAGATCTATAAGTCGAGGGCCGAAACGGCAAGTCTGTTTGCGGCCCAGATTTTTTTCTATTGTTTGGGCTAATTCCAGGAGAGCCTGGGGAGCCAGTTCTGTCTCTACAGCACAGACCAGATTGAGGAACCAGGGCTGGTCTTTGTAGCCCACCGGTTCCGTCTCATAGAGCGAGGATACCTGGAGTATCCGAGTCTCCTGCCCCAGCATCTCGAGGGCAGATTTGATATTTGCTTCTCGGTGGCCCAGGTTTGATCCCAGGCTCAGGTAGACGGTGGCCATCTGTCAATAGGCAGGGATAGGTGGTAATGAAAACCGGCTAAAGCCTCGAATCCAGGAGCAACGATTGCCCTACGGCAAGCACTAGGCGATGCCCCTTCCTCTCACCCCTTGACCCTCTCTATCCTGGCTCCCAAGGCCCTCAGTTTCTCGTCTATCCTCTCGTATCCCCGGTCTATCTGGCCCACGTTTCTGATGATGCTCTCTCCCTGGGCGCAGAGAGCGGCTACGACCAGAGCCATCCCCGCCCGGATGTCGGGGCTCTCCATTATCTCCCCATGGAGCCTGGCTGGGCCTACCACCACCACTCGGTGGGGGTCGCAGAGGACCAGGCGCGCTCCCATAGCGATCAGTTTATCCACGAAGAACATCCTGCTCTCGTAGAGTTTCTCGAAGAAGAGGACCGTTCCCTCCGCTTGGGTGGCCACCACGATGGCCACGCTCATCAGGTCAGCGGGGAAGCCCGGCCAGGGGGCATCGTCTATCTTGGGGATGGCCCCATGAGCGTCGGCCTTAATCTTGAGAGAGTCGTGGCGGGGCACGAAGAGGTCATTGCCCCTGATCTCTACCTCGATGCCCAGCCTTCGGAAGACGAGGAGTATCATCTTCAGATAGTCGGGCTGGCCGTTCTTAATGAGGAGTTCCCCTCCGGTGACGGCGGCGCAGGCGATGAAACTCCCCACCTCTATATGATCGGGCTCGATCTCGTACTCGCCACCCTGCAATCGATCTACCCCCTCTACGACCAAACTATTGGACCCCAGCCCTGAGATCTTGGCCCCTAGCCGGTTGAGGAAGCGGGCCAGGCTTTGGACATGGGGCTCGGAAGCGGCGTTCCTTATGATAGTGGTCCCTTTGGCCAGACAGGCGGCCATGAGGGCGTTCTCCGTTCCAGTGACGCTGGCCTCGTCAAGAAAGATCTCCTGCCCTATGAGTCCCATGCTCTTCATTTCGTAGCGAGAGCCCACCTCGATCTGAGCCCCCAGGGATCTGAGAGCCATGAGGTGGGTATCTACCCTTCTTCTGCCGATAACATCGCCGCCGGGCGGGGGCAGACTGATGCCTCCGCAACGGGCTAGAAGAGGGCCCGATACTAAGATCGAGGCACGAATCTCCCGCGTTAGTTGGGGATCGATCTCTGTGCTCCTCACGTTATGGGCGCAAAGGGCCAACTCTTTGTCGCCCAATTTGTGGATCTCCACCCCCAGGTGGGCCAAGATCTCCAGCATCGTCTCCACGTCCTTGATCTGGGGGAGGTTGCGGATGACCACCTCTTGATCGGTGAGAAGGGTGGCGGCCAAGATGGGTAGAGCAGTGTTTTTGTTACCGCTGGGGAGCACTGTCCCTTGTAGTGGATATCCACCTTCGATGATAAACTTATCCATAATCAGCAACCCCATTTACTTTTTGGGCGATACAGATGAGAGAGGTGCCCAAGGGCAGGTTTAAGAAGCGGAGGAGTGCCGCCTCCAGCCAGCCCAGAGCGGTAAGAACGGCGTTCAGCAGAGGAGGGGCGGGCTCCATCTCTACTTGATAGGCCTCCTCATCGGTATCCGGCGCTTTGATTTTGGGCTTCCTCCCCGACAGCCGCTCCCAGAGGAGGCGGAGGAGAGCCAGGGGGAAGACGAGGAAATTGTTATAGGTGGTGCGCCGAGGGGTGAAGCCCACGCTCTTCAGTTTCTCATGAAGTTCACTCTTGGTATAGCGGCGGTAGTGCTTATTGATCTCGTCGTTGGCGCTCCAGAGCCAGCCGAAAGCGGGGACGGTAGCCACCAAGAGCCCTCCGGGGACACAGACACGGTAACATTGACGCAGGACTAAAAGGTCGTCTTCACAATGCTCGATCACATCCAAGGCTGCCACCAGATCGAAGGCTTGATCCGGGAAGGGCATCTCCTCGGCAGAGGCGAATCTAGCGTCATACCCCCTTTGGTGGGCGATCTTGAGAGGTTTGGGGTTGTTATCGATGCCTAGAACCCGCCCATACCGGCCCAGGTGGTGAATCATGTTCCCCGCTCCGCATCCCACATCCAGGATTTGAAGGTCGCGACGAGAAAGGGTTCGGTCCAGCAGGGCGAAGAGAGCCCTGGTGCGGCTGGCGAACCACCAGTGTGCATCTTCCTCCAGTTGTTCTTGAGTTAAAGAAAAGGCTCCCTCTGTGATCGTCTGCCCTCCACTTCAAACTAGGTTATTATAGCATAGGATCTCTGGTTCAACCATTCATCGAGGGTTTAAGAGAGAACAAGCCGCATCCAGTACTTGCTCTACGGTTATGAGGCGCACACAAGGGTGCTCCTCTAACTCTTCTGGGGTATAGTCCAGGTGGTTACAAGGGATGCAATCCAGATCAGAGATGACCACTCGGTGGCGTTTCGAATCCCCCCAGGGACCGAAGGTGCGGTGATCGACGGGGCCGTAGAGGTGTATGGTAGGGACGCCTTGAGCCACGGCCAGATGCATGGGGCCGCTATCGACCCCCATGACCAAATCGGCGTGGGCCATGAGGGCGGCCATCTCCCCCAGGGTCGTTTGGCCAGCGGCGATCATAGGCTCGCTTCTCATATGGCTCGCTATCTCTCGGGCTAAACCCTCCTCTTGGGAGGAGCCGGTGATGAGAAGGCGGGCCTTATACCTCTCCGCTAGATGATCCCCCACTTGGGCGAACCCCTCAGCCCTCCAAAGTTTAACCGGGGCTCCAGCCCCAGGGTGGATGACTATGAGTGGGCTTTCAGCCTCCATACCTCGCGCCGCCAGGTATCGAGTAGCAAACTCGCTGTCCTCCGCCGAGGGGTTGAATTCTAAAGGACCGGCCTCTTCGATAAGGGGCTCCTTTCGTTGCCAGGTCGCTCGTACGAGGGTCAGGTTCTGCTCCACCTCGTGGCGCCCTGGTGTATAAGGGACAGGCTGGGTCAGGAAGGGTCGCAGTTCTGGGAGGGCGTAGCCTATCCGCTGGGGGATGCCAGCCCAGTAGGCCAGAAGGGCTCCCCACCAGTGGTCGAAACGGAGGACGAGGGCTAAATCGTACCCCTGCCCCCGCAGGAGGCGAGCATACCTCTCAAGGAGGGCGTAGGGCTGAAAGAAAGAGGATTTGGGCTGACGGGTGAAACCGGGGAAGGGGCACACCAAAACCTGGTCTACATTGGCGTTTCTTCCCATCAATTCCGAGCCCCAAGGCCCTACCAGAGAGGTTATATGGGCCTGGGGAAAGAGGGTGCGGAGAAGTCGAAGGGCGGGGGTGGTGAAAAGGAGGTCGCCTATGTGATCGGGCCGAATGAGGAGGATACGGGAGATTCGAGAGGGCCTTTGGGCCCGGGGCAGGAAAGGGGCTGAGGAGTAGGCCAGGGTTCGTAGGGCTATCCGTCTAAGCCGCTTTCTCATACACCTCTTCCAAAAGGGGGGTGATGAGTTTCCAATCGTACTCCTTTGCTAAGCGGCGAGCAGCCACCCCTAGGCTTTTCCTCCGCTTCTCGTCGCCCCACAGATCTATCACCCGCTGGGCGAAATCCGACTCGTTATCAGCGATGACCAACTCCTGGCCCGTCTTTATCCCCTCGCAACCCAAGGAGGTAGAGACTATAGCCTTGCCCATAGCCATCGCCTCCAACACCTTCAAGCGGGTTCCTCCTCCCATGCGGAGGGGAACGAGATAGATGTTGGCCCGAGCGATGTAGGGTCGCACGTCGGGGACGAAGCCGGTCACTGTGACTTCTGGGTCTTGAAGTAGGGGGGAGAGTCGAGGTGAAGGGTTCCTCCCTACCACTATGAGCCGGGCTTGGGGAAGCCTCCCTTTCACCAGAGGCCAAACCCGCTGGAAGAACCAAAGAACACCATCCACGTTGGGGCGGAAATCCATCTTCCCAGTGAAGACCAGGCTACCATCGGTCTCCTCCTCTGCCGGCTGGTAATATCGGGTGTCTACACCGTTGGGGACGACGCTCACTGAGAGTCCCGGAACCAGGTGGCGGAGGGCCTCTCTATCGGCCTTGGAGACCGCTACCACCTGATCTACTCGGCGACAAGCCCATGCTTCGTAGCGGCGGAGTTTGCGCCATTGAATGAGGGAATATGCCGCTCCCAGCCAGCGGAGATGTCGAAGATCTGTTTCAAAGGCTCGCTTCTGTAAGAGGTACTCGGCGTTGATGTCATCGAAGATCAACCGAGGGGGTTTATGCGATTCGATGACCGTGGGGATGTATCTGGCCATCTCTATCGCTTCCACCTGTACCAAGTCGAAATCTTCCTCTTGAAGGAGGACCCTTAGTTTCAATTCGAACTCCGATGAAGGGAGCCGCAAGGCCATATCGGGCAGGGGCGAGAGGAAGATGGAGAGGAGGCGTTGTAGGGTGGAGCGATGGGGGGTGGGGAGGGTCTCGACTTGTGAGCAAAGGTCGAGGAGGGGTCCAGCCTTCGCTAAATCCCCAGTAGAGAAGGAAAGAAGATGGATTTCATGCCGGGGCGCTAGGTTCTTGACAAGGTTAAAAGTTCGGATACTGGCTCCTCGGTCGGGCGGATAGGGTAGTTCCGGAGTAAGGAAGAGGATCTTCATCCTAGGCTCCGGTAGAGGGCCAACGTCTCTCGGGCGGCCTTCTCCCAGGAGAAAAGACGGGCTCGTTTTAACCCCTTCTCCCTGAGTTCCGCTCGCAGCGAATCATCGGTAAGGACCCACCAGATAGCCACGGTCCAACCATACTCATCTTCAGGGTCGACGAGGAGGGCGGCGTCCCCTACCACCTCGGGGAGGGAGGAGACGTGGGCCACGATAGTGGGGGTGCCACAGGCCATCGCTTCCAGGGGCGGAAGCCCGAACCCCTCATAAAGAGCGGGGTGGACGAGGAGTTGAGTGCCATTATAAAGGAGGAGGAGTTCTTGCACAGAGACCTGGCCTAGATAGAGTACCTCATCCTTCAGATTCAGTTCCTCGGTGAGGGTGAAGATCTGCTGGTAAAGCCAACCTCGTTCCCCCACTACGACCAACCTCGCCTCTGGCTTGTATTCATCTAAGAGTCGGCGATAAGCGCGGAGGAGAGTAGGGAGGTTTTTGCGGGGCTCGATGGTGCTCACGAAAAGGATGAAAGGGGTGGATACCCCATACCTTTGGGCACACTCTTCGAGAGCCCTTCTTTTGTCTTTCAAAGGGCGGTAGGCAGGGTTAGCGGCCTCGTAAACCACGGTGATCTTGCTCTGGGGGACACCCAGGAGGTGGATGGCATCCTGTTTAGTGGCCTGGGAGACGGCGATTATGTGATCGGTATTACGCACCGCCTGATCGATCTGTCCGTAGTAGCGGGCGCTCTCGGCGGTAAGGAGGTGGGGATACAAGAGGAAAGCCAGATCATGGATAGTGATGATCGATTTGCAGTTACGACGGAAAGGGGGGATGAAGTCAGGGCTATGGAGGATATCGAGGCCCAGGGGGCCGAGCTCCAGGGGTAGAGCCCACTGCTCTAGGCGATGGTGGCTGGGGGTCCAGAGGGAGCGGCGAGAGAAATTCTCCCCTTCCGTTAATACCGTTTTGTCCTTGCGGCTTTGGAGGATAAAAAAATCGTCCTCTCTATCAAGGCGGGCTAACTCCCTGACTAGGTTCAAGATATATTGGCCGATGCCCGCCTGGCTATAATAGACCAGCCGGGCATCTACGCCGATACGCATAGGCGAACACCCTTTGAAGATCAATTAAGGATCATTATACCCCCCCCAATCTGGGGAAGCAAATCAGAGTTTTCAGGTGCTCTGCCCTACAAGACGGTCAAAAATCGGTCGATGATCATTGACGCACCTTCTTCCCCACTACGCCGAGTGGGGGCGTGTTTTCAACGCCTTTCTCTCTTTTGGAAATCTTTTCAGTTGTGGTAGAATAGCAGTACAAAGGCCGTGGGAGGCGCACATGCCTAGAGAGACGTTAGATGAAGGGATTAAGGTGCTTCAGGATGATCTTTTGAAGATGGCCGATCTGGTCGATGAGGCCATAGGGCTAGCGGTCAAATCCCTGGCGGAGAGGGACGAGGGTTTGGCTAGGAAGGTGATCGCTGCTGACGAGGAGATCAACAAGGCTCAACGGGAGATCGACGAGAGGTGTCTCGTTCTCATCGCCACCCAGCAGCCTCTAGCCAGCGATCTACGAGTTATCCTAGCCATCTCCGGCATCGCTACGGAATTGGAGCGGATGGGGGACCATGCCAAAGGTATCGCCCAACTCACCATACGTTTGGCCCCCCAGCCCCATCTGAAGCCTTTGATCGATATCCCTCGCATGGCGAAGAAGGGGCGATCGCTCCTGCGAGAGCAGCTGGAGGCTTTCCTGGCCCACGATGCAGAGAGGGCCAGAGCCTTAGCCAAGGAAGATGACGAGATGGACGCCCTCTACGATCAAATATACCGGGAACTTTTGATTTTCATGATGGATGACCCTCGGACCATCACTCGGGCTACCTGTCTGATATGGGTGTCCCATAACCTGGAGCGGATAGGAGATCGCACCACTAATATCGGTGAGCGGGTGGTCTTCATGGTAACAGGTGAGGTGGAAGAGCTCAACCCTCCGCCCCAGACGGAGGCTCCGCATGGATGAGACAAAAGAGCTTTTAGCCTGGCTTGATGAGGAGCAGCGACGAGAGAAAACCGTCCTTGAGGAGTTGCGTAAACGGGCGGATGACCACGCGGCTCACATCGACAATTTGATTAGCCGCTTTGGAGAGCTGGAGGGTAGATTGGTTCGTCTCCAGGGTCAGTTAGCCCAACTCCCCAGCCTGGATGAGACCTTGTCAAGAGTGAGAGCGGAGGTGAGCCTCGTGGTCCGCGAGGCTCGGGAGGAGCGACGCCGAGCGGAGGAGCAAGCAGTGGCG
>DAOULQ010000030.1:0-8778 GCA_034419095.1 Anaerolineae bacterium | reverse complement strand
CCCGAAGTGGGAATGGCACGTGGCGGCAGGTTTTGGTAGGTAGATTTCTATACCCGTCCTACTATCTAGGTTGGATATGGAAATCCGACTTGCTATCACTATGAACGGCCCCACTTGGCCTCGATATGCGAACCCCTCTGCTATCTATTTGTCGCATTTGCTATGAGAGATACCGGCCCCTTGACGACCAGGGGCGTTTTGGTGTATTATAGCCAAAGTATGCGGCCTCAGAACTGGCGCAGGAAAGCGGATAGGTGGCGAACCTTTGCCGATGGGGAGATGGAAAGGCTATGACTACTCGATGGTGGGAGTGTTGCGCCCAGCGGATGGAGGGGATGGATAGCTCCGTCATCAGGGAATTTCTAAAGTGGACGGGGCAGCCGGAGGTGATCTCCTTCTCCGGGGGGTTTCCAGCGCCGGAACTATTTCCGGTTAAGGAGTTCGAGGAGGCGTGTTGCAAGATCTTGCGGGAGAGGGGATCAGAGGCTCTGCAATATGGCACCACGGAGGGCTATCTACCTCTGAGGCAGTTCATCGTGGAGACGATGGGGCGCTGCGAGATCGAGGTTACTGTGGATAACGTGCTCATGACTCATGGGTCTCAACAGGCCTTGGATTTGATAGGCAAGGTCTTCCTCGACCCTGGGGATACCATCTTGCTAGAAGCCCCCAGTTATGTGGGAGGCATCCAGGCCTTTGCCGCTTACCAACCTCGCTATATCACCGTGCCCATCGATGATGAGGGGATGAGGGTGGATCTGGTAGAGGAGGAGTTAAAGAAGGGCTGTCCCAAGTTCATCTATGCCTTGCCCAACTTCCAGAACCCATCCGGGGTGACCCTCTCCCAGGAGAGACGAGAGAGGTTGGTAGCCTTGGCCAACGAGTGTGGCGTGCCCCTCATCGAAGATGACCCCTACGGGGAGTTGCGCTACGAAGGCGATCATATACCCCCCCTGATGCTCCTCGACCAGAGGCATCTCTCAAAAGAGGGCAAAGCCAACGCCGAGGGTTTCTCTAAGGGGAACGTCATCTATACGGGCACCTTCTCCAAAACCCTGGCCCCTGGTTTGCGCTTGGGCTGGGTGGTGGCTCCGGAGGAGGTGGTCAGCAGGTTGGTGCAGGCCAAGCAAGGGGCGGACCTTCATACTTGTACCTTGACCCAGATGATAGCCTATGAAGTAGCGCATACCGGCTTCCTAGATGAACATGTGAAGGAGATACGACGGGCCTATAGGGAACGCCGGGATGTGATGCTCGAGGCTATGGAGGAGCATTTCCCAGAGGAGGTGAGATGGACGCGACCCCAGGGAGGGCTATTCCTCTGGGTTACGGTACCGGAGGAGATAGACACGGCGGAACTCCTTACGGAGGCGGTGAAGAAGAGGGTGGCCTTCGTGCCCGGCTTTGCCTTCTTCGCCAATGGCGGGGGCCATAATACCATGCGTCTCAACTTCTCCAACGCCCAGCCGGAGACGATCCAAGAGGGGATAAGAAGGCTGGGGAAGGCCATCGAGAAGCAGTTGGAGAAAGCGGTGGTCTGAACAAGATAGTGCGCTGGCGATAGTGTAGGGGAGGGCTTTATGCCCTCTCCATCTCTTTGCGGGAAACCGCAAGGGCATCTGCTATAGATTAGAAGTAGGTCGGCTTTCCCTGGTCCAAAGATGCCAGGGCAGGTAAGAAACTTGCCCTACCACTCCTGCGTCAGATGTTACCATCTGACGCCACGAATAACATCCCTGGCCAACCCCAGCGAGGACAGGCTGACGCCACGGAAAGATGACGTCAAACAGGCCGAGAGCAGCGGCCCCCAGAGTTGAGCGCTCCGGGTGCCGCGAAACGTCACTCAAACCTGTATGGCCGAGGGCCTACTCCACCTTCTTGTGCTCGTACTGCAGGTAGTAGAAGTCGGTTACGTTACCGTCGTCGTCGAAGGTAATGGTGTAGTCAATCCTGTCGAAGTACAGGATGGCGTCCGGGGGATCCCTCCAGGGGAAGTAGTGACCTGCAGAAAGAGATCCGGTGTAGGTCCCGTCTCCATCTTTATCATGCAGGACTATATGGTTTGTTTGTGGAGTGGCGTGGACTCCTTCGACCATAACCTCATCGAAGTGGACGGTCTTACCGTGGAAGGTGAATTCATAGTTCATCTCCAGGCAGTCGGTACAGCCCGTGAGCAGCGTGCCGTCTACTACCGGATCCCATTCGGGACCCCAGACGGTCCAGTCACCATTGGCAGAAACCCCATCCCACTCTACTTCGATGATCACATAGAGAGGGATACCGGGTGGATCGTCGATGCCACCCGCCCACACGAGCGAGGCGGTCGCTGCCAGGGCCAGCACGACGACGAGGGCTATAAGTATCCTCTTTTTCACCTCTTCTTTCCTCCTCTTCGAGTTCTAAGAAGTCAACAATCCAAAGACGAAATCGCCGCTAGAGATCACCTCCTTTGGTTGTCTCCTTCCGCAGGCTGATCAGGAACGCACAAAGCAGCGCGCGCCGCAGTTACAACGCTACGAGACGATCTGGGGTCGAGCGTAGATCCCTTGGACCCTGTCTAGTCAAGTTCGACGGCGGTACTGCGCAAGACTTGCCCACCGCCGACGGCCGACACCCAGAAGTGGGTCGCGCTTCCAACCCGTAGCAGCTTGACGTGTGCATTGCCATTGCCCCTGCTATTAGTGGTGAGAGCACCTGGGGCTGTGGCGGCAGACAGAGGGCACGCCCCCGGGTGCTGATTTACCCAGATGTCATACGTTGCGTTGGGCGTAGCGCCCTTTAGCGAAACCTGGACAATTAGGTCCCCCCTGGCGTTCGTGTTCAGGATAACAAAGCCGTAAGTTGGGCCACTGGTGGCCCCGGCTCCCGCCGAGCAGCTAAAGGAGCCACTGTTGTACAGCGGAGCCTTGCCTGCCCCGGCCCCTGGAGGGGGCCCCGCCAGCGCCGTGCCCGCCACCATCACCGTCAACACGACCACCGCCAGTATCGCCAGCCTCTTCATCGCTTCCTCCTTTCCGCTTCAGCGAGTTGACGTCCAAAAGAACAAATCGCCGTTAGACCTCACCTCCTTTCCTAAAAGATAAGCGCCAACCGTTCGCTGCTCTAGCAGAACGATCAGCGCTCCTTACATCTCTCAGTCCCTCCTTGGCACCGCCATGGACGGAGGAAGAAGATGAGTGGTTAATGCTAGTTTGTGGATGTTAGGTTAGTGTTGGGCGGCACTCCTTTGGTACCAAAGTAGTATTAGTATAGCACAGGACAATGTGTTAGTCAACAGCATGGGATTGCTGAATCTCATAGAAATCGACTGAAACCGTTCGTGTTTCACGGAGCGAACCTTAAAATTGCCAAAATGGGGGAAGCCGGCTCCGCTCATCCTTCGGGCGTGGGGGTATCAGTGGGGGTAGGTGTAGGGGTCTCAGTGGGCGTGGCTGTGGGTTCTTCTGTGGGCTCTGGGGTCGGCTCTTCCGTTGGAGTGGGCTCCACAGTTTGTGTTGGCTGAGGGGTTGGTTCAACCGTCACGGTTGGCTCTGGGGTGGGAGTGGGGGTAGGCGTATCGGTGGGGATAGGTGTGGCGGTGGGTTCTTCTGTGGGCTCTTGAGTCGGCTCTTCCGTTGGAGTGGGCTCCACATTTTGTGTTGGCTGCTGGGTTGGTTCAACCGTCTCGGTAGTCTCTGGGGTGGGAATGGGCTCCGTGGTGGGGATAGGTTCTGGAATCGTCCCGCTCGCCTCGTTGGAGTACTCAGATTCGTTCTCAGCCTGGTCAAAGGCGGTGACCACGTAGAAGTAGGTGCTGCTTTCCAGACCGCAATCGTCGTAGGAACTCTCTTCTGTGTCTGCTACGAAGTCGTATGGCCCGCCGCTTTCCAGAGAGCGATATACCTTATACCCAGCCAAATTGTCTTCGGCGTTATCTTCCCAGTCGAGGTAGAGGCAATGAGTCGCAGGTTCTTCTTGGCCCTCACCTGTAACGGCTATAGCAGAAAGAACGGGTTCGGGGCAATAAACCGTCAGGCCCGTTGGCGGGTTGGGCGGGGATATTACTGTGATGGTATCGCTGCCTTCAAAGGGTAAGTCTGCCACTTGGCCGCTCACGGTCAGCGTCACGTCGCCGGTTGTGCCATCCAGGTAGGCGATGAGCGCCTGGCGGTCGAACTTGACCATCAAGTCAGCAACGCCATCGCCGTCGTAGTCGCCGATGGTGGCAGGCTCCGACTCCGCTAGGATGGTGCCTTGCAGGAGGATAGTGGAAACATCGATGTCATTCACATCGTAGCCCTCGGGCAGTTCGATGTAGGCGGTGACCCACTGGCCCTCGCTTTTGGTATTGAGTGTGTCGGGGTCGATGTCCACCGTGGCGGGGATGAGCCACACCCCTGCGGTGAAGGAGAGGCTGGCGGTTGCGGTGTCGGCAAAAAAAGCGCTACTGCCTCTTACAGTTAAGAAAGAGACAAAAGCGATGATGAGCAATAAGGCAAATTGCTTCCGCGATGGAGACACTACTCCTCCTCGTTGTGGTTTTTCGAGTTCCAGATGCAAAGGAGGTTTCTCACTTCACCTATGACCAGGGCAGTGGCGGGAAGGATGACAAGGGCCAGCCAGCCAGCGGGCTGGCGAGCGAACCAGACAAGGTAGCCCAATAAGGGCAAACGGAGCACGTAGACCCCTTCCACAGCGGAGATGGGAGCCGTCCAGGCGTCGGGAGCGTTGTTAGCGTCGCCCCTAGTGACGAGTTCCCCGGATTCTACCTCTACTACCCTGTGGGTCACCAACTCGCCTTCCCTTCGGAAGGTGATTATATCGCCCTCATGGATAGAAGTTACACCAGACCTGATGAGAGCAGCATCACCGACGCGGAGGGTGGGAGCCATGCTGCCGCTCAGCACTACCATGATCCGGTAGGGCGTGAAGAGCGGCAGGATCAAGACTAGCACAACGACTCCCAGTGCTAGGGTGAGAACCCATTTAGATAAGTCCAAAACAAATGAGAACGTCGGCGATTCTTCCATCTTCCGACTCTTGTCTAGCCAAGCCTATAGGCGTTTGCTCAAGGTTGTTCGACGCCCTCGGTGGTGCCGGTGAAGGTTATTTGCTCGCTCAAAGAGGCTCGCGCTAGGCTGGTATCGTCGGCCCCGGATTCGGGCCACTCGAAGAAGAAGGTTATGTCGCCGTAGGCCTCAGAGTCCAGATCTCCGTATTCGATAGGCTCGGCGACCTCTAATTCATCGAAGGTGCCCGACCAGATAGGAGAACCTTCCACCGAGGCTGCCTTATAGATCTCCACTGATACCACCGCCCCCAGCCCTTCGTCGGTTACTTCCTCATCGATTATGAAGACCTTCATGCGCAAAGAGCCGCTGTTGTAGAGGCGGAGGCTGACCGTCTCGCTCCAGCCAGGGTAGATGTCCTCTATGGCAGGCACCGTGTAGTTCTGATAGCAGTCTAGAGCATCGCAGATAAGCAGGTTGGCGGTGCCGCTGGAGAAAGTAGCGGCGGTAGAGGCGGTATCGGAGAAGTAGGCCCAGGTGAGGCTGCCTACGACGGCGGCCATCAGGGAGATGAGGATGAGCACGAAAGAGACAATTGTGCCCCGGGGCAGATGGCCAAAGGGCTGCGTCTGAAGAAGGTGCAAGATCGGTTTGTGCCCTATGTGGTGGGAGTCAGGGATAGTGGTGGGACGGCTGTCCAGGATTTCCTCCCGCAAGGAGTTTCTCAAGGGGGACCTTTTCCTGCCCCCAACTTTTGGCATAGATACCTCCCCATCTAGTACCCCTAGGAGGGGGCGGGGCTAACCCCGCCCCCTCTCTCAGAGAGTTCGAGGCGCGCGTTGAGTTGCAAGCACCCTTATGGGACGGTGACCTTGTTGGACTCGAAGAGATAATCGTCGGGATGCCAGCCGCCCATCTGGCTGCCACTGACATCACTGCTCAGCACCAGCCAAACCTTGCCGCTATTATACGTTCCCATGGTGAAGCCGGGCAGCGTAAGGGTGCCCTCAGCGGTGCTTGTCCCGCTGGTGAGAACCGTTACTGTCCCAGGCCAGGGGTCCACGTAGTAGATCAGACTGTACCCGGTACTTGCATTAAGTCCCTGGGCGTACAATTCGCCGGTGGTACCCCAGGTGAGGATGCCCCACATCCCGTCGGCGAGGAAGCACCAATCAGGCTCGCCGGTCTTGTTGTCCAAGAAAAGCTTGTAGGACAACTGGTCTGGGCCGTTGCCGAGGAGTTGCTCGGCGTAGAGGTCGATGTCGAAGTCCATTTCATCGCCCTGGAACTCGTTGCCGGCGTCCGCTCGCATGTGGTAGCTCTGCTCCACATCGAGGCTGCCGCCGATGCCTATGCAACCCAGAGGCATCCACATGCTCCGGATGTCATCCATCGACAGCCCGTTGTCGAGGTCGAAGATAACCGTGTCGCCCACCTTCAGATCATAGTCTATGACCTTGTGGAGGTAGTTCTTGGTATCGTTCGGGTCGGCATTCTCTTCAGACTCCGGGTGGAGGCCCCCGCGGGTAGCAGTGACAGCGATGTGCTTCCACAGGACCACCGGGTTCTCCCCGACGTTTTTGACGGTGAACGTTATTGTGCCCTCCTCACAGGGCTTGAGGTCGGCTAGTTCTGTTAGGAAGCTCTCGGTCCAGGGGTTCTGCTCATCGACCTCGATGTCAACTGTGCCGGCCGAGAACGTGGCCGTGGCCGACTCAGGATCGCTGAAGTAGGCGTAGGTGAAGGCCCCTACCAGACTGGCCATCAAGGCGATAGCCAAGACGCCTAGAAACAATCTCCTTTTCACTTTCTTTCTCCTTTATAGATAGTTCCTGTGCTGTCAGAAGTTACCTTCCCTGGCCAACCCCAGCCAGGACAAGCTGACAGTCAAAGACAGGCTGCTGCGTCAGATGGTAACATCTGACGCCACGGTAGATAGATCCGATCTACCTCGCTGTTCATCACCTCCCTTCGATGCGTGTGGGCGCGGGCTCGCCAGCCCGCAACTAATGGCGCACTGGTTGGCATAGCAGGCTGTCTTTCAAGCTACTCAATCCCTCATGGACAGATCTGGGTTTCAGTAGTTGTGTCGAAGATCTTGTAGTACACCGACTCGCCTGCGTGTCCCACCAAGTTATACGGGGCGCGATTGGGATTTCCGCCAACAGGTATTGGGCCGCACCACTCACTAGGGTCACCCACCGTCACCTGGTAGACATTGTGATAGGAATGACCTGCTGTATACGGACCCAAGTTTGCGGTAACTGTAAACCAGAAATGGTAGCCGGCTGGGGTTGCTAAGTAAGAGATCATGCCGAGCTGCGGATACAGGGGGTCTTCCGCCTCGCCGCGATAGGCTCCGCCACCCCCCGCCCACACTACCGAAGCGGTCGCTGCCAGGGCCAGCACGAGGACGAGGGCTATAAGTATTCTCTTTTTCACCTCTTCTTTCCTCCTTTTGGTTTTCCATACAGGATCCTGAGATTACTACAGTATGGTGAGATCGTTGGCTCACCACGTCGGCTCAGGACGAGAAGTTAACGGTTGAACGCGGAATTGTCGGAAGGCGTCACCTCCCTTCGCTTTCCCTTCCGCAGGCTCATCAGGAACATGCAAAGGAGCGCCCCAGAGGAGGCTCCGGGGGCCGTGCCCCTCATGCCTACCTAGTCACTCGCCCCACTCGTAGAAGCATACCCAGTACTGATCACCCATGTTTAGGAAGTCCGTGAGGTCTCCTTCGTCGTCCGTATGCTCGGTGTAGGGGTGGGCGGTCCACTTGAAGCCGCCCAGGTATCCCTCGTCATCGCAATCAGCGTACTCAAACTTACTGACTGGCTTGAAGACCAGGTGAAGCGATGACTCCCCCGCGTAAGAACCACACGAGGGCAGGCCGTAACGCCACTCGTGGAGCAATCCGCTGCCAGTTCTTAGCCAATAGCTGTAGCAATTGTCAAAATGGACGAAGGTCCCGTTCGGCCCCCCGCCCGCCCACACGAGCGAGGCGGTCGCTGCCAGGGCCAGCACGAGAACGAGGGCTATAAGTATCCTCTTCTTCACCTCTTATTTCCTCCTTTCGATTCCAAAAGTCAACGGTTGAAAGGGTATATGCCCGCTAGATCTCCCCCCTTTCAAAAGAATAGGGCTCGCCGGGTTGCGCCCAGAGAGCCCCTGTGGTATAATAGGCATGCACAAAGGGTGCTGCGCGCCCCGAGTGTCTGGTCTCGGTCGGCCACCACCGGCCGAGACCACTTTCCTATTTATAGCCTACTTAAAAACCGACCAACTTTCCGGCCGGTTTCACTATTGGCTCCCTGGGGGCCAAGCCCTTCGGCTCCGCTCAGGACAGGCCCTTCGGATCCCTCAGGACTGAGTGACCACTCTATAGCCCCCAGTTCATTGCCGCCGGGATCGTACTCCTCTTCTTAAAGCAAATGCGCCGATTATCACCCCTGTGGCGAGATAATCAGCGCGCCACCATTCCTTCCTACCTCCTTTCCTGGCCCAGGACAGGCCAGGGGACAAGTGCACGATGCTCTGGACGGAAGCCCACGATCGTTACTTTGTAGCAAATACTTTAATACTACGTAGCCAATTCTTTAACAAAGAACGACAACAAAACGCTCTTTTGAAGAGTATATCACAGCGTACTTTGCTTGTCAAGGGTACGTATTCTGCAAGCTAAAATGTAACCGAAACGGTATTGGTTGTGCAATATAAAATGTAACCGAAACGGGTGTAGAATGGAGGTATGGACATGTATTCTCGCAACCAATACCTCAAAGCATTGAGG
>DAOULQ010000029.1:0-4069 GCA_034419095.1 Anaerolineae bacterium | reverse complement strand
GGGGACAGGTATTAGCCGCTCCAGGGAGCATCAACCCCCATACCTCCTTCCAAGGGAAGGTATATGTCCTCAAGAAGGAGGAGGGAGGGAGACATACTCCCTTCTTCACCGGCTATCGCCCTCAATTCTTTATCCGAACCATGGATGTCACCGGGGAGGCTCGCCTCCCTGAAGGGGTGGAGATGGTGATGCCAGGAGATAACGTGACCCTGGAGGTGAGACTTATCGTCCCCGTGGCCTTGGAGGAAGGGTCCCATTTCGCCATCCGGGAGGGAGGGCGGACTGTGGGCGCTGGCGTCATCACCAAGACCACGGAATAGAGATAGGGTAACGAGGGTATGGCCAAGAAGGCAGCAAGGATGGTGATCACCCTGGCTTGTACGGAATGCCAGGAAAGGAACTACACTACCAGCAAAAATAGGAGGAACGACCCCGGGCGGCTGGAGCTGAACAAATACTGCCCGCGATGCCGCGCCCATACCCTCCATCGGGAAACCAAGTAGCCAAACGGTAGATATAAGCGGGACAAGGGCAAAGCAAAGAGTCCCCGCCCCTCATTGTGGATAAATGGTTAAAGGCAAGAAGGAGAACCCTGTCACCCGATTTCTTCGGGAGACCAGATCTGAGTTGCGGAAGGTGGCATGGCCCAGTCGGCAAGAGGCCACTAACCTGACCATCATCGTCATCGCTGTCACCTTGACCATGGCCGCCTCCCTGGGTTTTATCGACTATATATTCTCCAAGTTATTCGGCTTGCTGATAAGATGAAAGAAAACCGAGAAGCCATAGAACAAGAGAAAATTGTAGAGGCCGAAGTTCTAACCGAAGAAACCCCCGAAGTCGAGGGGGGAGCGGAAGAGCCCCAAGAAGGGATCGAGGCTCCAGCCGAGGAAGAGGCTGAAGAAGAGCTGTCCGAAGGCACGGTCTGGTATGTCATCCATTGCTATTCCGGGTACGAGAACAAGGTGAAGCGTAACCTGGAGAACCGGATCGAGTCTATGGCTATGCAGGATTACATATTCCAGGTCGTCGTTCCCAGCGAGGAGGAGATCGAACTTCGTAATGGCAAGCGGCGCACGGTAGAGAGGAGGATCTTCCCCGGCTACATCCTAGTCCAGATGCTGATGACCGACGATTCCTGGTACGTGGTCCGCAACACCCCCGGGGTCACCGGCTTCGTGGGCTCAGGAAATACGCCCACCCCTCTCCGCCAAGAAGAGGTGGACAAGATCATGAAGCGGATGGAGGCTGAAACCCCCACAGTGAGGGTCTCCTTCCGCGTGGGCGAGACGGTGCGGATCATCGATGGCCCCTTCGCCGACTTCATGGGCACCGTGGACGAGATAAACACCGACAGGGGAAAGGTCAAAATCTTGGTCTCTTTCTTCGGGCGTGAAACCCCGGTGGAGTTGGATTTCCTACAAGTGGAGAAAGGATAGATGGCCAAAAGAGTGATGGCCGTGATCAAACTTCACATCCCGGCGGGACAAGCCAGCCCCGCTCCGCCGGTGGGGCCGGCTCTGGGCCAGCACGGGGTGAATATCATGGCTTTCTGTAAAGAGTACAACGCGCGTACAGCCAAACAAGCGGGGACGATCATCCCCGTGGAGATCACCGTCTACCAAGATCGTTCCTTCACCTTCATCACCAAGACCCCACCGGCTAGCGACCTCCTCAAGAAGGCAGCGGGGATAGAGAAGGGTTCGGGAGAGACCCCTCGAGAGATAGCGGGCAGTGTCACCCGCCAGCAGATACGGGAGATCGCCCAACTCAAAATGAAGGACCTAAACGCCCTCGACCTGGAGGGGGCGGAGCGGATTATCGAGGGCACCGCTCGCAGCATGGGGATCGAGATCGAGGATTAGGGGCATGGAAAGCGCAATAACCGCTATACGCTGCGCAGATTGCGATCGTGAACTTCAAGAACACGAGTCGCTGTGTCCCTCATGCGGAGGCCGGAACAAGACCTATAGTGTTCTTCTCGGTGAAATCATCACTATTTTAGGGAGTTTGAAGGGGAATCTAAGGGATAAGACAGGCTTCAAGAGAGCGGAGTTCAAGTCCCGCTCGAAGATCTCTGGCGAGACAAGACGACGTGCCGAGGAATACCTTTTGATTGATCACCGTCATCCAAATATGACGAAGAAATATCATCGTGTGGAAGAAGCCAAAGACGATGGAGAGATGGCGATAGTTCACGAACATGAGGAAACCTTTCCGGCGAAGAGACGACTCAAATCCCGCAGTAAAAACAGGGAACAAATAGGTGGCTAAGCGAGGCAAGAGATATCTAGAGGCGGCCAAAGAGGTAGTCCGAACTAAATCGTACTCCCCAGCGGAGGCGATCGAGTTAGTCCAGAAGACCTCGCACGTCAACTTCGACGCTACCGTGGAGGCTCACCTCCGCTTAGGGGTGGATCCCCGCCAAGCCGATCAACAGGTGAGAGGGGTGGTTCTTTTACCCCACGGCACAGGGAAGAAGGTCCGCGTGCTGGTCTTCGCCGAGGGAGAGGGAGAGAAGATAGCCCAGGAGGCCGGGGCCGACTATGTGGGAGGCGATGAACTCATCGAGAAGATAGAGAAAGGATGGCTCGATTTCGAGATAGCCATCGCCGCCCAAGGCGAGGTGATGGGGAAAGTAGCCAAACGTCTGGGAAAGGTGTTGGGCCCCCGAGGGCTCATGCCCAATCCCAAGGCAGGCACCGTCGTCCCCGCCGAGGATATACCTAGAGTCATCAAGGAGTTCCGCTTAGGAAGGGTGGAGTTCAAGATCGACAAGACCGCCAACCTCCATGTGCCCATCGGCAAGGTGGGTTTCGAAGCGGCAGCACTCCTAGAGAACCTAACCTCCCTCATGGAGGCTATAATCCAGGCCAAGCCACCTGGCGCTAAAGGGCAGTATATCAAGAAGATAGTCCTCACCTCCACCATGGGGCCAGGGGTTAAGGTCGATCTCCCGCAAGCCCTGGCCTTGCGAGGGGCATAGAAATAGGGTATAATTCATCCACAACCTAATGTGTGCCGAAGACAGCAGGGGCGCAGAGCGCTTAATCGCCTGCCGAGGCGGAGATATTATATAGTCTCTTGGGTCTCTGTGCTCGCGGGCACAGAGACCTTTTATGTAAGGGGGTGAACTACAATTGGCTATCTCTAAAGAGAAGAAAGAAAAGATCGTAGCCGATCTGGTGGAAAAGTTCTCCCGCTCTCAGGGCCTCATTATGACCGACTATCGAGGGTTGAAAGTGGAGGAGATGAGAACCCTCCGCAACCGGCTGCGAGAGGAATCCTGCAGCTATCATGTGGTGAAAAATAGCCTGGTCAAATTGGCTATGGAGAAGGTGGGACTCCCCCTCGAAGAAACACTTCTCGCCGGGCCCACGGCTATCGGCTTCTGTTATCAGGACATGGTAGCCCCAGCCAAAGCGATAGTGAATTATGCCCAGGAGACCAAAACCCTCTCCGTACGAGGGGGGGTGATGGGCAACCGGATTGTCAGCGAAGACGAGATGATATCCCTTTCTCAACTCCCCACCCGCGATGAACTTTTGGCCCAAATGATAGCCCAGTTACAGACACCCTTGGTGGGCTTGGTCAACCTCCTATCTGACAGCCTGAGGGCTCTGATCTACCTATTGCAGGCCAGGGCTGAACAGATGGAGCCCCAAGGGTAAGCCATCAATAAAAGGAGGTGATACGGGATGGCTAAGGAAACCAAGAAGAAGACAACGGGGAAGAAAGCCAAGAAATCAGAAGTGTTGACCACCGAGCAACTGGTAGAGGCCTACAAAGGCTTGACCACCGAGGAGAAGGCCAAGTTTTGGGTCGAAGCGGTGAGTCAGACGAACGTCCTGGAACTCAACGCCTCGGTCAAGAGCCTACAAGAGGAGTTCGGGATCACCGCCGCTGCTCCGGTGATGGCTGCGGCCATGCCTGGCGTGGCCGCCGCTCCTGTCGAAGAGGAGGAGAAGACGGAGTTCAACGTCATCCTCAAAGAGATAGGCGCCCAGAAGATCCAAGTGATCAAGGCGGTGCGGGAACTAACCGGCCTCGGGCTGCGTGAGTCGAAGGA
>DAOULQ010000028.1:0-19451 GCA_034419095.1 Anaerolineae bacterium | reverse complement strand
ACGTGGCGGCAGGTTTTGGTAGGTAGATTTCTATACCCGTCCTACTATCTAGGTTGGATATGGAAATCCGACTTGCTATCACTATGAACGGCCCCACTTGGCCTCGATATGCGAACCCCTCTGCCATATTTGTCGCATTTGCTATGAGAGATACCGGGAACTTGACAATTTTCCATAATTGAGGTATACTGTTTGTTTGTATGATTTACACTCTCGAGGAGAGGTCCGGTCCTAATTCTGTCTTTATACGTTTTCACCACTGATGATAGCCCGCTAGGGAAGAGGCTCAGCGGGTCGCTATCCCCAGTCATTGTTCTTCATTCTATCCCTGACCCTGCATTGCGCCATACAACCTTGGGTCGGTTGCTGTGGAACTCGGTTGCCTTTCTCCGAGGTAGTTTGAGGTAACCGAGATTTTTGTGGAGGGAGAGAGACTTGCAGATCCAAGATTTCCGCAAATTACGGATTAGTCTAGCCTCGCCGGAACAGATACACTCTTGGTCCTATGGTGAAGTGACCAAGCCCGAGACCATCAACTACCGTCGACTGCGGCCGGAGAAGGATGGTCTTTTCTGCGAGGCGATATTTGGGCCTACCAAGGATTGGCAATGCTATTGTGGAAAGTATAAGAAGATTCGGTATCGGGGGATCATATGCGATAAATGCGGCGTGGAGGTAACTCGCGCCCGGGTAAGGCGCGAGCGGATGGGCCATATCGATCTGGCTTCCCCGGTAGCCCACATCTGGTATACTCAAAGGGTTCCCAGTTATATGGGACTCCTCCTCGATATCTCGCGGCGCAATCTAGACCGTGTGCTCTACTTCGCCCAGTATATCATCACCGAAGTGGATGAGGACGCTAGGACCAAGGCCCTGAAGAACATAGACGATAAATTGAACAAGGGGATAGCGACCATCGAAGCCGGCTACAGAGAACGGACCGATGAGATAGAACTGCGATTAGCGGAAGCGTCGAGCAAGATCGAGGAGAAAGAAAAAGCGCTCAAAGGCCGATACGAGGAAAAACTGGCCACCGAGACCGATGCCTTAGTGAGCGCGGCAGCCACTACTCAGAAACGGCTCAATGAGTCATTGGGCAAGGTGATTCGCAAGGAGATCGTCTTCGCCCCAGCAAAGGAGACGATAGTCGCCAACGGTGAGGAGGTAAACAAGGAGCATCTCAACATACTCAACCAATTGGTCCAATCTAGGGTGGAGGAGATCGAAGCCCGCATCGAGGAGAAGCTGGAAAAAGAGACGCTTCCCCTCCAGGCGGAGAGAGATCAGCTTCGCCACGTGGCTGAGGGGGAGATCGAGGAACTACTCCGCCAAAAAGATGAGGAGGTTGAGGCGATCAAGGCTGCGACCGAGGTCGAACGCGATGAACTGCGCAGCCTTAAGGCGATGCAGTTCCTCAACGAGGCCCAGTACAGGGAGCTGGAGGATAAGTGGGGTCGTATCTTCAAAGCCAGCATGGGAGCCGAAGCCCTCTACGACATCTGTAAGAATATCGACCTGGATGCCTTGGCCAAGGAGTTACGCCAGGAGATCAAGACTACCAGATCTAAGCAAAAGCGCCGAAAGGCTATCAAGCGGCTCCGGGTGGTGGAGGCCCTGAGAAAGTCAGGCAATCGTCCCGAATGGATGATCCTCACCCTCCTTCCGGTTATCCCGCCCGATCTAAGGCCTATGGTGCAACTTGACGGAGGGAGGTTCGCCACCAGTGACCTTAACGACCTCTATCGGCGGGTCATCAACCGAAACAATCGCCTCAAGAAACTGTTGGAGTTGGGAGCCCCTGATGTCATCATTCGTAACGAGAAGCGGATGCTTCAGGAAGCGGTCGATTCCCTCATCGATAACAGCCGCCGAGGGAAGGCCGTCTCTTCTAGAGGGCGTAGGAAGTTGAAGTCCCTCTCCGACATGTTGAAGGGCAAGCAAGGCCGCTTCCGTCGCAATCTTCTGGGCAAGCGTGTGGACTATTCAGGGCGCTCGGTGATCGTGATCGGCCCCCATTTGAAACTCCACCAATGCGGGCTCCCCAAGGGTATGGCTCTGGAACTCTTCAAACCCTTCGTCATGCGGAAACTGGTGGAGTACAACTACGCCCATAACGTGAAGGGGGCAAAACGGATAATCGAGCAGCAGCGTCCAGAGGTGTGGGAGGTTTTAGAGGAGATCATAAAAGATCATCCCATCCTTCTCAACCGGGCTCCCACCCTTCACCGGTTAGGTATCCAAGCCTTTGAGGCGGTGTTAGTAGAGGGGAACGCCATCCAGATCCACCCCTTAGTCTGCGAAGCCTTCAACGCCGACTTCGACGGTGACCAGATGGCGGTCCATGTCCCCCTATCAAAAGCCGCAAAGCGGGAAGCAAGGGAACTGATGCTTTCCAGCAAGAACCTCTTCTTGCCTTCCAACGGCCAACCCACCGTGGGGCCCACAAAGGATATGGTCTTGGGCTGCTACTACCTTACCCTGGAGGAGGAAGGGTGCAAGGGTGAAGGGAAACTCTTCAGTGATGTAGAGGAGGTGCTCTTGGCCTACTACCTGGGGTTGGTGGACCTACACGCCAAGATAAGGGTACGAACAAAGACAACTGTGGGCAGGGGGAAGCGCACTAAAATCCTGGAGACCACCGTGGGGCGGGTTATCTTCAATACCGCTCTGCCCGAGGAACTCCGTTTCAAGAACGAAGTGATGGATAGGTCAAAGTTGAAGGAGTTGGTGACCGAGTGTTACCGCCGCTTGGGCCTGGAGGCAACGGCCCAGATGGTGGACGATGTCAAGGATCTAGGGTTTCGTTACGCTACTCGCTCTGGGCACACTATCGCCACCAGTGACATGACCATCCCCGGGGCCAAACAGGAGATCTTGGAAAGGGTTACCGCGCAGGTAGACAAGATCCAGAGGCAATATCGTCGGGGTCTCATCACCGAAAACGAGCGATATGTGAAAACGGTGGAACTCTGGACCCAGGCTATGGATGAAGTCACGGAGGCGGTAGCCGAGACTTTGGACCCTCTAGGCTCCATCAGGGTGATGGCCACTTCGGGAGCCACGAAGGGAGGGTTCCAGCCGATTCGGCAGTTGGCAGGGATGCGGGGGTTGATGGCTGACCCCTCGGGCCGTATCATCGCTCTTCCCATACGCTCCAACTTCCGCGAAGGGCTTACCGCCTTGGAGTACTTCATCTCCACCCACGGGGCTCGGAAAGGGCTGGCCGACACCGCCCTTCGCACCGCCGATGCCGGCTATCTCACTCGACGCCTGGTAGATGTGGCCCAAGACTCCATCGTCAACGCCGTGGATTGTGGCACTAAGATAGGGATTTGGGTGCGGGCCAGCGAGGATGAGGGGATAGAGGCTAGTCTGAGTGAGCGGATCGCAGGGCGGGTCGCCGCCCAGAAGATCACCCATCCCAGGACGCGCAAACTCTTAGTCCGCCAGGGAGAGATGATCGAAGATGATCGGGCCAAGGCGATTGAAGAGGCTGGGATCACGGAGGTGTATGTGCGCTCTCCCCTTTCCTGTCAGTTGCGCTATGGGATCTGTGCTCTCTGCTACGGTAAGGATCTGGCCCGAGGGGGTCTCGTTTGCCTGGGGGAGGCTGTGGGTATCATAGCCGCCCAGTCAATCGGCGAGCCCGGCACCCAGCTCACCCTCCGTACCTTCCACACCGGTGGCGTCGTAGAGGGGGAGGATATAACCCACGGCTTGCCGCGCGTGCAAGAGCTCTTCGAAGCCCCAAACCCTAAGGGGCACGCGATCATCTCCGACATAGACGGGAGCGTACAGATTCTCCGTCAGGAGGGGGTGCGCAAGATCCGAATCTCAGCCACCGAGGTCTTCAAGGACGAGTATCCCATCCCGGGCAACCATAGGATCTTGGTGGAGGATGGGGAGGAGATCGAGGAGGGCACCATTCTCGCTCAGAGGGGTAAGAAAGGGTCACCCCGCTTCAATCAGATAATAGCCGGCGAGGGTGGAAAGGTGGTAAGGAAAGAGGGACTGATCATCGTCCGCCGTCAAAAATACCTAGAGAAGGAGTATGAGGTAGCCTCTGCGGCTCGCATTCGAGTGGAGAACGGCCAGGAGGTGAAAGCCGGAGAGCAGTTGACCGAGGGATCTAAGAACCCCCATCATGTTCTGCGCATCCAAGGTCGAGAAGCGGTCCAGCGATACCTTTTGGAGGAGATCCAGAGAGTATACCGTTCTCAGGGAGTCAATATCAACGACAAGCATATCGAGATGATCATCCGCCAGATGCTTAGCAAGGTGCGGGTCAAGACCCCGGGGGACACGGACTACCTCCAGGGTGAACTAGTAAACCGGATCGAGTTTGAAGAGGTCAACCGCCAGGCGGTAGAGGAAGGAGGCAGAGCGGCTACCGCACAGCAAGTTCTCTTGGGTATCACCAAGGCGGCCTTGAAGACGGAGAGTTTCCTCGCCGCTTCTTCTTTCCAGCATACCATCAGCGTCTTAGCGAATGCAGCCATTGAGGGGAAGGTGGACGAACTCCGCGGCTTGAAGGAGAACGTGATCATTGGTAAACTGATACCCGCGGGGACGGGGTTCCCGACCGAGGAGGAAGAGGCCGAAGAGGAGCCCGCCCCGACGGAGATGGCCATGGCGGCGACAACCTAAAAGAGAGGCACAGATGTGATGCTTGAAAGTGAGAACGGCACCGGCGAAGAAAAGGCCCTATCCCCTATGTGGGAATTCCTGAGCGAGGAGTTCGACTATCAGCGACCCAAGCGGGGAGACATCCTCGATGCTGAGGTGGTTCGCATAGATAAGGATGCGATCATAGTCGATGTCGGGGCCAAGAGCGAGGGGGTAGTACCCAGCAAGGATCTGGAGATGCTCGATGAGGAGGTTCGAGCCAGCATAGAAGTGGGGGATAGGGTATCCGTCTACGTCCTACGACCAGGGGGCCCGGATGGGGATCTGATCGTCTCTGTCAACATGGCCCGCACTTTAGAAGACTGGCAAGAGGCGGAGAGGTATCTGGAAGAGGAAAAGCTCTACGAGGGCACGGTCACCGCTCATAACAAGGGTGGCCTGATCGTGCCCTTCGGCCAGATTCGCGGATTCGTGCCCGCCTCCCAACTAGTCAACCTGGGAGGGAAGCAAGGCCCCCAATCTCGGATGGAGAAACTGGCCCAAATGGAAGGTGAGAAACTCCAATTGAAGGTGATCGAGGTGAACCAGAACCGTCGTCGCCTCATCTTTTCCCAACGAGCAGCCATGCGCCACCTGCGAGAAGAGCAGAAGGAGAAACTGCTCGAAGAGTTGCAAGAGGGGGATATCCGCATCGGGAAGGTGAGCAACCTTTGCGATTTCGGAGCCTTCGTCGACCTAGGAGGAGCCGATGGTCTGATCCACATCTCTGAACTCTCCTGGCAGCGAGTGAAACACCCTCGAGAGGTATTGAAGGTAGGCAACGAGGTAGAGGTCTACGTACTTCGCGTCGACCGAGAGCAGAAACGGATAGGCTTGAGTCTGAGGAGGCTACAACCTGACCCCTGGACCCTGGTTGATGAGAAATTCTACGTGGGGCAGATCGTGAAGGGCACTATCACCAACGTTGTCAACTTCGGGGTTTTCGCTCGCATCGATGAGGGGATCGAGGGTTTAATCCACATCTCCGAACTATCAGATGAAGCGTTCGATGACCCGCAGAAGATCGTTCACGAAGGCGATGTGCTTCCTCTCAAGATCCTCAGCATCGATACCGCTCGCCAGAGGATCGCCTTGAGCCTCAAGCAGGCCCCTACCTTAGAGGAGTTGGAGGGGCGAGAGGCCATGGCCGAGATGGTTCAGGCCGAAGAGACCGCTTCCGAGGAGGGACCCCTTCCGATGGAAGAGATAGCTGAGGAAGTGGAGGAGGAAAAAGTCGCTCCTGAGGAGGCGCCCTCTCCAAAGATGGAGGAGATGGCCAAGGAAGTAGAAGAGGAAGAGATCGCTCCTGAAGAAGTGCCCTCTCCAAAGGTGGAAGAGGTGGCCGGGGAAGTAGAGGAGGAAGAGATCGCTCCTGAGGAGGCGCCCTCTCCACAGATGGAGGAGATGGCCAAGGAAGTAGAAGAGGAAAGAGTCGCTCCTGAAGAGGTGTCTTCTCCAAAGATGGAGGAGGTAGCCGAGGAAGTAGAAGAGGAAGAGATCGCTCCTGAAGAAGTGCCCTCTCCAAAGATGGAGGAGGTGGCCGAGGAAGTGGAAGAGGAAGAGATCGCTCCTGAAGAAGCGCCCTCTCCAAAGATGGAGGAGGTGGCCGTGGAAGTAGAGGAGGAAGAGACCGCTCCTGAAGAAGTGCCCTCTCCAAAGATGGAGGAGGTGGCCAAGGAAGTGGAAGAGGCTGCCTCTGAGGAAACACCTATCCTTGAAGAGCCGATGGAGGAGGAAGCAACGGCTGAACCGCTAGCCGAGGGTCTAGAGATGGTGGAATCGGAAACCCAAAGCGAGCCCGGGAGCAAAGAGGCTGAAGGCTCAGAAAAAGAGGAAATACCTCACGAGGAAGGATAAACTCTAGCAAGGCCCGAAAAGAGGAGAGGCCTCATGCGATGGTCATGAGGCTTTTTGGTCGGAGAGCAAGTTGAGGGTAGAACTCCATACGGAAAAAGAGGCTTTTCCTCCACTCCGAGGAGAGTGGAACCGGCTCCTGGGCAATAGTCCCTCAGACACTATTTTTCTCACCTGGGAATGGCAATCACTGTGGTGGGAGTTCTTCGGGAGGGGTCATCAACTTCTTCTCTTAACTGCTCGCCACGAAGAAGAGTTGGTAGGCATAGCCCCCTTCTATTTCGACGAAGGCGTTATCCGTCTGGTGGGGGGCACCGAGATCTCCGACTATTTGGACATCATCGCCCTCTCTGGCCACGAGAGGGCAGTTTGCCCCGCTTTTTTGGCCTATCTCCTAGAAGAGTGTTCTTGGGACACTTTGGATCTGCATAACCTGCCTGCCGCCTCGCCTACCCGCGAGGTGCTCTTATCGCTAAAAGAAAAGTATGGACTCAAGGTAGAGGCCAGCCTGGAAGACGTTTGTCCCCTTATTCTCCTCCCGGAGAGCTGGGAGGAATACCTCCAGATGTTAGACAGGAAACAGCGGCACGAACTGCGGCGCAAACTGAGAAAGGCCCAGCGGGAGGCCCAGGTCGACTGGTGTCTGGTGAGTGAGGATGCCGATCTGGCCTCAGAGATGGAAGGGTTCTTAGATCTGCACCAGCGAAGCAGCCCTCACAAAGACCAGTTCATGGATGAAACGATGCAGAGTTTTTTCAAAGCCATGGCCAAAAGCACTTTTGAAGCCGGTTGGCTGAGGTTGGGCTTCATCCTCATCAACGGCCTCAAGATGGCTACTCTCTTCTGCTTCGACTACGATGACTCGATCCTATTATACAATTCCGGCTATGACCCAGAGCGGCATCGAGCCTTGAGCCCCGGCATCTTGGCCACCGCTCATTGCATCGAGGGGGCGATCCAACAAAAGAAGAAGGTGTTCGACTTCCTGCGAGGAAGTGAGGAGTACAAATACCGGTTCGGGGCCCAGGATACGGAAATCTATCGACTGGTCATAAACAGAGCGTAACAGCCTTTGGCATGTAAGAAGGAGCGATTTATGGAATATCGGAATCTGGGTCGCACAGGTCTCAAGGTCTCGGAACTCTGCCTAGGAACCATGCAATTCGGTTGGACCACCGATGAGGAGAACGCTTTCGCGGTCATGGACGCCTTCCTGGAGGCTGGTGGTAATTTTCTCGATACCGCAGACGTCTATTCAAATTGGGCCGTGGGCAACCCCGGCGGCGTAGCAGAGACTATCATCGGGAGATGGATGAAAGAGCGGGGTAACCGACACCAGGTGATCCTGGCCACCAAGGTGCGGGGTCGCATGTGGGAGGGGCCCAACGGTGAGGGTTTGAGCCGAGCCCACATCATGAAAGCCATCGATGATAGCCTACGCCGGCTGGATACCGACTACATAGACCTCTACCAAACCCACTGGTTCGACTCCGACACCCCCATCGAGGAGACCTTGCGAGCCCTAGACGATCTGGTGCATCAAGGCAAGGTGCGCTATCTCGGCTGCTCCAACCACCCTGCTTGGCGGCTCTGCCGGGCCCTTTGGACCAGTGACAGACTGGGCCTGGCCCGTTACGATTCCCTCCAACCCCACTACAACCTGGTACACCGGGCCGAATTCGAACGGGACCTCTTGCCTCTCTGTCAAGACCAAGGGCTGGGGGTCATCCCCTATAGCCCCCTGGCGGGAGGGTTCTTGACCGGCAAGTATCGTAAGGAGGGACCGATCCCCGAAAGCGCCCGAGCAGAGGAGATCGTGAAGCGCTACTTCAACGATGAGAACTTCGCCCTCCTAGAGAGGTTGAAAACAGGGGGCAAGAAGCGAGGCAAGACCATCCTCCAGATGGCTCTGGGTTGGCTGCTCACCAACCCTCTCGTCACCTCCCCTATCATAGGGGCCAATACCGTGGAACAATTGAGGGAGGGCCTAGGCGCTGTAGGCCTGCGGCTGAGCCAAGAGGAGATGACTACTCTCAACGAACTCTCCGCCTGGGAGAAGGAGAAGTGAGCCACGGCTTTAAGATCGCCATGTTTAGTGTCCATACCTGTCCCCTAGCCACTCTGGGAGGCAAGGAGACGGGGGGGATGAACGTCTACGTGAGGGATTTGAGCCGGGAGTTGGGAAGGCGGGGCTTTCTAGTGGACGTCTTCACCCGGGTCCAGGACCCGGAGATAGTGGGGCAGCGACCCCTGGGGGAAAATGGTCGCGTCATCCATATCCCCGCCGGCCCCCTAGCCCCCTACGACAAGAAACTACTCTATAACCACCTGCCGGAGTTCGTGGAGGGGATAAAGCGGTTCGCCGAAAAGGAAGAGATATCCTATGACCTCATCCATAGCCACTACTGGCTCTCCGGCTTGGTGGCCTGGGAACTCAAACAGACTTGGAAGCTGCCGGTGGTCCAGATGTTTCACACTTTGGGGCATATGAAAAACCTGGTGGCCAGGAGCGACGAGGAGAGGGAGACGGAGATCCGCCTGCAAGCGGAACGAGAGATCATGGGGTTCGTCGATCGGCTGGTGGCGGCTAACCCCTTGGAGAAGAGACAGATGGTAAAACTGTACGGGGCTGATCCCAAGAAGATAGAGGTCATCCCCTGTGGCGTAGACCTTTCCCTTTCTCGCCCTGTGGAGATCTCCCAGGCTCAAGAGTGGATAGGATGGCCTCCAGCCCGTCAGATGGTGCTCTTCGTGGGGCGGATCCAGCCCTTGAAGGGGATTGACATCTTGCTTAAGGCCATAGCCCTAGCCACTGATGATCTCCCCGACCTCTGCGGCCATTTGGGTCTCACTATCATCGGCGGCGACCGCCAGACCACCATGGACCGGGAGGTGCTCCGCCTGAAGAGGCTGAAAGAGAAATTGGGCATATCGGACCTGGTCACCTTTCTGGGTGCTAGGGACCAGGATACCCTTCCCTACTACTATTCCGCCGCCCAGGTCTGCGTCGTCCCCTCCTATTACGAATCTTTCGGCATGGTGGCCCTAGAGGCGATGGCTTGCGGAACGCCGGTCATCGCCTCCAGGGTAGGAGGATTGACCTTCACCGTGAAAGATGGGGTGACGGGGTACCTGGTGCCCGATGGCGACCCTGCGGCCCTATCCGAAAAACTGAAGCTGATCCTTACAGATGAGAAAATGCGACATCGAATGGGGGAGGAGGGCATCAAAATGGCTCGGCGGTATAGGTGGCCGCTAATAGCCAACAAGATAACCTCCCTCTACAAACAATTGGTGACTCAACCGGTTCCCATGGGGGAGGAAGCGAGTGACTAAAATCCTGGCCATCATGGCCCACCCCGACGATGCCGAGTTTACCTGTGGCGGCACCTTCGCCAAATGGATCAAGGAAGGCAAAGAGGTGCACTATATCGTCTGCACCAGCGGAGACAAGGGGACCAAGGACCCAGAGATAACCCCCTACCGCTTGGCGGAGATAAGAGAAAAGGAGCAAAGAGCAGCCGCCCAACTCCTAGGAGTGAAAAGTGTCACCTTTCTCCGTCATCAGGATGGGGAATTGACCGTGGATATGGCCTTCCGGGCCGAGATCGCCATGCTCATCCGGCGCTACCAGCCGGATATCATCTTCACCCATGACGCCTGGCGTCCCTACCAACTCCACCCCGACCATCGGGCCGTGGGGCTCACCGTCACCGACGCCATCGTCGCCGCCCGCGACCATCTCTACATGCCTGCCCTGGAGTTCTTGGGGTTGGAGGCATATACGCCTGGGGAGATATATCTCTGGGGCAGTGCAGAACCAGATTATTACGAAGATATAACCGAGACCATCGAGATCAAGTTGAAAGCCCTCAGCCGCCATCGAAGCCAACTCTCCCGCTTCCCCCAATGGCGGAAGCGGATACGGGATTGGGCCGCGGCCACGGGAAAAGAAAAAGGCCTCAAATTTGCCGAGGCCTTCAAGCGGATCGTTCTGTAGAAAACGGAATACAGGTCTCCTGCGCCTGCCACCACAAAGCCCCGCATCCGTTCAGCGGGGCTTTTCTTCGTTCGCTCTGAACACAGTTACGCACCGTTTGAGCCACTTGGGGGTTAACTCGATTCTCTTGCCTTTGCAGGCCTTGGACAAGGCTGTCCACCTCGGATATTCAAAAGCTGCGTGGTCTACGACTTTGCCCAAGCGCTGCACTTCTTCGACAACCGGTGCAAAGTCGCCATCACCGCTGACCAATACAGCCACGTCATACTGGTTGTCAAAAGCAAAAACCAGCATGTGTGAGGCCAATT
The DNA here is from genome assembly GCA_034419095.1 of Anaerolineae bacterium. Taxonomy (GTDB): domain Bacteria; phylum Chloroflexota; class Anaerolineae; order UBA7937; family UBA7937; genus UBA7937. Next base: position 8,624 of record DAOULQ010000028.1, on the reverse strand, counting down.
TCACGTCCACGCCCTTCTCAGTTCGATATTGATGGGAGAAAGTCTCGCCGCATTTTGGGCAATCGATATTCCGCTCTCTCGGCATGAGCGAACCCAGGTGCACCGTTAGATGAGGAAGGCTCCTCAGATAGCTAAAGAACTTCTGTTGACGCGCATACTCGACAGGGTCGTCGGCTTGGCGGACAGGAACATTGTAGTAATGCGTGTGGACCAGTCGCCTATAGTTGCCGCACAGCAACTTGCTAAACTTTGCAAAGTCCATGCGAAACGACTGATAATCTGCGAACATCCCATTATAGAGCTCCACCAACCTGTGGTATAGGGTACTCCCGTCGATGAAGATCATCACTCGGTCCATACAACTCCTCCTCGTGCTTACTGGAGAACGCAAAAAACCCACCGTCGCCGAAGCGAAGGTGGGGGCTTAATATACCCAACATCGGCGTACCGATGCCGGGGGCTTAATAAGCATATATAGTATATCACTATCTGTTGACAATTGTCAAGTAAACTTTATTACATTATGTTTCTGTGCCAAACTGTTTAACTAGCTCCACGTCACCCCCCGATCTCCGACATGGTGCGTTCCCGGGGCCATACCCTCTCTGCCAGCCGATGGCCGGAGGGCTTCATATGAGCCCCTTGGGAGATGATCTCTCGCAACTCTGCAAGATTTGCCCCACGACGCAGGGGGGTTTTTATATCTATCTCCTCGTCGGAGAGGAGGCAAGGGCGGAGGCGGCCATCGGCGGTGAGGCGCAACCGGTTGCACCCTTCGCAGAAACACTCGCTAAGGGGAGCGATGAAGCCGATGGTTCCCTGGGCTCCAGGAAGGCGGTAATAACGAGCGGGCCCCCCTCCCAGATCGACTTTGGCTGGCTCCAGGCTCCCCAGATGGCTCTCGATCTCCTCTCTTATCTCCCCTACCGATAGCCCTCTCCACTCCACGCCCGGCCCCAGGGGCATCAGTTCGATATACCGCACATGCCAACCTTCCCCACTTAGCCGAGCGAAATCGAGGATCTCGTCGTCGTTGAGACCTTGCACCACCACCATGTTGATCTTGATGGGAGATAAGCCCGCCTTCCGGGCGGCATCGATCCCCGCTAGAGTGTCATTCAGCCTCCCCCCTCGGGTTATCTCCTGGAAGCGCCCCTCTTTGAGGCTGTCCAGGCTGACGTTCACCCGCGTAAGCCCCGCCTGGGCCAAACTGTCGGCATACTTGCCCAAAAGTGCCCCGTTGGTGGTCAGGGAGATATCGTCGAGGCCGGGGATGGAGGCCAGCATCTTTACCAGATCGACCAGGCCTTTGCGGACCAGGGGCTCACCGCCCGTGAGCCGCACCTTGTTTATCCCCAGGCTGGCCGCGGCCTGAGCCACCCGCTCTATCTCCTCGTACCGCAGTATCTCATGGGAACGACGCAGGCTTATCCCCCCGGCAGGCCGGCAATAGAGACAACGGAAATTACAGCGGTCGGTAACCGAGATGCGGAGATAACTTATGGGGCGCTCAAAGGAATCGAGAAAGGGCATAAACCCTCCTTAACGTGCCAGCGGAGATGACGGGCTGCTCTCACCTACGCGGGCTTACGGGGTTGCTAGACCTCACTCGCCTGGCTAAGGATTTCTGTCACCACCTTCGGACGCCAGACTCTACCAATTTCTGCCTTTCCATGGATCCGCCCGGAGTAGACGCCGAGAAAAAGCGTCTGCAATCCTGCTCCGGCCAAAACCCTGCGTCCGGTCCGAGTCTTGTATCCCCCGGAAAGGCGCAGAACTACTGGTGATCCCGACATTCCTCCTCGAGTGGTCGCATCAATCAGAAACGCTGGTCGACCATCGTAGTCCACGTCAGGGTCCGATGCAATGTGCCCTGTCTTCCAGATTGGCCACGCTCCTCCTGTGGCCAACCCAAAAGGGTATCCGATAATGGACACTGGCATGGCGGGTTGGGGGACTATATCGGTTTCTGCCAGAGACAGATCAAGCGGATAGATCGCAACTTGGTCGTCCACTGCTTCGAGCGGCAAGGCGACGACATCAATCATCCGTCCTTGGGGATGCTCAATCCAGCGAGGATTGCCCTCAGCGTAATAGAGAGGTTCTTCACGCCAAGTCCAAGATCCAAGCCGACCCGCTGAGTGATGAAGGATCCAAATCGTATCCGGAATAGCTCCAGTTGTGGACAGTAGCTGATCAGTATCTGGGTTCCGCCCAGCTACAACATGCCAGTTTGTGATGAGATACGGCTTCTCGGTTTCTTCAACTATGAATCCTGTCGCAGTACTTAAATGATGACCAGATATAGCCAATTCAACCCACAGACTACAGCAACTCAGCGGATCGATCATGATCTTCCTAGGGGAGTTCACAGTGCCCTCTTCTTCCTCAAATCACTCTTAGACGAATATACGCTAGAGTTAGGGCCTTCTCCCTTCGCAACTAGAGCCTAAGCGATCTCCTCTAACCCCTTCTCCTCGGTCCAGAAGGTGAGTTCCGGCTTCTTATTGCCCAGGATGGTATCCCCGGTGATGAGGCAGCGCTGGACGTTCTTAAGGGAAGGTATCTCGTACATCACGTCCAGGAGCACCCCTTCGATGATGGTTCTCAGCCCCCGAGCCCCCATCTTGTACTCCATCGCTTTTTCGGCCGCTGCATCCAGCGCTTCCTCGGTGAAGGTCAACTCCACGTTATCCATGGAGAAGAGTTTCTGGAACTGCTTCACCAGGGCGTTCTTGGGCTCGGTCAAGATGCGGATGAGCATCTCTTTGTCCAGGGGCTCCACGCTCACCACCATGGGGAGCCTCCCCACGAACTCGGGGATGAGACCGTACTTTAGAAGGTCATCGGAGGTAACCCGTTGCAGTAGTTCCGCGGGGGTGAGTTCTCGCCTCTCCTTCTCCTCCTCTCCCACGAAGCCGATGGGCTTTCTACCCCCTATCCGCTGAGCCACGATCTCATCTAGCCCTTGGAAAGCGCCGCCGCAGATGAAGAGGACGTCGGTGGTATCGAGGGGGATGAACTCCTGGTGAGGGTGTTTTCTCCCCCCTTGAGGGGGAACATTCGCCACCGTCCCTTCGAGGATCTTGAGCAAAGCCTGCTGGACGCCCTCGCCGGAGACATCTCGAGTGATGGAGGGACTACCGGCACTCTTGCGGGCCGTCTTGTCTATCTCGTCGATGTAGACTATCCCCTTCTCGGCGCGAGCCAGGTCATAGTCCGCAGCCTGGATGAGGCGCAGAAGGATATTTTCCACATCCTCCCCCACGTATCCCGCCTCTGTAAGGGAGGTGGCATCGGCTATGGTGAAGGGGACATCGAGGATCTTGGCTAGGGTCTGGGCTAGAAGCGTCTTACCGCACCCGGTAGGGCCCATAAGGAGGATGTTCGTCTTTTGGAGTTCCACATCATCCACCTGGGAACCGGTGGTGATCCGCTTGTAATGGTTATAGACGGCCACGGAGAGAACCCGCTTGGCCCGCTCCTGTCCGATGACATACTGGTTGAGCCGCTTATAGATCTCCTTGGGAGGCAGTATGGCGGGAAGGGGAACCTCCCTGGGTGAGGGAACCGGCTCTCCTTCCAGGATCTCTTTGCAAAGGTTTACGCACTCGTCACAGATATTCACCCCGCCCGGGCCGGCGATGAGCCGGGCTACCTCATCCTGCCTCCGATGGCAGAAGGAGCAGTATTGGGTTTTCAGGTCCCTCCTAGCCATCTCATTTCTCCTTCTCTTTGCCCTCCAGTATCTCGTCCACTATCCCGTACTCCACCGCCCCCTGGGCATCCATATAGTAATCCCGGTCGAAATCCTTGGCGATCTTCTCCATCGTCTGTCCGGTGTGTTTGGCCATGATCTCGTGGATCTTGCTCTGCATCCGCAAGAGTTCCCTAGCCTGGATCTCCACGTCGGGAGCGTACCCTCGTATGCCCCCACCCGCGGGATGCATATGTACGGTGGAGTTGGGTAGCGCGAACCGCTTCCCCTTCACCCCTGCCGAGAGGAGCACCGTGGCCAGACTGGCCGTGGAGCCCACACAGATGGTGGAGATAGAGGCCTTGATTAACTGCATCGTATCGTAGATAGCCAGGCCGGGGTAGATGAGCCCCCCGGGGCTATTGATATAGAGGTGTATCTCCTTCTCTGGGTCCTCTCGGTCCAAGAACAGCAGTTGGGCGATAATGAGGTTGGCTACGTTATCGTCTATGGGGGTGCCTAGAAAGACGATGCGCTCCTTTAGGAGCAAAGAGTATATATCGTAGGCCCGCTCACCCCGCCCTGTCGTCTCTATGACCATGGGAATCAAGCCTTCCATTCGGATCAACCTCCTTTCTTAGAACCTTTCCTCTTCGCGACATCTTCCAAAGTCAACACTTCCTTAGACCTTTTCTTCTTCTGTTTCTGCACATCTTCTAAAGTCAACACCTTAGGTTTGGCGTCCTTCTTCTCTTCCTCGGCTTCCTTTTCGTGGGTGGCCGTCCCGATCTCCACCAGCCGCTCCAACGCCTTCTGACTGAAAAGCCGGGAACGTATAGAGCGCTGGGGCTCCGGGGAGAGAAGGGCCTTTTTCATCTCCTCGGCCTGGTCGCCGTAGGAGTCCGCGATCTCATCGACTTCCCGGTCCACCTCTTCCTCTTCGACGGCTATGCCTTCTTCCTCCGTGAACCTGCTGAAGACCAACGCCTTCTTCAACCTTTCCTCCGCCTGAGGACGAAGTTCCCTTTTCAACTCCTCCTCGCTCTTGCCCACAACCTCCAGGTACCTGGGAAGTGTAAACCCCTGCCTCGCTACCGTCTGGGCGTAACGTTCCATCATGGAGTCGAGTTCCTGCTCCAAAAGGGTAGGGGGGTATTCGATTTTGGCTTGGTCGGTCATGGCGGTGAGGACTTCCTCCGCCACCCTTTCCCGCTCCTTGGTCTCGGCCTTAGCCTGGAGGATCGATTCCACCCGTTCTCGCAACGCCTCAAGATTTTCGAAATCGCCCACCGTCTTGGCGAATTCATCATCGAGGGGAGGTAGGTTTTTCCCCTTCAAGCCTAAGAGATGAACCCGGAACTCCACCTTCCTCCCCGCCAAGTTGGTTTGAGGATGAACCACGGGATAGGTGATAGCGAACTCCCGCTCCTCACCTGCTTTCATCCCCTCGATCAACTCCGGGAACCCCTTCACCGGAGCCTCGGCTCCTAAACGGAGGATATACTCCTGCTCCTCGGCCCCTACCACTTGCTCGCCGTCGGCCCTCCCCTCCACGTCCAGGGTGAGGAGGTCGCCCTCCTGGGCCTCCCGCTCCACGGGAACCCACTCTCCCCGTTCCTCTCGCAGGGCGGTGAAGACCTCCTCTATCTCCTCCTCTTCGACCTTCACCTCTTGGGGCTCGACCTGGATGTTCTGATAGTCGCCCAATTCCACCTCGGGCTTGAGGGGCACCGTCATCTTGAGGGTCAGGGGTTCCCTCTCCACCAACTCCATCTCCGCCCGGTCGATCGGTTCCAGTTCGCTCTCTTCCAGGGCCTCACGATAGACCTGGGAACTCAACTCCTCCAGGGCCTCGTCAAATACCACCTCTTTCCCTATCATTCGCTCCACGATGTGATAAGGGGCCCTCCCTGCTCGAAAGCCAGGGATGCGCGTCCGCTTGGATATGCGGCGCGCCGCCTCCTTCAGCGACCGGTCTACCCGCTCTTCCTCGACCTCGATGGTCAAGACCGCCTGACAGTTCTCTATCTTCTCCGCGTTTACCTTCAAAGAACCTCCTTAAAATTATTATAACACAAAAGGGCAAAGGGCTACTACAAAGGAAAGGCCCCATCCCTGGGGCCTCCTCCACTGGAGCGGGCGATGGGATTTGAACCCACGACCTTCTCCTTGGCAAGGAGACGTTCTTCCACTGAACTACACCCGCTCGACGGTTTATAATATAGCCTATTATCGGTCTCTTGTCAACTCTGTTGCTTAGCCCTCTCGAACGGTACCGCCAGATGTTAACACCTGACACCACAACAAGAGAAGGTCAAGCCATTATTCCTTTTCGCTCAATTCCTTCACCACTTCTTCGTTTAGATTTTGAACATACGTTATAAAATCCATAACGTTCGCTAGGATACTTATGAACTCAGTATATACTATCATCTCACCAAGCGGATTGGACTTCCACTGGTCAAGTTTTTGTTTCCACTTTCTATTTGTGTGAGATAATTCTCCGTAAATGAAGGCCCATAGTATATCTCTATGTGTCGGATACTCCTTGTTGATTCCCCATGGAGACGGCAAATCCAAATACTTATTAAGTTCCTTCCATGCATTTTTGAATAACTCTTTGTTTTCCTGCGAGATGGGTAACCCCTCGTAGACTTTGGCCATGTTTGTGAAAGATGACTTTTCGTTGTTCTGGATAAAGAATCTAAAAGTCAATATGAAGGCATCTCTTGCGTCGTCGTCAGGCCATCTTGTTTCTGTTGTGGTAGAAAAGGTGACGCCAATTCCTTGTTCATTTATGGACTTGATGAAACGAGATTGCTTCAGTATGTCCGCCTTTTCATTGAAGAGTTCCAGTGCCTCTAGGTCTTCTTGATTATACATTTCATCAACCTCGCACTGAGTGATATTCCAGTGCTGTCAGAAGGTACCCTCTGACAGTCAAGAGATCAACGCGTCAGATGGTAATATCTGACGCCACTATGAATTGTCCACCATCAGCTGACCAACGTCATTCCCTGGGAGGAGCCTCTATTTCAGCCTTTGCTTGAGGGGACAATTGGTCGTATGCCCGCCGTTCCTCAGCCAGTGCCCTCTGATATTCTAGTACCACATCCCGCACGCGCTGTATGCTGGGAAAGGTTTCTGGGTCAACGAGTTGCGTGTCAGGCGGTTGAACCTTTCCCCCTGGATGCACTGTCAGTGGAAACCAGATACGATTGGGGGCACTTTCGAGCCGATTAGCGAGCCCGCGATACTCTATGGCCAACTTAGCGAGCTCGTTCCGCAAGCTCTTCCTTCTCTCACGCCAAGACAAGAACTCCTCCATAAGAATCCTCCTTCCGAGATGGCTTGATGGCCCATTGCCACTTAGCTAGGATCTGCGCGCCTTGTCAAGGACGGCTAGTATTGGTCTTCCACTATGATTGTCCAGTCAAAACCCGCACTGTTCACAATGAGGTAATACGCACCGGGTCCGGTATAAGTGTAATTAACGTCGCTACCACCTCTCCCAGAGCTCATTACAAATACAATCGGAATATCCTGGCCTGGTTGCTGGCCTACTCTAAACCCATAGATGTCAAACGGCAAATCCCCCTCCCACCTGGGAGTTGCCGTCCAACGAACTCGCCATGCATCTCCCTGAATGTCGAAGGGCGCGGTGGTGGCCGTGTCACTTCCCTGGAAAGTCGCTACTTGTTGCCAAGAAATTGCCGTTGTTGGTGTTGGTGGTATGGAGGTTGGGGTCGGGGATTGGGGTATGGCTGTCTCTGTTGGCAAGAGATGGATACGGGGTAGCATCAATTCGAAGAGGGAGACTGTGGTATCGTGAGATGGGCTCCCCCACTCGAAGTCATAAAAATAGTCACCCCATCGAGTTAGTGCCCAAATGTTGCACTCGCCAGTATCGGTGTGCCACTCAGTAAGATAGCCTGCCTGCCCATCAATGGTAACGGGCTCATCTCTGATATGATTAGAGCGGCCGTAGAGTATCACCCCCTCGGCTTCCTCTAACAGGGAGTCACCGGGAAAGGCGCGCCACCAGAACAACCTAAATGTAATGTCGTCCTTTTCAAGGAACAGCCAACCCGAGAGCTCGCCTTCTGGCAATCCGAACGAATCCACCTCCCAGGAGGGGGGATACTCGAAGACCACGCCAAGTCGCTCGTCTTGGTAGGTGGCTAGTGAAATCGCAGTGGCGGTGGGGGTGGGGGTGGGGGTCTTTGTAGGGCTAGGCGTTCTTGTAGGTTTGGGAGTGAACGTCGCCGTGGGCGTACCAGGAGTAGGTGTAGGAGTGCGTGTTTTGGTTGGAGTATATGTGGGTCTTGGTGTAGGCGTGCTAGTTAAGGTAGGAGTGCTCGTTGATGTTGCAGTCGCCGTCGGAGCCTGGACGGTCATGGTAGCAATCGCATCTTGCACTGCTTGAGTTTGAATAGCGGAAATATCGGGCGTAGGCGTTGCGCCGCCACAGGCGACCAGTAGAGTGCTCAATAGAACGAATATGATGATTTCTTTCATCTCCCCTCCCTCCCTGGTGTTCCAGATAGGCCGACAGCCAAAAGCCCACCCTCACTTACACAAACTCTCGCATGGGACGCCATCTTTATCCCCATCAAGCCGCGAGGGGTCGCCAGGCCAGGCAAAAAAGTAATCCAGGCATCCCTTACCGCCTTGGGCTCCCTCATCTCATCAATCGGAAGACGATATTCAAATGGTCATGGTTCGTACCACCCAGCCATCCAAAGCCCCGACCGACATCTGAAGGGACGCTGGCCACAACTTCAAAGGAAAGCGGACCAGTAGTTCCTTCAGGATGCTTGTCTCCACCCCCCATGCCGAACCCTGTTCTACCATCGAGGTCTGTGGTCTGTTCAACCTGGCCGTCGGGCCACGATTTGCGTACGGTTACCCCCGCCATAGGCCCTCC
>DAOULQ010000027.1:0-3355 GCA_034419095.1 Anaerolineae bacterium | reverse complement strand
TTCCTCTATGAGGCGGCCGGCATAGTCCCCCTCTGGGTTCTTGAAGACCGAACCGGCGCTGGGCTCCTTCGGTTGGCTCTTGCGCCTCTCTCTCTCGTAGGAGGCCACCCGCTCCAAAAGGAGATCTGCGGGTTCGGCCTGGAGAGCGAAGTCGGCGGAGAGGATCACCGAACTCTCTCTCTTAAAACGGCTAGTGCGGTAGCCCAGTTCCAACTCGCTCGCCGCCATCCGGCGAAGGCTCCCCTGGCTATCGAGGAGAGTGACCCCTTGCAACCTTTGGGCTATGGAGCCGCCATAGGCTCCAGCGTTGTTTACGATGGCCCCTCCCACGGTCCCCGGGATCCCCACCGCCCATTCCACTCCTCCTAGCCCCTCCTTGGCTGTGCGGCGGGCCAGGGAGGAGAGGGAGCCACCGGCTTGAACTCGAAGGAGTGTGCCTTCGCTCCTCGTCAATGAGCGCACCCCTCGGCATCTATTCTCAATGACTATCCCCCCCATCCCTTCATCGGCTACTAAGAGGTTAGTGCCCCTTCCCATCACGAAGTAGGGGACCCCTTGCTTGCGGGCCAGGGTGACCCATCCTTGGAGATCCTCCTTTCTCCTGACCGCTACGTAGAGCTCTGCTGGCCCCCCGATCCGGTAGGAGGTATGGCGGGAGAGAGGTTCACCGGCTAGAGCCCGGCCACCGAGGCCCTCTTCTTCTGCCCGAGTGAGGAGGGAAAGCCCCCTCTCTTTCACCGCCTTCTCCTTTTGAGTTGGGCCAGGACCTTCTCGCCCACCTGGTAGATATCTCCCGCGCCCAGGGTGATTAAGAGGTCGCCCCCCCTCAACTGTTGAGATAACATCCTAACGACATCTGACAGGGCGCCGATATAGTGCGCGCCTGGATGGCTCATGGTGGTCACCAGTTCCTGGGCATTGACCCCTAGGTCATCGGTCTCTCGAGCCGGATATATGTCGGTGACCACCACCTGATCGGCATCGCCGAAGGAAGCGGCGAACTCTGGCCAGAGCGCTTTGGTGCGGCTATAGGTATGGGGCTGGAAGACCGCCCATACCCTTCTTTCGGGATACCGCTCCCTAGCCGCGGCCAAGGTAGCCTTGATTTCGGTAGGGTGGTGAGCATAATCATCGATGACCATCACCCCGGCGGCCTCTCCTTTCATCTCGAAGCGCCTCTCCACTCCTTGGAACTGGGCCAAGGTCTTTCCTGCTTCCATAAGGTCGATCCCCAGATAGTCGGAGACCGCTAGAGCGGCCAAGCCGTTTTTCACATTGTGCTGACCTGGGATGCGGAGGCTGAACTCTCCCCGTGGGCGGCCGCTGGCGAGCACACGAAAGTCGCTGCCCCCGGCGGCATTGGCTGCAAGATCCGCGGCTCGCCAGCGCGCCCTGGGGTCTAAGCCGTAAGTGGTGATCTCCGCAAGGTGGGGCTCTCCCTGGAGCCTCTGTCCCACCGGATCGTCAGCACAAAGGAAGATCTCTCCTTCCTGAGGGACTAATTTCACAAACTCCAAGTATGCCTGGTAGATATCTTCTAAGTCTGGGAAATAATCGGGATGATCCATCTCTATGTTGGTGACCACGGCGATGGAAGGGGAGAGTCCCAGGAAGGTGCGCTGGTACTCGTCGGCCTCAAGGACAAGGTATTTCCCCTTTCCTGCCTTGGCGTTGGAGCCCAGTTCGGGTATTACCCCTCCTACTATGATGGTAGGGTCCAAGCCTGCCCGCTCTACTATGAGGGCGATCATAGCGCTAGTGGTCGTCTTTCCATGGGTGCCAGCCACGGCCACTCCATAGCGGCCCTCCATGAGTTGCCCCAGGATTTGGGCTCTACCGACGACCGGGATCCCCCATCCCTGGGCCGCAACCACCTCTGGGTTATGGGGGGGCACGGCGGAGGAGACCACGACGAGATCTGCGCCCGCTATATTCTTTGCTGCGTGACCCTCATACACCGTGCCCCCTATTTCGACCAGGGCCTCCGTGAGGGGAGAAACTCTCAAGTCAGAGCCAGAGACCCTGTAGCCCTCTTCTAAGAGCACCCGGGCGATACCGCTCATCCCTATGCCCCCGATGCCTACGAAATGAACGTGGTGCATGCCTTCTAAGCCTTTAGTAGCCTCCTTATGACCCCTACTTTCCTTTCCGCCCATATCCCTCTACCTGAAGACTCGAACCAATATCAGGAAGGCGACGAAGAGAAGGAGATAAGGTTCTAAGATCGGTACGGGCAGGAAGGGCAGGAGAGCCTGGGCTAGGTTAGTGAGGGGCGGCGAGAAGAGCCCCAGAAACCTTATCGGGTAATCGAAGCGGTCTAGATAGTACCAGATAGTGCCCGAGATCAGATAGCCGTTGACCGCTCCGTTAATGGCGTTCATCGCTACTCCCAGGGGGCCTGGAGGGGGGTCTCCTCGGAAGGCTAGGGTCTCTCCGTGGTAAGAGAGGAAGACCATAGCGATAAAGAGGCCCAGATAGCAGGCTGCTTGAATCAGGTCGGAATAGGGGCCGGCTAGAAAGGAGCCACCCAGGAGACCCCCCAATTGTGCGTCGAGCCCCAAAAGTATCTTCTCTCCCCATTCGGTAAGGGCCAAGAGGACCACCAGGATGCTGGCGGTAACCCCCAACTCTTTGGGGTACCCCGAACTATACCCACGAAGGCGAAGACGATTATCAGTGCGAACCAAAGTAGTTCCAGCGCTCCCATAGGCTTTTCACTCTTTGAATAGTTCCCCTAGGTCCGGCCGGTGCGGACGGATAGCGCGCACGGCAAGAACGATGAGCATCAACACCCCTCCGATTATTATGGGGTGAAGGTCGAACTTCCCAGGAGTTAAAGTCTCGGTCTTCATCGCTTCCACCGCTCTCTGGCCCAGGGTGATAGGCGTAAGGAGAGAAGGGAGCAAAGCGCCGGGCAGGAGCGTTAAGGCGATGAGAAATCCGTTGGCCACCCCCCATAGAGTACCGATGAGGGCTCCTCTCATGCTCTCCGGACGGGAGCCAAGCCTCCAAAGGAGGAAGTAGGTGAGCAGGATGATGAGCAGGAGGAGGAGAGTGGAATAACCTCCCTTCGCCCCGGCTGAGCCAATTGAGCCGCCTCTCATCTTCTCCAATTTGCTCTCCACTTGGGCCGTCAAAGGGGAGCCTCCAGAGCCGAGGGCTAGCCAACCGCTGGCGATGACCGCGGTGAGAAGGAGTTGGCTTCTCGCTCCTCGTCTGAAGCCCACAAGGGCGGAGAGAACCAAAATGGTGGCTAAAGGTAGGTAGTTACTCATGGATCAAGGCCCTTAGTTCACTCACCATCCTCTGAGCAGCCTCGGGCTGGGCCAAACGCTGGGCTGCCCGAGCCATCTGA
>DAOULQ010000026.1:0-1518 GCA_034419095.1 Anaerolineae bacterium | reverse complement strand
CCCCCCCCCCCCCCCCCCCCTACCATGATACCTGCGGCCTTCGAATAGGGGAAGCGCCCCACCCCCGTGCCCAGGGCAGGGAAGGCTATGCTCTTCAGGCCCAGTTCCTTGGCTCGAAAGAGGCTATTTTGGGTCGCCGCTCGTATCTTCTCCTCATCGGTGACTAGATCGGGCCCCATCACCGCGGCGTGGATCACGTACTTGCAAGCCAACTTCCCCGCTCCGGTGACCACTGCCCCTCCAACAGGGATGGGTCCTTTCTTCACCGCTTCTTCCTCTATCCCCCTGCCACCAACCCGCTTGATGGCTCTGGCCACCCCACCTCCCATCCAGAGGGAACTATTGGCCGCATTGACGATCGCTTCCGTCTCCTCACGGGTGATATCACCTTGACGTAGGGTGATTTTAGCCATCCCTACCTATTCTTCTCCTCCATATCGATGAGCGCCTGGGCCACAGCATCGATGGCTACTCGCTGCTTGCGGTAAAGGTCCGATTCGCTGATAGCCAAACGCTGGGCGATATCCCTCATCCGCCAGCCGCGGATGAACTTCATCTCCAAGATATTGTAGAGTACCCATGCCCTGGCGGTGAGGCTCCTTTCCTCCTCTGGAGGCTTCAGGGCCTCTATGGCCCCCCGCAGGACCGAGCGGAGAGCCTTGGTGGGAACATATCCATTCTCCCTCAAGGCCCTCTGCACTATCCCCATCTTGAGGAGTGGGCTCTCCAAAAGTTTAGGGCCTCCCCAATAGTGAGCCAGGGCCTCCTTCACCACTCTGTTGAAATCGGGAGTGCCGACGGGGCTCTCCTCTGGCGGAAAGACAGAAGAATCCACATAACGGGGGGTGCTTCGCCAACGTTGGATCGATTGGATCTCCGGGGTCATCTGGCCTAGTACCGCAAAGACCCCCTGCTGCAGCTGCCGGTCTTCCAAGGCCAATTCCGCTTGATGAACCAGCATCCGCACCGTTTCCTCCTCCCTCTCCGTCAACTCCTCCTGCCTGGCTTTTACACCTAAAACCCCCAATATACCCTCCCGTGACTTGGTGCGCAAGGGAAGGAGCCAGAAGCCTTCCTTATCCATAAAGCCCTGGTCTTCCTCTTCCCCAAAGGGTAGGGCCAGCAACCCAACTGGATCCTTCGACTCCAAGAAGGCATCGACACCCCTGCGAGAGCCACAGAAGGCCTCCAAATGGAGGCTTTCTTCCCCAGGCGTGGACACAAAACCGGTACGAACTCGCAAAAGGTCGCACAGAGCGGTGAGGATATTTTGTAAGAGTTCTTGCAGGTCGGTGGTGGTAAGGAGCCGATCCTCCAACTCCCGTATCCGAGCCACCTCCACCCTATCCTTGCGGTAGGCCAAAAGATCGATAAGCGGTCTGGTGGCACTTATAGCGACCTGCAGGAGGACGATACCCAGCACCGTAGCGAAGATGAGAACCGTATCTCGAGGAAGGCCCAAGATGCTCTCCACCCGAGGTATCACCAGCATCAAGATGAGAAGGCAACTCCCCACCA
>DAOULQ010000025.1:0-1633 GCA_034419095.1 Anaerolineae bacterium | reverse complement strand
GGCGATACCCATCTCTCTAAGGGCTGGGAGATCCTCATCGGGGACGATGCCGCCAGCCAAGACAGGGATGTCGCCTACCCCCCTTTCCTGGAGAGATTTCAATATACGGGGGAAGAGGGTCATATGGGCTCCCGAAAGGATGCTCAAGCCTACCAGATCCACATCCTCCTGTAGCGCCGTTTCGGCGATCATCTCTGGCGTCTGCCTCAACCCGGTATAGATCACCTCGAAACCCGCATCACGGAGGGCTCGAGCCACAACCTTAGCCCCTCGGTCGTGGCCATCTAAGCCCGGCTTGGCGATGAGAATGCGCACTTTCCGTTCCGCCATATCGTCACCAATAGAATGATTATACAATAAATCGCTTTTGGTGAGAAGCCATCACCTCTGGCAGCGGGGACAAAAGTAGGTGCCTCGGCCACTGAGAACTATCCGTTCGATAGTGGCTCCGCAGCGAGGGCAGGGTCCGCCAGTTCGCCGGAAAACCTGGAGCCTCTCCTGATGTCTACCCTTCTCCTCATTCGGTCTCCGGTAAGCCTCCAGAGTGGTGCCCCCGTCCTTGAGTCCCTCTTTTAGAACCAGCCGAATGGCCCCGCATAGCCGCCCTATCTCCTCAGGGGTTAGGGTATCGGCTCGATGCCGGGGGTGGAGCCCGGCTGCGAAGAGCGCCTCATCGGCATAGATATTCCCCAGACCGGCGAGGAACCGCTGATTCAAGAGGAGAGGTTTAAGCGCTCCACGGCGGTTAGCCAAGAGATGGGCGAATAGTTGGGGGGTGAACTCCGCCTCCAGAGGTTCAGGGCCCAGCCGCCCCACCACCTCCAGTGCATCCTGCACTAGATACAAGCGTCCGAACTTCCGCATATTCACAAAGAGAAGGTTGCGCCCATCTTCCAAGTGAAAGAGGGCGCGGGTATGCTTATCCCTCTCCCTTTGATCGACCAGAAGACGGCCCGTCATACCCAGGTGGACGATGAGGGACCATCCTGCCGAGAGGTCGAAGATGAGGTACTTCCCTCGGCGACTCAACCGGGTAATCGTCTGCCCGGGGATGAGATCTTTAAATTCTTGGGCCGAAGGCTGGGCGATACTCCCCGGCCAAAAGAGTTCCACCCCTACAATGGTAGCCCCCAAGAGCAGGGACTCCAAGTCGCGTCGGATGGTCTCTACCTCTGGCAGTTCAGGCAAGCTTCCCCCAGAAGAAGCATATCCCATGAAGAGTGGCCTGTCAAAAACGACCTTTAACCTGGTGAGTAGGGATGGTATTACCGGTTCTAGCCAATAGCGAGCCATCTTCTTTGAGCTAAACCTTAAAACTCGAGAGATTCAGAGGGGTTCCTATTCACCTCCGAGGGCTTTAGTGCTATAATAACAGTAGACCCCTTGGGGGGTTCATCGAACCTTCGTCCTGCTGGAGCGAGCTGCTGAGCTACCCCGCACCCCCCGAGGGGCCTACCATGTTTCTATAATTCTATAATACCACATAACTACGGCCTGTCAACCCCATATAAGTGTTACGTAACATCTAAACTGTCCTAGCTTCTTAACATCTGAATTGTCCGCTATTCTACCTCCAGGTGGTAAGTGGAAAGGAGGTGGAATAGATGCAGACGAATCTTGAGCAGAAGGTGAT
>DAOULQ010000024.1:0-18865 GCA_034419095.1 Anaerolineae bacterium | reverse complement strand
AGGCTATACCCCTTCTTGAGAAAGGAGATGACCCTCTACGTGGCGGAAGATAGAACGCTGCCCCATATCATAGAGGGTTACAGCGATATATGGCTTGTATCTCAAGAGGGAGAAGTCGAGACCTGGCTGAAGAGCAGGATGGAGTTGGTGGGAGCTCACGACCTGGCAGGGATGAGGCTCCTCCACTTCAAGAGATGATAACAAAAGTGATCCTCGACTACGACGGGACCTTGACCAGGGAAGAGGAGATGGTCGATGACCTGGCACGGCTCTCCCTGGACACCCTATCCCAAGAGATCCTAAGGGTACCCCGTTCCCAACTGCAAGAGGAGTATGGGGAGACGAGAAGGCTCATCCTCTCCCGGCCCCATGAGTTCGGCTGGGAGGTGAGGGGACTCCTGGCTTCCTATAGCGACGAGGGAGCCTTCATCCTCAATACTACCACCCTCCAGGTGATGCTGAAGGGGAACCCTCTCTATGCCCGCAGGGTGGCTAACTCTTTCAGAGATGCGGAGTACGACCCGGTCAACGATTGCACCAACTACCTCTTTCACCGCCACACCGCCGAACTGAAACCTCGGTTTCGCCAGGGAGCCAAGGAGATCGTAAGTGGCTTACTTCGACACGAGAGGTTTATCCCCCTCATCCTCACCAACTCCAAGGGGGATAAGGTGGAAAGGAACCTGCGTACTTTAGGGCTAGAAGGGGTACGGATCCTGGGAGATACCCGCCAATATGAGATGGATCCCTTCTGGGGAAGACGTTTCTGCCACCCGGAGCAGGGGATGATCCAAACCTTGACCATAGATGATGACCATAAGGTGGACCTCCGTCGCCCCGTCTATTACCGGGCTCTCCTGAGGGAAGCCGAGGGAGCCGAAGAGATAGTAGTGGTGGCGGATACCTTCTCCCTGCCGGGGGCCCTTCCCCTGATGATGGGGATGCGGTTCTATCTTCTCAAGACGATTTACACCCCCTCTTGGTGCCAGGAGTTCGTCAAGAAGCATGAGCGGGGAGAAATGCTAGAGAGCCTCTCCTCGCTGATGGAAAGGGTAGGATTTGACGAGAGTGAGAGGGTTTATTAGACTGGATATAGAGGTGATGCGGATCGCTTTTTCATAAAGGGCGATCTTATCTTTAAGGAGGACCGAATGGAGAGAGAATATTCAGATTTCTTAGTACGAGAAGAGCTCTCAGAGGTGGATCCCGATACCGATCTCGTCATCGGCTTCGAGAAGGAGAGACAAATCCAAAAGATAATCCTCATCCCCTCGGAGAGCATCTGTCCCCGAGCCGTGCGACAGGCTTTGGGGTCGGTCTTCACTAACATCTATGCCGAGGGGTATCCACCCTTACGCATGACCAGGGAGGAAGAGCAACTGCTCTTAAACTTCGGATACGAACTGGCCTATTACCGGCGGTACGCCGATAGAAAGTTCTACAAAGGGTGTGACTATGTCCATTTCTTGGAAACCTTGGCCCAGCGGCGGATAGCCAGATGCTTCGCCACCGATAAGATAAGCGCCGATGAGATATATGTGAATATCCAACCCCTCTCCGGAGCAGCGGCCAACAACTCCGTCTATGAGGCCTTCGTCGAACCCGGGGAGACGGTGATGGGGATGGCCCTACCCCACGGTGGCCACCTCACCCATGGGAGCGAGTTCAACCGCTCCGGCAAACGGTACCATATCGTCTCCTACGAGGTAGACCCGGTGACCGAGAGGCTAGACTACGACCAGATAAAACGACTGGCCATGGAGCACAAGCCGAAAATGATCATCGCTGGGTACACCTCCTACTCCTGGGCTCCGGATTGGGAGAAGTTCAGAGAGGTCGCCGATAGCGTCCCCGAAGGGTCTATACTCATGGCCGACGTGGCTCACCCGGCGGGGATGATCATCGCCGGCGTCTATCCCACCCCCATAGGGTATGCCGATGTCATAACCTTTACCACCCACAAGACCATCTGTGGCCCCCGAGGGGCGGTGATCCTCACCACCGACGGGGAGAAGGCCCACCGCATAGATAGCGCCGTTTTCCCCGGCGAACAGGGAGGGCCCCATGTCAACAAGTTCGCCGCTATAGCGGTGGCCTTCAAAATAGCCCAGACGGAGAAATTCAAGAGACTCCAAGAAAGGATCGTGGAGAACGCCGTGGCCCTGAGCGATGCTCTCGCCAAGCGCGGCCTCAGGATAGCCTCCGGAGGCACAAACACCCATCTCCTCTGTATCGATCTCAACGCCATCCCCACGAAGACCGGCTTTCCCCTCAAGGGGGAGACAGCGGCTCGCATCCTGGACCTCTGCGGTATCGTGGTCAACAAGAACACCATCCCCGGCGACACCAGCGCTGCCGATGCCAGCGGCATCCGCCTGGGCACCCCCTGGATCACCCAGCGAGGCTTTGGCCCAGAAGAGATGGACAAACTGGCGGGGCTCATCCATAAGGTGCTTACCAACATACAACCCTTCAGTTACATAGGGCGGCGGGGAGACCTCCCCCGGGGGAAGATCGACTTGGCGATCATGGAAGAGGTGAAACGAGGGGTAAAGGAACTAGTGGCCCAAGCGGGCGACAAGGTGGCCCAGGAGAGCGGATACCCCCATTACTATATCCCCACCAAAACGACCAGCCAAGAGACCTCTTTGCTGGAAGAACATCTGAGGTTGGGTGCCGAGATGGCCGAACACCACGGGTGGAAGATGCCCTTACACTATGGAGATACAGCCACGGAGAGAGAAACGACCAAGAATTCAGCCACCCTCTTCGACCTGGGGGACATGGGGCTTTTGGAGATCAGCGGGGAGAGGGCTAAAGCCCTCCTCCAAGGGGTGACCACCAACGATGTAGCCAGCCTCGAACCTGGAGAGGGGCAACGTTCCTTTATTCTGGAAGAAAAGGGCGGGGTAATGGACGATCTTCTCATCCTTCGCCTAGAGAGCGATGGGTGGGGCTGGGACCATTATCTCCTGATGACCAACCCCGCCAACACCGAGAGGGTGAAGGAGTGGCTGCGAGCCCTCTCTGACGGGCACACCCTCTTCGATCACGAAGATGTCAGGGCCAAGATCGAAGGGCCAGCGGTGGTGGAGGACCTCCATGAGGGAGCCGAGGAAGGGCGAAAGACCGTGGTGGGAGTTCACGGCCCTCGATCCCTGGAGATCCTGCAAAGGGTGGATGCTGCCCTTCCCAAACTGGAAAGGTTCCACGCCTGGGAAGGGGAGATAGCCGGCATCCCAGCCCTCCTCTTCCGCACGGGATACAGCGATGACGACCAGAGGTTGGAGATCGTCCTCCCTCGAAAGAGAGCCCCGGAACTGTGGAATCTGCTCCTGGAGGAGGGCGTAAGACCCGCTGGTCTTCAGGTTAGAGAGGCGCTAAGAGAGGAGGCCGGCCTCCCCTCCTATGATGGCTCCCCGGTAGAGGGACTCTCCTTATATAAAAACGGATACAAACCCCTCTTTGCCCTCTCCAAGCCCTACTTTGTGGGCCAGAAGGCGATCGTTCAGGAAGTAAAGCCCAAGGCTAAGAAAAAGGAGTTTGCATACCAACCAAAAGAAGGCGAACCGAGATGGACCCCCCTCTACCCCGAGCATTTGAAGTTAACCAAGAAGATCATACCCTTCGTCGGCTGGGAGATGCCGGTCTGGTACACAAGCATCACCGAGGAGCATAAGGCTGTGCGGGAAACGGCAGGCCTCTTCGATGTGGGGCATATGGGGGTGCTGGAGATCGCAGGCCCCCATGCTACCCGATTCCTGGACGTGGTAACCAGCAACTATATCAGTTGGTTGAAGGATGGCCAATCTATGTACGGCTATATCCTCGATCCCGATGGCCATGTGATGGACGATGTCATGGTCTATAGACGAGCAGGAGACCTCTACATGATGGTCGCCAACGCCGTCAACCAAGAGAAGATCCTAGCCTGGCTTTTAGCCGTTAATTCCCGAGAGTTCCTCATTGATCGGGATTACCCCTTCCGAGAGATCGAGGGGAGCGTCACCATCCGAGACTTAAAAGACCCCTCCTGTGGGGAGGATCAAAGGATCGACATGGCTCTTCAGGGCCCTAATTCTCTAGCCATACTTTTGCGCCTCATCGAGGACCCAGCCTTAGAGCGGACCCTCTCTCGCCTCCGAAGATCCGAATTCGTAGAGACGAAGATTTTAGGCCTGCCCCTTATCATCTCCCGAACCGGCTACACCGGCGAGGAGATGGGGTTCGAATTTTACGTCCATCCCCATGATGCGGTGCTCCTCTGGCAGAGGCTTTTGGAGGTGGGGAAGGGTTTTGGTATCAAGCCTGCTGGCCTAGGAGCCAGGGATTCCACCCGGACAGAGGCTGGTCTACCCCTCTATGGCCATGAACTGGCCGGCCCTCATGATATCTCGCCCTTGGAAGCCGGCTATGGCCCCTTCGTCAAATTCCATAAGCCTTTCTTCATCGGGAGAGAAGCCCTCTTGGAGAAGGAAACCAAAAGGGAGATGGAGATCCTTCGCTTCCGGCTCAACACCAGGGGTGGCCGCATGCTCAAGCAGGGCGATCCGGTGGTAGATAAGAGGGGGCGGTACATCGGTACAGTCACTAGTTGCGCGCTGGTGAACGGCTATCAGTTGGGGATGGCTTACGCCAGGAGAAAACACAATAGAGAAAGAACCCAGATAGGGGTCTTCGCCTTGCCCAGAGGGGAAGAGAGACCTGGGAAGCCGATAGGCGATTTGGTGATAGGGGACACAGTGCCTTTGCCCCAAGAAGCCACGGTTCTAACCCGCTTCCCTGAACCGGCTAAGAGGGTTCCACGACCAGGGGAGGAATAAAAAAATTGAGCCAAAGGATGCCTTTGGCTCCCCACTTTGCACCACCTTGAGGCTATCAATGGGGATCAGTCCCTCGACTCCTGCGACAGTGCAGCCATCCTTCTCAGCGCCTGGTGGATCTCCTCCTCACCACTCGTCACCGGGAAGACGCGAAGGCCCGTGAGTTGGGATACCACTCGGATAGCGAACTCCTGGCTGGGATCAGCCAAGGCCAAAGTGAGATCTCCACCGTCCCGACCCACAGGCACACACTCCAGCCTTCGCGCCACCTCCAAAGGGAGAAGAGAAGCCAACTCCCGACTAGGCACCTCCGGGGGCAAAGAGAGGTAGGGAACCCTCTCATCCTTGGGAAGTGATACCTCTGACACCGTGGGCATCGCTTCAGCCAAGCATATCTGAGAGACCTCGCTGTACTTGGCCTTGTACATGGCTCGGTCCGCATGATCCACCAACTCTTGCTTGCCGGCGGCGATCGCCGGGTAAGAGGAGACTCCCACGCTGATGCTGAAATGCCTGGGCCCCTCCCCCTCCAAGGTGTAGGGGATGGCTGCTACCCGCTGATAGATCCTCCCTGCTACTGAGAGGGCTTCCACCACATCGGCGCGGGGCAAAATCACGGCGAACTCGTCCCCTCCATAGCGGCAGACTATATCTCCCGTCCGCACCGCAGAGTTGATGGAGCGGGAAACGCCTCGCAGAACAGCATCGCCAGCCGTATGCCCATGGGTGTCGTTGAAAGCCTTGAAATCGTCCACATCGATCATGAGAAGGGACAAGGATGCCTCGCTTCGCTGGGCTCTAGCCAACTCCTCCTCCAGGCGCCGCTCGAAGTGACGGCGGTTCCAGATCTCGGTGAGGGGATCGGTGGCCGCTAGATGAGCGACATCATCCCTCAACTTCTGGTTCTCCAAACAGAGAGCCATGTGCTCCACCATGGCAAGGAGTGCCTCTAGGTCAGACTCATCGAAAGGTCGGCCATCGGTCCGGTCGGCTACGTTTACCACCCCTATCACCTGTTTCCGCAGGAAAACAGGAACGCTGATAAAAGAATCGGTCTGATAGCCAGGCTTCGGATCGATGAAGCGAACCTCTCGCTTCAAATCCTTCACTAGAAGAGGCTTCTTCATCCGGACAACCCAACCGGCAACCCCATCTCCTAGAGGCACCTTCCTGCCCAAGGCGATCCCCTGAGGAAGCCCAAAAGCCCTTTCGATCACCAAGGCGTCCCCGCTCAAGGCCATGTAGGAGAGACGCCCACCTCGCAACGCCTCCTTGGCAGCCAGAAGGGCTGATCCCAGGAGATCTAGGTCCCGGCCTGGCACGCCCTGGAACGTGGCAGTCCGAGGAGGCAGGCCTCCTTGATCCATCTCTTCCCTTTCCTTCAACTCTTCCCCCACCCTCATGGCTGACCTATGATGAGCCGGTATCCGAAGGTCCATGGATGGAAGGTCCCCTCCCCAGTTCATGGTCGGAAGGCTCTTTTCCCTCGGATGCCTCCTCTGCCACAGGACCCTCAGAGTCTAAGACAGGATGCCGAACAGAGGAGATGGGACGGAGAGGGATCATGGTATACCCCACGCCGGGCACGGTGAGCAGATAGCGTGGGGTGTTAGGATCGGGCTCCATCTTCTGGCGAATCTGATGGATGTAACTCTTTACCGACCCGGTCTTCTCCCGACCCTCAGGCCCCCAGACCAGTTCTCCGAGCCTCTCCTCAGTGACTACTACCCCTTTGTTGCTGGCCAGGGTGTGCAAGATCTCGAACTCCGTAGGCGACAGGCGGACGGTGCCCCGTGGCCCCGTAACTTCTAATCGGCTAGCATCTAAGGCTAATTCCCCTATCTCCAACCTTTTCCGGGAGACCCCCTCTACAGAAACAGCGGTTTTCCTAGCCACTGCCTCAACTCGGGCCATGAGGATGCGGGGACTGTAGGGCTTAGCGATATAATCATCCGCCCCCGCTGCGAACCCTTCCACCATATCTTTTTCACTGGCCCGCTCACTCAGAAAGATGAAGAGCGCAGGGCCGCTTTCTTTGACCATCTGGCACAACTCATAACCACCCAGTTTGGGCAGATCAACCTCCGAGATCACAAGATCAGGCTTCTCCAGCCGGCAATAGGCCAAAGCCTGCTGCCCATCGCGGGCCGTGACCACGCTATGTCCTTCCCGAGTAAGGAGGTAGGTCAGGAGGTCGAGGACATATTGGTCATCATCTACCACAAGAATCCTCATCGACTACCTTCCGCCTCCTAACGGTCCCGGTTAGTCAAATTAAACTTATTATATCACAGACTCCTCACAACTGCAATAGGCCCAAATTCGAGAGTGTTGAAAAAACCTCCTCGTTTAAGAGGGTAGGGAAGAAATTAAAACTGCAACATGTTTTTCCGCTTTCTGTCCCTAGAATCGCTCAAATTTTAACGGCTTGTGGGAGAGATTATCAGTGGCCAAACAATTGATCCCGCTTTTTCAACGGTCTCAGGCACGAGAAGTTGCCACAAAAGGTAGGTTGTGCTATCATCTACAGTTGATCTCTCCGGGCAATGGTAGCTCTTTCGGTGTAGGGGGAGAAAGACTGCAGTGATTGCTAGGTTGGGAGAAGTAATCACCTATCGAGAGTTCGTTAGAAACCTCGTTATCCGGGACCTTAAGGTACGCTACAAGAACTCGGTCTTGGGCTTTCTCTGGTCTCTCCTGAACCCCCTAATGATGATGGTCATCTTTACCGTCGTCTTTACCATCATGCTGCCCAACAACACCATCGATCGCTTTCCGGTCTTTGTCCTCTGTGCCCTTCTGCCTTGGAACTTCTTCTCCAGCAGCGTGATGACATCCATCTATAGTGTTGTGGGTAACGCCCATTTGATAAAGAAGGTATACTTCCCACGAGAGGTGCTTCCTCTTTCCACCGTGCTGGCCAATTTGGTGAACTTCCTGCTGGCCATGATCGTTCTCTTCGGCATGATGTTCGTCTTCAGGACGCCCCTAACCGTATGGGCTCTGCTTCTGCCGGTGATAGTTCTAGTCCAGGTGATCTTCACCCTAGGTTTGGCCTTCTTTCTCTCCACCCTCAATGTATTCTATCGGGATACGGCGGCGATAATGGATGTGGCCATGCTTGCTTGGTTCTTTCTAACTCCAGTGTTCTACCCCATAACCATACTGCCCCACTATCGCACTCTTTTCGGGCTCCCGCTGGATATTCAGCGCCTGGCTTATATCTTGAACCCTATGGCCTCCCTCATCGCTTCGTACAGGGTTGTTCTCTACCATGGAGCGCCTCCCGCTTTTGACTTCCTCGCTAGAACCGTGGTAACCGCATTGGCCTTCCTCGTGATAGGCTATCTGGTCTTTGCTCACTATAGTAGGGTCTTTGCAGAGCAACTCTAGTCCCAGCGTGGTTTCCCGTGATCAGCCCCAGCATATAGTAATAGGCGAAGAGATCGTGACCACCTATGAAGGACTGCCCTCGGGGCAAGCCTCGTGCCCGGCCCCCGGCCTGGCAAGCACCGGGGCAGGTTGGCATGCCTTGGGCCAGGGAGCCAAGTTCATCGTCTCCCTAACTCTGCTCTGACTGTGCGGCTGCCAAGTAAGCCTCTCAGCACTACTCCAAGAGATCGATGAAAAATGCACTCGGTGTGGAGGGGGTAGATGAGCAAGAGCGAAAAACGAACCTCCTGGCAAGAGAGGGTCATCCCCATAGCCACGGAGCGAGCCAGGGAGGAGTCGCTAGAGTTGTGGGGTCGGTCTTCTGATGAAGAACCGCCCTTCAACTACCGCCTGGAACATCTAAAGGCGGTGGTGCACATAGCGGAAAGGTTGGCTTTGAGGTTGGGAGCCGACCTGGAGATAGTGCGAGCCGCGGCTTGGCTCCACGACCTGGCCAAGGAAGGGATCGCCGAGATGGTTGAGGATGGACACGGCGTGAAAGGAGCGGAAGAGGCCAGGGAAATATTGGAGAGGACCGACTTTCCAAAGGAGAAGATCGCTGCCGTCTGCCAGGCTATCGCCGAGCATGTGGGGCTCCATAGAGATCATCCCCTCGAACCGTTGGAGGCAGCGATCCTTTGGGATGCTGATAAGTTAGCCAAGTTGGGCGCCATCTCCCTGGTTCACTTCCTCTGCCTAAGCCCCCTTCTTGGCCAAGTCACTACCGACTCCCTCCTGGCGGAAGGTCAAAGGTTTCTGGGGCTCCAGGCCAAAATGGTGGAGAGCATGAATACGCCTCTAGGGAGAGAGATGGGGTGGAAGAGGTATGAAGTGGTGAGAGGTTTCTACGAACAACTGGAGAGAGAACTTAAAGGAGGGTGACAGGTGAAGCAGAGGATAGTGGTTCTTGGTTCAGCCTGGGCACTGAGCAGCGCCACCCGGGATAATACCTTTCTCCTCTTCGACACCCCAAGGGGAGGGCTGCTCATAGATTGTGCGGGGAGCCCCTTCCATAAGTTGCTCAAGGCGGGTGGCGACCCGGGAAAGTTGCGAGGGGTGATAGTGACCCACGCCCACCCAGATCATATCTATGGCTTGCCATCCCTTGTCCACGAACTCTGGCTCTGGGGCCGGGAGGAACCCTTCTATATCTATGCCAATGTCCGCAGCCAGAGGGCCGCTCGAACCCTCATCGGCCTCTTCGACCTCTGGGATAAGCCCCTGCCTTTGGAGCTGGTTCCCATCCCTCAAGAGGAGAGCTTCCTTCTGATGGAGAACGATGAGTACACTATCCACACCACCCCGGTGCGCCATCTGGGTCCCACGAATGCGGTAAGGATCACACCCAAGATCAGCAAAAGGGTGTTTACCTATTCCAGCGATACGCGCCCTTGTGAGGAACTCGTTGCCTTGGCCAAGGGGACAGATCTTCTCTTCTTGGAATGTACCGCCGAGGAGCCCCATAAGGTTCACCTCACCCCAGAGCAGGCAGGGGAGATAGCCCAGGAGGCTAGGGCCAAGGAGTTGGTCCTAGTCCACTATCTGGAGAGCATGGCCCAGGACCCAGAGGGGACCATCGCTAGGGTGAAGAAGTTCTACGAGGGACCGGTGCGCTTGGCGCAAGATTTCGAGGCTTACGGGCTTTGATCCGCACACGACGCCAAGACTCGTTCACCCCCTGTCCTTGTCAGGGGGTGAACTTGTTACTATAATGGGGGCTATGACTTAACAGCGTGGTTAGCGGGAGAGGGAAAAAGGGGACGATAGGGTTCAGCCCGCCAGACTAAGAAGGAAAGGAGTGGCCAGTGGGCGTAGTCCATCGGTTCATCGGTCGAGAGGGGGCCTTCGAGTGGGAAGGAAAAGCCCCGGAGGAGTATATCGCCGAGACGGCCAAAGGGGCTTCCATTAACTGGCTCATCGGCCCCCGAGAGAAGGCTCCTCACTTCGCCATCAGGTATATCGAGGTGGAGCCGGGAGGCCATACCTCTCTGGACAACCATGAGCATGAACATGGGGTGATGATCCTCAGGGGAAAAGGCAAAGTGCTTATGGGCCAGGAGGAGGTGGAGGTGGGGTTCGGCGATATATTGTTCGTGCCCGGCAAAGAGAGACATCAGTTCAGAAACGCGGGGGGTGGGCCCCTCGGCTTTCTCTGCGTGATCCCGAGGATCTAGGCATGGTTAACGGAAAGATGAAGGCAGCACTCTATCACGAACCAGGCAAGGTAACGATCGAAGAGGTAGATGTCCCCAGAATAGGTGAGGGGGAGATCTTGGTCCGCGTTAGGGCGGCTCTGGTCTGCGGAACGGACCTGAAGACCTATCTACGGGGCCACCGCTTGGTGAAGCCACCCAGCCCCTTCGGCCATGAGTTCGCGGGAGAGGTGGCAGCCACGGGAAGGGGGGTCACTCGCTTCTCCGAGGGGATGCCGGTGGTGGCCGTCAATTCCGCCCCTTGCAACGTCTGTTTCTTCTGCCAGCGAGGCCAGCATAACCTCTGCGAGGATATCTTCTTCAACTGGGGGGCCTTTGCTGAGTACATAAGGGTTCCAGCCCGGGTAGTCGAACAAAACGTTCACCCTATCCCCGAGGGGTTGAGTTATGCAGAGGCAGCGCTAGTGGAGCCCCTGGCCTGTGTGGTGAGGGGAAACGAGGCCGCGGGGATCGAATTGGGAGACAGCGTGGCCATAGCCGGGGGGACAGGGCCCATCGGCCTCATGCACCTGCAACTGGCCTTCCACCGGGGAGCCAAAGAGGTGATAGCCATAGGCTTGAGAGATGAAAGGTGGGCTGTAGCCCAGGAGTTGGGGGTTAGTCATCTCATAGATGCCGGGAGTGAAGACCCCGTTCAGCGAGTTTGGGAGTTGACAGAGGGACGAGGGGCCGACGTAGTCATCGAGTCAGCGGGGTTGCCCCAGGTGTGGGAGATGGCCCTCAAACTAGCGCGCAAAGGGGGCACAATAGTTCTCTTCGGTGGATGTCCCTCGGGGTCGAAGATCAGTTTAGATACCCGTAGGGTTCACTACGACGAGTTGACTATCAAAGGCTCTTTTCACCATACTCCACAGTCGGTGAAGCAGGCCCTGGACCTCCTGGCTTTCGGCGTGGTGAAGGCCAAACCTCTCATCACTCATGAATTGCCCCTGGAGAGGCTAGAGGAAGCGCTTCTAATGATGAAGGAAGGTCGGGCCGTCAAAGTAGCCATTCTGCCCTAGGTGACACGGATGAGAGTAGCCAAATACTACCGTCATGACGATATTCGAGTGGAAGAGATGGCCGTGCCCAAGATCGGGCCGGGGGAACTCTTAGTCCAGGTGAAGGCTTGTGGCCTCTGTGGGAGCGACGCAATGACCTGGTACGCCGACGAGAAAGCACCCACGGTCCTGGGCCACGAGCCTACCGGTTTGGTGGCTGAAGTAGGCGATGGGGTAAAGGGGTTCAGCATCGGCGATCGGGTCTTCGCCCATCACCATGTGGCTTGCTTGGTCTGTCACTACTGCCGCCGGGGCGACTACCCCAGGTGCGATACCTTCAGAGCGACCCATATCGACCCTGGGGGGTTCGCCGAGTATATCCGCGTCCCAGCAATCAATGTGGAACGGGATGTGCTACATCTCCCCCCGGAGATCTCCTTCGAGGTGGGCACCCTGATAGAACCTTTGGGCTGTGCCATCCGAGGTATGAGGCGGGTAAGGGTCGAGCCTGGAGATACGGTTCTGGTTTTGGGGGCTGGGGTCTCCGGCCTCCTCTTCGCCCAGTTGGCCAGGCTTTGGGGAGCGGACTTGATAGTGGTTGTCGATTTCGTCCAGTATCGGCTGGATGTGGCGAAAAGGTTGGGCGCTGACCTGACTATCGAGGCGGGAGAGGGGACTCTGGATCGGCTTAAAGCCTTTAACGAGGGGCGAGGTGCCGACCTAGTTATCGTCACCCCGGGGGCCATCGAGGCTATGGAGGAGGGGATCCGATTGGCGGGCAAAGGGGGTACGGTCCTCCTTTACGCCCCTTCCTATCCCGGGGAGAGGTTGCGGTTGGATACCAACGACATCTTTTGGCGGGAACTGACGTTCACCACCACATATTCTTGTAGCCACGAAGATACACGAACGGCGCTAGAGTTCATACGTAGAGGGAGGGTCCAGGTCGAGCCCCTCATCACCCATCGACTGGGCCTGGATCAGGTGGCCGAGGGGTTGCGGCTCATGGCCGAAGCCCAAGAGTCTCTCAAGATAGTGATAGTGCCTTGAAATATATATCGGCCTCGACCGAGGTATTGGTCAAGGGTATAAGGCCAAAGGAAGCCAGGTCCATCTAAGAGTGGAAGCATCTGGCGGGAGGAGATAGGAGATGGAAATGGGGTTAGAAGATAAGGTAGCCCTCGTGGCTGCCTCCAGTAAGGGGCTGGGGAAGGCCATCGCTTATGGGTTGGCGAAAGAGGGAACGAGGGTAGCCATCTGTGCCCGCGGAGAGGAGGCGCTAGCCAAGACAGCAGCGGAGATCGAGGAGGCTACCGGCTCCCCCATTTTGGCTATGGTGGCTGACCTCACGGATAAGCGAAACATCGAGAACCTAGTGGCTAGGGTGGTGGAGGAGTTTGGACGTCTCGACATCCTGGTCACCAACGCCGGAGGGCCGCCACCCGGTCTTTTTGTGGATTTGACCAATGAGAAGTGGGAGGAAGCGTTCCACTTGACCTTGATGAGCGCCGTCCGACTCTGTCGAGAGGTGATCCCCCATATGAGGAGGCAGGGGGGCGGGCGGATCATCACCATGACCTCCATCTCGGTGAAGCAGCCCGTGGAGAATCTGATGCTCTCCAACTCCCTGCGATTAGGCGTCATCGGGCTGACCGAGACGCTGGCTAACGAGTTGGCTAAGGATAACATTTTGGTGAACAGCGTCTGCCCCGGCTGGACGCGGACGGAGAGGGTGGAGCAGTTGCTACAAGATCGCGCCCAGCGTCAGGGTACCTCAGTGGCGGAGGAGTTCGCCAAGATCGAGAAGGAGATCCCGCTAGGACAGATGGGGACCCCTGAGGAGGTGGCAAACCTGGTGGTCTTCCTGGCCTCCGAGAAGGCTAGCAACATCACCGGCACGGCTATCCAGGTGGATGGGGGGTATGTGAAAGGGGTATACTAGGCTATACAGTGGCGTCAGATGTTACCATCTGACGCTCGCTGGCTGGCAGCCTGTCCTGGCATCGCTAGGCCAGGGGCATCGCCAGGCCGGGGAAGGTAACTTCTGCCAGCACTGATAACGGTCCCGAACAAGATGTGTCATCTTCATCAAGGGAAACACTGCCAAAGGAGTAAGAGTGCGAATTGTCCGGTTCGATTGCAATGCTACCGCTACGCGCTATGGTCTTCGTGTGAAGAAAGTTAGGCTATCTGGTTGCCGATTTCTCAAGGGGTGCGAGAACGAATTATGAGGTTTTTTCGGAGGCTGGACTTCAACCTAATACTCATACCGCTCTTACTTATCTTCGCCATCGCCCCCCTCACGCGGCCCGGTTTCTTCCTGGCCCATTCGGGCTTTCTCCCCGTGCTCAACCTCTTCGACCTGGAGAGGTCGCTTCCCAGCCTGGGTTGGGCCCCCAGGATAGGGGGAGAGTATAACCTCTTCACCAGCGAAGGCCCCCTGCCCTACGCCCTGGCCGAAGCGTTTCGCCTTCTAGGTATGAGCGGGGCTCAGGCGGTCAAAGGGGTCTACGCTCTTGGCTTCCTCCTCTCAGGTTTAGCCATCTATGGCTTGGCTCGTCGCCTTTTCGGCCCTTCGGGGGGGCTCATCGCCGCCCTCGTTTATACTTACTTGCCCTATCATCTGGCGGGGGTCTATCTGCGGGGGGCCTTCGCCGAGTCGGTGGCTTTCATCCTTTTCCCTCTCCTTCTCTGGGCTTTGGATGTGGGGCTTATGGAGGGTGAGCGATTCGCGCTAGCGGTATCGGCTCTACTATTTGCGGCTCTGGCCCTCACCCATCTCGGATTGGCCCTCCTTTACGCTCTATTCCTCTGGGCCTACATATTCGCCCTTGGCCCCTCCCGACAAGCCAAGGTGCGCACCGCCTCAGCGCTAGGCACGGGAGTCGCCCTTGGGTTTCTGCTCATCCTACCCCTCATCTTGAAAGGTGGCTACGTTCTGGGTCCCGGGCCCGATTTCTCACGCCATTTTCTTTACCCTTTCCAACTCTTCTCCCCCGTTTGGGAGTATGGCACTCCTGAGACGGGCTGGAAAGGCGGTTTCCCCTTCCAGTTGGGAGCGATAGCCACGGGTTTAGCCCTGCTTTCGCTCTTCGCCCTTTCCAGGGGGGAGAAAGAGGTTAGGGGGAAGATGCTCTTCTTCTTGGCCGGGGCTGGGGTTATGGCCCTTCTCACCCTGGGGCCAGCACGCCTTTTCTGGGAAACGACTCGCCTCTCCTGGCTCCTGGCCTATCCCTGGCAACTCCTGGCTCTCATCGGCCTCTGTACCTCGACGGCGGTCGGGGGGCTTTTGTCCTTAGAGCCACACCTGGCACGCTTTCCCTGGAGGGCAGCTCTTGTAGCCCTCATCGTCCTGGGGAGTTATAACTACCTCTCCCCACGCTTCACCGACTTCGAGGTCAAGAAACCAGCCCAGGGCATCCTGGGAGATGAGGTAGTGCTTCTGGACTACAAGATAGAAGGACCCCTCCGCCACGGGGCTACCATCCGCCTGACCCTATATTGGCAGGCCTTGAAGGAGATGGAGAAGGATTACACCGTCTTCGTTCACGTGGTCGATGAGGAGGGGACCGTCTGGGGGCAGTGGGATAGCCAGCCGGTTTCCGGTAAGCGACCCACTAGCGGTTGGGAGCGGGGAGAGGTCATAGAGGACGCCTACAAGATAAGCATAGATGTGGCGGGGCCAGAAGAGGGGTATGAGATAAAAGTGGGGATGTATTTGATAGAGACGGGAGAGCGGTTGCCGACGGAGGGTGACACCTTCATACTGATAGAGCCGAAAGGGGAAAGAACCGATGGCTGATGCTCTATCCCGGCTCTGGAGACGGGTCGATCCTTATTCAGTTCTGCTTCTCCTCCTCTCCCTCCTCGCCATCGCGCCCCTATGCCAACCTGGCTACTTCTGGGGTGCTCATGACGCCCGCCACAGCGTCTACTTCCTCTTCGAGTTCGACCGCTCCATACAAGATGGGATTTGGTACCCCCGTTGGTCGCCAGATTTCGCCTTCGGCTACGGCTACCCTTTCTTCAATATCTATGGCTCTTTGGCCTTCTACTTGGGAGAGGCTTTTCACCTTCTGGGCCTAGATTTCGTCTCTGCGGTCAAAGCGGTCTTCGCTTTCTCCGTCCTCCTTTCAGGAGTGACCACGTTCCTCTTCGTCCGCCGGATCATGGGCTCCCCAGCCGGACTTCTAGCCGGTCTGGTCTACATCTATATCCCCTATCACATCGTGGATGTCTACATTCGTGCATCGTTAGCCGAATCTCTAGCCTTGGCTTTTCTCCCCCTCAACCTCTGGCTCTTCTACGAGACGGCAGCCGCACCTCGCCTGGCCGCCGTTTTGGGCGCTGGCCTTTCCTACGCCGGGCTCATGCTCACCCATAACGGTCTCGCTCTCCTTTTTTCCCCCCTTCTGGGCATCTATTTGATATCTCTGCTCCTCAGCAGGACCTTGGTCGGAAGGGAGAGGGGGTTATCCGGAGAATTCCCGGAAGTAGCCAGGAGGTTAGTCCGTTCCTCCCTCCCGCCTATTTTGGGTTTGCTTTTGGGCCTGGGGCTGAGTGCCATCTTCTGGCTCCCCATGGCCCTGGAGTTCAAGTATGTACGCCTCGACCAGTGGATGGGTGGTTACTATGGCTACCGGGATCACTTCGTCTATCTCTTTCAACTCTTCTCTCCCTTCTGGGGGTATGGGCTGAGCGAGCCGGGCCTCGAGGACGGATTCCCTTTTCAGTTGGGTGCTATCCCCCTGGTTTTTGGAGTTCTCTCCCTCGTGGCTCTGAGGCGTGTAGAGAGGGGAGAGTTGCGAAGGCTCCTCCTCTTCTTCCAACTGACAACGGTGGTCATCATCTTCCTCATGCTCCCGACATCTATCCCTTTGTGGGAGGTCTTGCGACTGGTTACCTTCGCTCAGTTCCCCTGGAGGCTTCTCACTTTGGCTATTGTGGCCCTTTCGTTTCTGGCCGGCTCCATACTGGTAGGGGCTGATTCCCAAGGGGTCTCTCCCTTGGCCGTGGTGGTCCTAGCAGCCCTGGTGATCCTGGGGAGTTACCCCTACCTCATGCCCCAGATAGTGGAGCCTGCAGAAGGGCCCCTCTCCCTTCAAGGTCTCATGCGCTTCCAGCATTCGGCGGGAGAGATGACCGGCTCCACCACCTGGGTGCATGAGATACCCACTTGGTCGGCCATGGCTGAATATGTGGTGAGCGAGGATAAGCCCATCACTACCAAGGTGGATTACGAATCCCTCCCTAAAAGAGAGGAGAGGATAATAGTGGGCACCAAGGGGTACGGCACAACCTTTGAGAAGGTTATCTTCCGGGCTCGAAAAGAGGGGCGAATCACCTTCAATACCTTCTATTATCCCGGCTGGCACGCCTACCTCTTGGAGAGCGAGGAAGGACCCATCGAGCGGGAACTTAAAATCGTCCCCCATGGCACCTGGGGAAAGATCACGGTGTCCGTTCCAGAGGGGGATCATTACCTCTTGTTGCGCTTCGAGGATACGCCGGTACGAGTGGTGGGCAAGTGTATCACCGCCTTAAGTGTCCTTGTCATCTTTGCAGCCCTGGGTTGGAAGGCTATGGCAGGGCATTCTTAGAAAAAGAGTTATGCGAGGCTTGATTGCTAGGATAGATCGAAACATACTGCTTATCGTGGCCCTGTCCATCTTCGCCTGGGCACCCCTTTTGGGGCCCACCTACTTCTTGGAGGCCCATGACGCCCGCCATAGCATCTTCTTCCTCACCGATTTCCACCAGGCGATCGGCGACGGGGCTTTCTACCCTCGCTGGGCCACCGACTTCGCTCTTGGGTACGGCTACCCCGTCTTCGTCCTTTACTCTCCTTTGGCTTTCTACGTGGCCGAGCTCTTTCACCTTTTGGGGGCTGGCCTCACCGCTTCCGTGAAGGCCACCTACGTCTTAGCCCTCATCCTCTCCGGGCTCTCCATGTACGCCTTCGCCAAACGGATCCTGGGGAAGGGAGCGGGGCTTCTCGCCGCCCTGGTCTACACCTATGTCCCCTATCATCTGGTGGATATCTACGTGCGGAGCGCCTTCACCGAGTTCTGCGCTTTCGTCTTCCTCCCCCTGGTTCTACTCTTCTTTCATGAACTCTTGACCACGAGGGAGCCTCGTTATCTGGCTTGGGCCGCCCTGGCCTATGGGGCCACCATCCTGACCCATGTTCCCACCGCTCTTGTCTTCACCGTTCTTCTAGGAGCCTACATCCTCTGGCTACTCATTGCCCAAGGGGGAGGGAAGTGGCGACGATGGCTTCGTTTGGGCGGCCTGGCGGCTAGCGCCATACTTTTGGCCCTAGCAGTGAGCGCTATCTTCCTTCTCCCTATGTTGGTGGAGAAGCGATATGTAGTGCAGGAGCAGTGGACGGGGGGGAGTTACGACTACGCCAAGCATTTCGTCTACTTCTCCCAACTTCTCTCTCCCTTTTGGGGGTATGGATACGCAGGTGAGGGGGTAGCCGATGAGATGTCCTTTCAACTGGGAGCCATGGCGGTCATCTTGGCTTTAGCCGGGGTCTTCTTCCTTTCCAGGTCTTCCCCGGCGGGGGGCCAGATACTCTTCTTCGCCCTTACTCTTCTGGTGCTGGTAGTGGCCATGACCCCCCTCGCTGCTCCTATTTGGAGGGCCTTGCCCCTGGCCGCTCTGCTCCAGTTCCCTTGGCGTCTCCTATCTTTGGCCGCTTTTGCCATCTCATTTCTAGCCGGGAGCGCCGCCCTCATCTTAGAGGAGGCCTCGGAAAGGTGGCCTCCTTCTTTGGCCGTCTTACTCCTCATCATTATCCTGGCCAGTTATGACTACTCCACTCCCCAACACACCGAGGTTTCGCCCCGTGCTGAGGAGCCGGTAGCCATCATCGATTTCGAGATATTCCACCCCCCCGATAGAGTGGGGATGACTATCTGGACTCAGGAGCAGCCTCAGAACTCCCCTCTGGTGCCCCGCTATCTGGCCGGGGAGCCTCTGGTGAAAGCCCACCCTCTTACAGAAGGGGCTAAGGTAGAGATGGTGCGGCATGGAGGCGCTTCGGAGGAGATCAGGGTGACTTCTCCCCAGGAGGCAGAGGTGGAGTTCTATACTTATTACTTCCCCGGCTGGCGAGCCTATGTCGATGGCCAGGAAACTCCTATCTATCCCACCGAGCCCTATGGACTCATCGCCCTCCGAGTGCCGGCGGGGGATCATAGGGTATACCTCCGCTTTGAGGATACCCCTGTGCGGAAGGCAGGGGCTCTTATCTCTCTCTTGGCTTTGCTTTTCGCAATTGGGGTCCCTGTCAAGCAATTTAAACATGTAACCGAACCTTGCTCGGTTGTGCAACATATTTTGTAACCAAGCGCGGTGACTGTTTCTTAAGCGGATGGACGGTACCTGACTGGGTTTTGGCACCATAGAT
>DAOULQ010000023.1:0-10367 GCA_034419095.1 Anaerolineae bacterium | reverse complement strand
GCAGGGCACACATCATTACTGGGGCAAGGTGGGGACCAACACTATTCCTTTTCCTTGTCGCATTCCTGCTGTACTCATTGACGCTGAGCAACAACTTGGAAGCAACGCATGACAGCCTGGCATATCTGCAAGCCATTGACGGAGGGCGCGGCCTATTCCATCCGCATCACCTACTATACGTTTGGTTCAATTGGTGCATCGTGGGTCTGGCTCGCACGGCGGGCTATTCTGGCGACAGTGTCGTGGTGGTTGAGTACGTCAACGTGGTATTTGGGAGTCTGGCCATAGCGGCTTTCTATCGATTGGCACGGCGATTGCTTCAAGATACCTTTGCGGCAATGGCGAGCGCGCTGCTATTGATGTCTACCTTCGGGTTCTGGTTCTACAGTGTCAGTGTCGAAGTGTACATCATCCCTATGTTGCTACTTCTACTCTCCGTAACAATGGTGTGGCCGCTACCCAAGGAGCGCAGGGATACCTTTGCCGCCCTAGCCGGCACCCTCAGCGGGATGGCCTGCCTATTTCACCAGACACATGTCCTGTTTTCCCTGGTCGGGGTGGCCGCAATAGCCACAACAGCCAAATCCACTTGGCGAAGCGTTCTCAAGCCAGTGGCTACTTTCCTTGTCAGCACCGTGCTCGTGGCCGTGATACCCTATGCGGTCGTAATGTGGAGCCAGCATCTGCTCTCGTCCATAAGGGAGGCAATTACTTGGATTACCTTCTACCTCACTACCGATCGTTATGGGCTCCGCGGTTTTGGTCATGTAAGCCTCAATAGTTTTGCGAGAGCCTTGATCGGAATTGGACGGGCGATAATCGGGGGGCACTTCCTGTTCCGATTGGACAGGGTTTCAGAGTTGCTCGAGAAGATAGCCCCTCGACATTTCCTCGCGGATGAGCAGTTCTTGGTTAGGAACCTGTCTCAGTTTGATTCCTACATATTGCTAGCGCTCGCGATAGTCGTCTTCGCGTTGCTAGGGTTAGGTGTGAGCCTATTCTTTCTCGGCGTGGTTCGTCGTAATATCGCAGGCAGCGTTTGGGTAGTGATTTGTCTATGGCTAGCATGCTACGGCTTACTCGCGCTCTGGTGGGAACCCGATAATCTCGAGTTCTGGATACCGCTCCTTCCACCGATATGCATACTCCTATCTACCCAGAGCCTTTACCCTGTGCTAGGGCGCCGGCACCGTCTGTGGAGTAACATCCATGGCTACCTGATTCTCTTCCTGGCACTGTGTGTCGGCTTTACCAACCTTTTCGGGTCTATACTGCCGTTGCACAACCCTGAGAACAGCCGAGTCCACTCTAGGGGATCGTATTTCGTAGACGAATGCGCGTCTGGAGATCTCCTCATCGTCTCTCGTTGGTGGCAATGGGGTCAGTGGTTGCGCCGTTATTCGAGCTGTCGAGTTTACACTCTGGATGAGTTGCTTGGTGAAGAAGGGGAAGGAACCGTGGCCCTCAACACTATTCGTCAATTGATTGACCAAACATTGGCCTCTGGAAGTACTGTGTTCATTTCAGATGACGCAATACATCCGGAGCCTACGACTCTTCGGGTCTATCCGCGCTTGACCACCTTTGCTGACGTCTGGCGTGAGTGGGAACACAGATGGGATCAACAGATCACAGACGGCCAGACGGTGTATATACTACGCCGCTGAGCAAGAACGCGTAATAGAAAAGACACACCACATTTTCGAGGCTCAGCGCCCTCTGGAAAACCGCCTGCCTGCTTCCCCTACTTCAGCCAAAGATTCGCAGCCTCGGGAACTTTTTCCCTCGGAACAAGCGTAATAGCCTCGGTTGGGCATGCCGCCCTGCATACGCCGCACCCGAAACACCTGGCGGGGGCGATATAGACTTTGGAAAGTGCAGAGGAGTAGAACTGGGCGCCGAACTGACATTGGTTCATGCAAGACTTACACCCCGTGCAGAGGTCCCAATCTACTTGGCAGATGTATTCTGCTCGGAAGAAATGAGGAACACCTCTTTTCTCGATGTACCCTCTGTAGGCCCCACAATCACGATCACAATTACATATACCGACAACATAAGGGGTTACGCCGGTCCAAATAGTGTGCATCAGCCCTTCCTCATCGTACTTGCGAAAGATCCTCTTGGTCTCTTCCCTGTCCAGCACCTCCAACGACGAAGCGGTATCAGGGTACTTGCCTAGTACGCCCCATTTGTCTACCCCTAAGCCAAAACAGTATCGTTTGTCTGTCTTCCCTATGGAAATGAACCGGCATCCACATGGCATTCTCGTGATAGAGTCCACCATATCTATCACTTTTTCAACGTCCTCGATAGGCAATACCTGACCGAAATGTTCGAACTTCCAATCTTCCACGGTCTCGGCTGCGAAGGGTTCAGCCTCAGCAGGCTCGGTAGAGGGCAGCGTACCTTGTAACTCGCCTCGCACCTTAGAAACACCGCCCATCGCCGGCATCACAAAGCTCTCCCAGAAGCGATTGTTCCACTCCAGCCGCGTTGTGGCCTTAACGATCCCCTTCTGGGTGGAAGAGAGTTCCTCATGGAGCAACTCCTCCGCATAGTTCTTCATTTGCAGGTACCATTTCTTCCCCTCCCCGTGTTTGGTACAAAACTCACACATTTTGATCTCCTTGGAGTGCCCTATGAAATCAAGCCCCTCTTCTCTGAATCCGCCAAAGTTTGGCGTATTTCACCCCTTCGTAATAGGCCATGAGCAGGCTCAAAAGCAGGCCGTGCCACCCATCCTTATGGCCTTCCAGGGTTATATACCTTCTTCTGAACTCCCGACAGGGTTGAAGGAGGAAATTCCTCACTTTGGCCCTGGCGCCCCCTCGAAATAGGTAGGCTGCTTCCATCCCCGTATATCTATTCTGCCTCTCGATGAACTGACTAACGTTCTCATAGTTGTAATGGATGAAGGGGTTCTCCAGATACCCCTCAGGGCCATCCAGGATCACCAACTCGTGAACCTCCCGGCTCTCGTCATGCCGCCCCTTACCACGTCGAAAGAGGCGTAGTTGATAGTCGGGATACCACCCCGCGTGACGGATCAGCCTCCCGAAGATATAGTTGTGGCGGGGCACCCAAAAGCCGTCCGCATCTCCCTTTTCTATCGCCTTCCGAACCTCGTCTGCCAACTCCTCTGTGGCCCGCTCATCGGCATCGACGAAGAAGACCCATTCTCCCCGCGCCAACTCTAAGGCAGCATTTCTTTCACGGGGGTAGTTATCAAAAGGGCGCGTCTCCACCCGCGCCCCCATCTTCTGAGCCAGAGCCACCGTGGCGTCCTCGCTTCCCGAATCGAGGACTAGAACCTCATCAGCCCAACTCAAAGTCCGCAGGCAATCGACGATGTTCCTTTCCTCATTCTGGGTGAGGACGATGGCCGAAAGGTGAACTCTCATGGCAACTCCAGTACCCGCCGATAGGCATCCAACTGCCTTTCCAACTTCTCCTCTGTGACCCTGCCCTGGCGGGCCTCCCAGCGGGCTTTCCATATCTCCCATCGCACCCCCAGCCCCACGATGAGGCGGGCCAGAAACCTGAAGGCCGGGCCGTAATGCTTCTCGTAGAGCCGGTACCGGCTCCTATGGAGTTCCACATACATCGCTTCCCGAAATTGCCCCGTGCTCTTGCCCACATAATGGATGATCTCCGCCTGGGGCAGACAGAATATCTCCCACCCCATCTTCTTCATCCTCATGCACCAATCTATCTCCTCACAATAGATGAAGAACCTCTCATCCAAGGGGCCCACCTGGTCTGCCGCTTCGCGCCGCACCATCATCGCCGCCCCCAAGGGGTGGTCAACCGGGAACGGCTCACCAGCCTCGTAGAGGGCTTTGGGGTAGCGGCCATTGAGGCGGGAGTTGACAAGGCGATGATTAAGGGGAAAGAAATCCAAGAAGATCATGGGAAGCGTGGGGAAAGAGAAGGCGGAATGTTGGAATCGCCCGTCAGAGTAGAGGAGTTTGGGTCCCACCATCCCCGCTCGGGGATGGGAAACCAAGAAACGAAACATGAGTTGAAGGGCCTCACCTCCCTGGCCTGCCACGTGCCAGGGCAGGCGAACTAGGGTGTCGGGGTTTAGGAGCAGGAGGTAGTTTCCCTCGCTTACCTTGAGGCCTTGGTTACTGGCTGCGGCGAAGCCCAGGTTCTCCTCGTTGGCCAGGAGTTGAACCTGGGGAAACCGCTCTCGCACCATCTCCACCGTCCGATCCCTAGAGGCGTTATCGACCACCGTGACCTCGTATCCGAAAGCCGAAGAGGCTAGGCTGGCGAGGAGGGAATCGAGGCAGAGAGCCAGAAGTTCTCTGGTGTTATGACTGACGATGATGACCGAGAGATCCATCTCAGAAACCTATAGATATTTCCGTGGGGTATAGATAGTCGTTGACGATCCGCACCCCTTCGTGGATCAAGCCCACCCAGAAGTGGGGGGCTGTCCTGGGTGGCGGCTCGTCTATGATGATACCGCCGGTAACCGTAACTCGCTGGCCAGGGAGAAGGTAGAGGTAGCGTTGGTCATCGATGATCCGAGCCTCCAGTTCAGCATCATCGCCCAACTGCCAACGGTATGGATACCGTCGCCCGAAACTATTCCCTTCGAAATCGACCCCTACTCGGAAAGAACCATCCGATTCGTAATATCCCAGGGTGTTGAAGTTCTGGGTAGCCAGATAGGTAGTTTCCGGAGGTGGCCCCCCAGTTCTTATGGGCACCGCTCCCACGTTCTCCACGGTGGCCCTGAAGTTGAGGGTCCCCCCCAAGGGCACTATCGTGGGCCATAACTCCACGAACTTCACCTCCGCTAAGGGGACTCCCCCTTCTTCAATGGTTAGAGGGGCCTCCTTCCTGGTGATATTGCCTGCCACATCGGTGGCCGTAGCCACCACAGTGTAAAGCCCATCGGGAGGTGGGGGAGTCCCTCTGTCGATGCCCCCATCATAGTCGTACTCGATTATACCTGGCTCCAGTTCCACCTTGTGAGGGCCGATCAGAGGAGTCGACTCCTCCTCCACCCCCCACATCGGTTTGGGTACCCCCACCGGGTACCTCTGGCCCTGGGCATCGAGGAGATATACCTCCACTTCGGCGCTCTCCGTGAGGCGAAAAACGATGGCCACCCGATCCCCTATCCCGTCTCGGTTGGGGGTAAAAGAATCGGGAAAGACGGTGAAATCCAAGAGTTCGGGAGGTGAGGCGTCGGCCCCCGTGATAGCGAGTTCCCCTTCCACCTTCTCAGTCGCCCCCGTAGAATCCTCGGTCACCTCTACGACATAGGTGTAGACCCCGTCAGCCAGCATACGCCCCTCGATCGTCCCTCCAAAGTAGACCTGATACTCCCCGGGGAAGCGGCGGTTCCCCTGCCGGAAGTAATACCTTTCCCCCTGGCTATCTACGAAATAGATATCCAGATGCGCGGGACGGGAGATGGAATAATTGATCTGGGTTACATCGCCCATTCCATCGGCGTTAGGAGATATCACTGGGGGGGCCACCCCCACTCCATAGAGAAGGGGACGATTCATACAGCCGACCGCTACCAGTAGAAGGCCAAGCGTTATCCCTATGAGATAAAGGCGACTTTTCAAAGCACCCTCCCTCCTAGAACTCTATCAAAAGGCCCTTCCTCAGTCAAACTAGGGAGCCAATACCTGAATCCTGGTGGGCAAAACTATACGATTGTCCAATACTTTACCTTCCATATCCAAAGCCGGAAGCCGCTCCCCGGTAAAGGCGTCGTACATGCCCACCTCGAGGAGGTACTCCCCTGGCGGGGCATCGGCCTCCACGACCAACTCGTACTCATCGATGATGAACTCTTCAGGCACCCAACCGATGGTGGGCCTGGCTCCTCCTGCAGGGAGAGTGTCCTTCTGGGCCCGCACTTGGTTCTCGTTATCCAGGAGATGGGTGAAAACGGTGTACGATCTGTCTATAGGAGCCAGAGCCTGCCAGTAGAGAACGAGTCTCAAAGTGTCGCCTGGCCGTACGCTCTCCGCTGTTAGATCATAACCCACCAAGGTAGCCAACCCCCCTAGCCTCTCCTCGGGCAGCGCATATTGGGGAGAGGGCGGCTCGAAGAGCCTCTCGGTTTCTTCAACCTCCAGCGAAAAGAGAGAAGCGGTGCCTATAATAACGCCTGTGGGGTCGAGGAGAGCCACCCTCATCTCCCCCTTCCCAGGGTCGGGCTGCGAAGGCCAAGCGGGGATAGTATAGTCGTACTGAGCCCTTATCACCTCCCCAGGCCGCCAGCGGGAAGTGGGGTAAGCCTCCGTGCCCAGACGGTATCGGATCTCGCTTTCTATCAACTGGCCCTGGACATCTATGAGTTGCAGGGCAAGGTTATACTCCTCTGTCAGGTCGGATAGAGCGCGCCAGAAAAGGGTGAAGCCGATGGTGTCGCCTGGCTGGACCGGCTTCTCCTCCCAGTTGTAGCCCAGAAGTTCGAGCCCATCAACGGTTACCTGAAGAGGATGCTGAATCTCCCCCTCCACCTGGTCATAGGAGGTAAAGACCTCCGATATGGGAACCTCCGCTCTGCCGATGATCTGGCTCTTACCCAGAGGAGTCCCTTTCCCGTCCAGGACATCCAAGCCTCTGGGATCCTCCTCGGTATAGATACCCAATTCCAACCGATATTCTCCGGGCGGCGTCCCGGGGAGCGTCTCGATGGTATGTTTGCCAAACAGTTTCTCGCCTGGAGGCCACCGCATAGTGGGGTACCAGTAACTGGCTGGCCGGGCATCGACCCGCCCCCAGTAGTGGCCTTCCTCATCGCGCAGGCGAAGGGAGACCTTGTAATCCTCCGTCAACTCCTTCAACCCCTGCCAGTAGAGGATCACCTCAATTCCCCTGTTGGCTTCTCTCCCTGGCAGGCTATACCCCAAGAGCCTGATTTCATCTCCGAAGTTCACGCTCACCGGATATTCGATACGGGGCTGGCTGGAGAAGCGTACATCAGCCGGCAAGGCGTAATGATAGAGTTCCAGGCCCCAGAAACCGCCTTCGAAAGGCAGAGGGTTCCCCTCCTCCCCAAGCATCATGGTGAGAAAGCCGTTGGGATCTACCACCTCCTCCTGCCAGAGGAGGAGCCATACCCCCGCCTTTCCGGCCAATATGCGGTTCAAATCGTCGGCCACCCTGTAGTTGAGAACCCGTTCCGTAGAGAGGGTGGGCTCATCTGGGATGGGGTGCCAGTTATCCTGGTCGTAGTAGTAGGTAAAGACGGGGAAGAGATGACCAGAGGTGAGGATGACCACTTCGTTGGCCTGGATATGAGTCTGAATGTAGCGGGCTGCGCTGCGAAAATCGTCCTTGGTGAACCTGACATCGAAATAGGCGTTAAAGTCGCTGTAGGCCGAGGTGGTTAGGATGAAACAAAGCAAGACCGAGCCACCCGCGACCCAAAGGGCCCCCTGCCACCCGCGAGCCCCCCTCCCCTTCTCCCACAAAGTACCGATACCCCCGGAGATTAGCAAAAAGAAGGCCGGGGAAGCCAGCATGAGATAGCGAGGATGAAACTTAGGCCGCTGATAGGAGACGAGAAAGAGGAGCAATAGAGGGATAAAGAGATAGAGAGTCAAGAATAAAGCCCTGCAAAGGGAAGACCAACCTTTTGCAGGAAGGTTGCCCTTGTGAAGGGCGATAATGACAAGACCCAAAAGGATGAAGGCGCCATAGACAAAGGCGATAGGCTGGGCCCTAGACTCTAGGATGGTGTGGCCGGTGCTAAAAAGGATGAGCGTTTTGCGCACCACTTCAGTGAAGAGTAACTCCCCTCTCCAATAACTGACATCGGCGGCGTACCGCCGAAGCACGAACCCGCTCCAAGGGAGATAGGCGAGCACCACACCCCCTTGGGAGAGCAGCCCGGCCAAGAGAGTATCCCCTTTCCGGTTCACAGCCCACCAAACCAGGAGGAAGAGCAAATGGAAGGCCAGGACGAAGAAAGCGTAGAAGTGAGAGTAGACAGCCAAGATGTTGACCAAGATGTAGCCCCCCCATAGGAAGCCGGCCTTTCCCTCTACGGCTCGGAGCAAAAGATAACTCGACAGGAGGCAGAGGAAGGTGACCAAGGTATACATCCTCGCCTCCTGGGAGTACCAGAGGTAGAGGGGAGAGATAGCCAAAAGCAAGGCAGCGAGCAAGCCGGAAGCGGTGCCCAGCAGCCTCCTCCCCAAAACGTAGATAAAAGAGATAGTAAGAAGGCCGAAGATCAGAGAGAAGAAGCGGAGAACGAACTCGCTATCTCCAAAGGGGCCAAGCCATAGATGGAGCAGATAATAATAGAGGGGAGGGTGGATATCTGATGCTGTGCGGGCCGTGATCTCGCCTAGGCTCATGCAAGCCAAATAGACGCTGAACCCCTCATCGTACCAGAGGCTTTGATGATCCAGACGATAGAGCCACAGGAGGAAAGCCAGAAGAACGATTGACAAAAACGCGACTCTGCTACTACCAAGCCTTTCCTTATCCACAGTTTAGGAATGATAGCACGGCAAAGCCCCTCTGGCAACTATTTACTTTTGGACGGAATTGCCCTAAAATTGCATATCTAAATGCTCACCTATCAAGAGGCTCTAGACTATATCTACAGTTTCGTCGACTACGAGAGAACCTCTCTAGAAGGCCCACACCGCTTCGATCTCTCGCGCATCACGGCCCTGCTGGAACTCTTAGACCAGCCTCATCGGCGATACAAAGCGGTTCACATCGCGGGGACAAAAGGCAAAGGCTCCACCGCGGCCATGATAGAGAGCATCCTGCGAGCCGCGGGGTATAAGACCGGCCTCTTCACCTCCCCTCACCTCCATACCTATAGGGAGCGTATTCAAACTGGAGGACAACTGGTAACCGAGGAGCAACTGGTAGCCCATGTAGAGCGGCTGATCCCCCTGGCCAAGCGGTTCGCGGGGCTCACCACCTTCGAGATCACCACCGCCCTGGCTTTCTCCCACTTCGCCCAAGAGAAGATAGAGTGGGCTATCTTGGAAACGGGGCTAGGCGGCCGCCTGGACACCACTAACGTCGTTGACCCGAAGGTGGTGGTCATCACCCTCATCGGATATGACCATACAGAGATCCTAGGTCATAGGCTAGGTGAGATAGCGAAAGAGAAGGCGGGGATCATAAAGAAGGGAAGGCCGGTGGTTTGTGCCCCCCAGAGACCCACCGCTTTAAAGGTCATCAAGCGAGTCTGCCGCGAACAGGGGGCACCTTTGACCCTGGTAAGCCGAGATTGGAAATGGGAGCGTCTAGCCTTTGACTTGGAGGGGCAAAGGCTAACCATACGATGCCATAAGAATTCTGCATCCTCGGCTTCACATAAAGATTATGTCAACCTCTGGCTGCCATTCCTTGGGGAGCACCAACTCGTCAACGCCACCACCGCTGTGGCCGCTGTGGCCGAACTAGAAGAGGCACCCTTTCCTCCAGAGAGTATAATGGAAGGTTTGAAGAACACCTCCTGGCCTGGCCGTCTCGAACTGCTTAATCAGAAGCCTCTCTTGGTCATCGACGGAGCTCACAACGTGGACTCGGCTCGGGCACTAGCCAAAGGCCTGCGGGATTATCTTCCCTATGAACACCTCATCTTGGTCTTGGGCTTCTCCGCCGATAAGGATATAGATGGAATCTTTCAAGAACTCCTCCCCTTGGCCTACCAAGTGATCATCACTCAGTCCCGACACCCTCGTGCTGCCGATATTGACCTTCTGAAGGAGAAGGTCCGGGCTCGAGGCTGGGCAGCCATCCCTTGCTGGAGTACAGAGGAGGCTTTATGGCAAGCCATGGGCCTGGCTCGGGGACAGGATCTGGTCTGCGTTACTGGGTCGCTCTTCGTTGCCGCCGAGGTCAGAGCCACCTGGCTGGAAAGCCGAGGGATAAGTTTCGAGCGGGACCCGCCCCCGACCTGGTAAGTGCCGGCATAGGCCACAGTCTGATCAGGGGCTTAACAACAATTCTTTAAGGAGTGGTCAATGTATTATGTATCTGTGCGTCGCCATTTCGATGCCGCTCATGGTCTGCGCGGCTACGAGGGAAAATGCGAGAAGTTCCATGGCCACCGCTTTGAGGTGGTCGTCCGCGTGGCCGCTAGCCAACTAGACCGCTTAGGCATGGCCTATGATTTCAGAGCCCTCAAGAAAGATTTAGAGCCCATCATCGACCGGCTCGATCATACCAACCTCAACGAGACCCCCCCCTTCGACGAGATCAACCCCAGTTCCGAGAATATCGCCCGTTTCATCTACGATGAACTCCAAAAGAACCCTAAGGTCCGCTTGGAGTCGGTCGAGGTCTGGGAGTCGCCGGACTCCTGGGTCACTTACCGAAGGTAGTCATATACGAGGAGGCTCAATGGA
>DAOULQ010000022.1:0-43663 GCA_034419095.1 Anaerolineae bacterium | reverse complement strand
CCTCGCCAAGGGTGCATTTCATCGCTAACGTCTCTAGCAAGAAATTGATCGTACAGACGTTGTTACCATCATCGCATATCATCAGTTGTCGGTCACAGCGCTCACATTCGTTAAGATCGCATCCTGGCTGTGCCGAGAAGACACGGTTCAACGGTAGCCCGGTCGCTGTGGCAA
The DNA here is from genome assembly GCA_034419095.1 of Anaerolineae bacterium. Taxonomy (GTDB): domain Bacteria; phylum Chloroflexota; class Anaerolineae; order UBA7937; family UBA7937; genus UBA7937. The sequence goes on along the minus strand of DAOULQ010000022.1, from coordinate 43,489 downwards.
CAACTCTCAGATGCTCCGCGAATACTTTGTTTTCAAGCACTGAGCTAGGCCCCAATTCTCCATCTCCATCGGACATTATATTATTCAGGACTCACGAAATCACTTACTAACAGCGCGGTGAAAGGGCGCGCAATACAATACTTGCGATAGCATACGCCGGCAGATGATGGTGGTTATGACCAAGGGGGCCGCCGACTTCTTCGGGATGAGGGTGGTGATGCCGGTCGTGATGATGATCATCATGATCATGGTGGCGGCGGCGTCGACGGCGGCGGCGGTGGTGGACGTGGTGGTGGCGTAGGAGATGATCAGGATAACGACTACCACGGCTCCCGTTAGTTAGCGGCCGCCGGGGATGCTGGTCAGCAGGTGGCAGGTGCTCGCCGGATGGATGATCGGCGAGGGACTGGTGGTCATCGGCATTGGTGCCGGCGGCGCACGGGCGATCGGTGGTGGTGGCCGGCTGGCGGGCGGTCGCGCGATTGACAGATGGTCGGCGGGATGGTCGGCGTCGGCGCGGTGGCGGTGGTCAGTGGCCAGCGGCGAGTGGTGGTGGATGAGGTGATCGCCGAAAGATGATCTGCATGCGCACCAACACCGACTGCGGTGATGTGGATAGCAGATCCTCCCACCTTAGTTCTTCTACCCTAGTCCCAGATTTCGGGCGTGCCGTCGCACCGCTCGCAAGACCTCGTTCAAATGAGGCAACTCCGTCACTTGGACCTCCAGACGGGATGTCCAGAGTTCGCCGAAGGTCGCCTCTCTGTCTATTAGAACTCGCCCCAGTCGTGTCGGATCCTGCCCCTTATGCTCGCACTTGGCAGCGAAGCTGCTTGCCAAGAACGTCTGGTCCACATCGCCCCACTCGAAGAGCCAATAGACATCGTATAAGTCGCGCGGCTCGGTGCGTTGCAGTAGGGCGCATAGTTTCTCGGTAAGGATTTCCTTCAGCGTGTAGGTAGGCAATGTCACGTCGGGCGGGTAGTCACTATAAGGTGCCTGTAATGGCCGATCAATCGGCTGCTCCGCCAACAGTTCTCCGCGACTGAAGTCTATCTTCAGGTATCGACTCCCCAGGCCTGCTTTCAAAGGGCCCACATAATCTACCAGTAGAGTTGTCGTCTCGAAGGTACTCTGCCTGTCGCTTCGCAGCTCGAGGGTTAGGTTGACCCGCTGGCCTAGCCAGGGGAACAAAGCTTTGAAGGCCTCAACTAGGTCATCGTGGGAAGGGCCATCGCAGAGCGTGAAATCAAGGTCCTCGGAGTAGCGGTAGTCCGGATAGTAGACCCTCTTGAGTGCTGTGCCTCCTTTGAAGGCGATCTCACGTCGCAGGTCGCTCTCGGCGATGGCGATCAACAACCAGCCCAGAACGTAGTCCTTTTCAATGACGAGATCTCCTACGCCAACGCGATGAGCTTCTGTGAAAACTTCCGCGGCTGAGATCATAAGCGTCACGTCCAAATAGTGGCTTTCAGTTCCTCAGGATCAAGGTTGATGCGCAGTCGCCAGCGAGCACGGTATGGCCCCTCATCGGGTAGCGTAGGGTCGAGCAGGTCGTATCCGCGGTTAACTAGCGACTGCAGCACGGCGATCGTATCTGGGCTGCCTAAACCATAGGTTTCCAACAGAAACCCTATTCGCTTGGCGGCGGCCCGGTGACTCAGCCGTTGAACGTACTCGGTCACGCGGCCATCATCGAGATCATCCTTGCGCAGCCAGAGACCTTTCGCTAGTTCCCCTAACCCCCCGCAGAGCTCAGGTCGGACGGCACAGTCAAGCAACGTCTTTTCCAGATCACTGACTTGTACTTGTTTCTCAGGAGTCGCCCACGTTGTCTCCCATCCCCAGAAGAATCGCTGGCTCGCATAGATGAAACGGTATTGCATCCCTGCGATGGTCCGGCTGACCCGTCGCCGAGGGACGGTCACGTACACCGTGTTGACCGGCTGGGTGGTCATTTGATGGAGCTCCATAGCGCTGTAGTGGGAGATGTAGTAGGGAAGCGAGCCCAAGACCTCGCGGGCGATCACATACCGATTAGCCATGGGGATGCTTTCCAAGCCAGCCTCAAGGGGCACGATGAGGTACTTCCCTGGGACCAACCGCACAAGCCATCGCCTCCGTACCATTTGACTGAGGAGCTTGGCGGTAGCGTCGTAACTCTTGTTGCTGATAGCTTGAGCGTCAGCGCTTGAAAAAATGGTCTTTCCCTCGGCGCTGAGACGGAGCAAGAGTTCTGCACTGTCTGGCCCTAATGTTTTGGCATTCTGCATCGGCGGATTACCTTTCGTGTCGTCTATTTGACCTATATAGTCAAGTATACCGCATGAAAGGTAATTAGGCAAGCGGATTCCCACATGACTTACAAAAAAGGCCAGCGGTATTCACCGCCGCCGGGATCTCCCACCTCTGCCACGGGCGTCCACAGAATAGCATGGTTTGGGTGGGGTGTCAAAAGGGGGGCGTAGGTGAGCCAAGACATCGTGACCACTTCTCCAGGGTTTCGAAGGCGATTCTTAGGCTCTATCAGAAAGAGAGTAGAATCTCCCTCAGAGTAGAGAGCCTAAGCCAGCAGAAGCCGGCGTGGTTTCACCGACATATGCTAAACCAACAGGTCGGGCGATATCGGTGTCGCTGTTGGTGTACCCGCACTTGTGGCTGTCGGTGTCGCAGTAGGAGCAAGGGTTGGCACCGCAGTGGGTTTCACCGGTGGTAAGGGACATCCACTTGAAAGGGGAAGAACAGCTGTGAAGGCCGAGAGACCTACAAAGACAAGCGTTTGAAGGGCTTTCACAACGGTGATGCTTTGGGTTTGCGTATCAACATTGCGCCTGGGCGATTCTAACTCGTTATGACTAATCACTTCGACACTGTATATCCAGAAAACGACAGAACCCTCGGTCTCAAGAGACGTCTGGTGGAACGAGCAGCCTCCAGAGAGCGGTGATTCTCGTGACCATAGTTCACGAGAAGGTTCGATTCAATCCACTCCCCCTTGACTACAGTCAGAATCCATGCTATACTGAACATTAGTTCTATTTACTTGTATACCAACCATGAACCTAAGCCAACTCCTCACCCAGATGAGGACCGCTCCCGAGCTCGCCGAACGAGTTACCGCGTGGAAGGTCACCCCTTTCAAGGAAGGATCCTTCGCGGACTTCCCACCTAGCATAGATCGTCGTCTCGTCGACATACTCAGATCGCAAGGTATTGAGCGACTCTTCACTCACCAGGCTCTAGCGATTGAGGCCGTCCAAAGGGAGGAGAATTTCATCGTCGTCACCCCCACCGCCTCTGGGAAGACGCTCTGCTACAATATCCCGGTAATCAATTCCCTCTTAGAGGATCCCCACTCGCGAGCCATCTACCTCTTCCCCACCAAGGCCCTCTCCCAGGATCAACTGGACGAACTCCACGGCTTGATCACCGCTCTAAATGTCAATATCAAGACCCACACCTATGACGGAGACACCCCTGTCAACGCCAGAAAGGCCATCCGTGCCGCAGGCCACATCGTGATTACTAACCCCGACATGTTGCATACCGGCATCCTCCCTCACCACACCAAGTGGGTGAAGCTCTTCGAGAATCTGAAATATGTGGTCATAGATGAAGTCCATCAATACCGCGGGGTCTTCGGGAGTCACTTGGCCAACGTCGTGCGTAGGCTGAAGCGGATCTGTAGCTGGTACGGCACGAAGCCCATCTTCATCCTCTCCTCGGCTACCATCGCCAACCCGGAGGAGTTAGCCAGAAAGCTCATCGAGGAGGACGTACTCCTGATCGATAGCGATGGCTCGCCCAAGGGGAAGAAACACTTCATCTTCTACAACCCCCCGGTGGTGAATAAGGAATTGGGAATTGGGCATTCGGCGCTCCTCCGTGCACGAGGCTCGCTCCCTCGCCAAGGACTTCCTCCTCAACGACATCCAGACAATCATCTTCGCTCGCACTCGAAAGACGGTGGAGATCCTCCTTTCCTATCTCAAAGAGGATATGAAGTTCAGCAACAGGGATGAAGAGAAGGTGAGAGGCTACCGTGGTGGGTATCTCCCCAAGCAGCGCCGGGAGATCGAGAGAGGACTTCGGGATGGAGAAGTGCGTGGCGTGGTGGCCACGAATGCTCTTGAGTTGGGCATCGACATCGGGCAACTAGATGCCTGCCTCATCACGGGTTACCCAGGGACGATAACCAGCACCTGGCAACAGGCGGGTCGGGCTGGTAGGCGGGCCGATGTCTCCTGTGCTATTCTGGTGGCAAGCTCCGCTCCCCTGGATCAGTACATCGTCACCCATCCCGGCTACTTCTTCTCCCAGTCCCCCGAACACGCCCTAATCAATCCCGACAACTTGCTCATTCTGATCAGCCACATCAAGTGCGCCGCCTTCGAACTCCCATTTAGGGAAGGGGAACTCTACGGCGGACAGTCCATCGATCAGATACTCGACTTCTTGGAGGAGCAAGGCATTCTCCACAAGGTCGAGGGGACCTACCACTGGAGCACCGAGTCATACCCAGCCGAAGAGATTAGCCTGCGCACCGCAGCGAGGGATAACATAGTTATCATCGACACCACAGAGGTTGAACCGCGCGTCATCGGCGAGGTAGACAGCTTCAGCGCCCCCACAATGGTGCACGAGGAGGCGATCTACATACACGAGGGAGAACAGTATCAGATCGAGAAGCTGGACTGGGAGGGGAAAAAGGCCTACGCCACGAAGGTCGAGGTCGACTACTACACCGATGCCAACTTAGCGGTGCAGGTGAGAGTGATAGACCAGTTTGAATCGGAGGGGTTCGATCGCTGCAGCAAGGCCCATGGAGAGGTGCTCGTTTCTGCGCTACCTACCATCTACAAGAAGATAAAGCTATGGACCCATGAGAACGTAGGCTGGGGAGATATACGCCTTCCGGAGCAGGAGATGCAGACCACGGCCTATTGGCTGAGCTTCCCTGAGAGGGTGACTAAATTGTTGACCCGTGCAGACCTGGAGAGCGGGCTGGTAGGGCTCTCCAACGTGCTGGTCAATGTGGCCCCCCTGTTTCTAATGTGCGACTCACGTGATATCGGGGTGAAGCCGGAGGTGCGCTCTCCCCATACCGGGGAAGCTACCATCTTCATCTACGACCGGGTACCGGCAGGGATCGGCTTCGCCGAGAAGCTCTACCGCATCCATGACCAGCTTCTCGAAACCGCGGAGCGGTTGGTGAAGGATTGCGGCTGTGTCCAGGGGTGTCCCTCCTGTGTGGGGCCGGTGGGGGAGATAGGCCCCTATGGAAAGAGGAATGCCCTCCGTCTCATAGGGGAAGCTAGGAAGAGTAGATGATCGAGGGGAGCAAGGTAGGGTGGAGGATATTCGTCAGCAGCTTGAACGTCTAGGGGTCCGCCTGGGGACGACGGGTCTCGAGCGCCGGCGGAGAAAGCCTTCCAAGCCAGTTGAAGAGATAGTTGGTGGGGAGGTCGTCGAGACCGAGTATGGACCGTGCGTCGTTGTTGATCAAGTCTACCCCCAAGGCTACCGTCACGGAGAGATCGCTACTGCCTTGAATCATGGTCCTGAAACCATCGCCCGTATCGGGCGCGATCCTGAGCTGAGGACAGTAGAGCTGAACAAGTGCGCCTTCCTCGATGTGGAAACGACGGGCCTCGCCGGAGGCGTGGGGACACACGCCTTCTTGGTTGGGATCGGTTGGTTCGAGGGCCAGGATTTCCATATCCGTCAAGCCTTCATGCGCGACTACTCAGAGGAGGCTGCCCTCCTTGCCCTTGTGGAGGAGATGCTGAAGCCACTCTCAGGCATCGTCTCCTTCAACGGAAAGGCGTTCGATGTGCCCGTGCTGGAGACCCGTTTCATCATGTCCCGGCAGCGCTTCCCTCTCTCACGTGCGCCCCATCTCGACCTCCTTTTCACAGCTCGTCGCCTGTGGCGTCTGCGCCTGGAGAGCTGCGCTCTATCCTGCCTGGAGCCCGAGATTCTAGGCCTAGAACGCCAGGAAGATGTGCCCAGTTCCCTTGTTCCCCAGATCTACTTCGACTACCTGAGATATGGCCATGTAGATCCATTGCGGGGAGTTTTCTACCACAACGCTCAAGACATTCTCTCTTTGGCAGCACTCACCGCGCTGGCAGGGCGGGTCTTTGAGGATCCACTCCATCATGCGATAGAGTACGCGGAGGATCTGTATAGCCTCGGCAGGTTATATCTCCATGTGGGGATGACTGACCGCGCCGAGACCACACTACGCGCCGCACTGGATGCCGATCTCCCCGACACCTTGAAGGAAAAGACCATCTTTCATCTCTCCTTCCACTACAAACGACAGGCGAGATGGGAAGACGCAATCGATCTCTGGTACCAGGCCATCAGGGAGAACGAGGGAAGACTCTACCCTTTCGTGGAACTGGCCAAGTACTACGAGCACCGGGCGAAAGACCTCCACAGAGCAGAGAAGCTAGTGCTGAGGGCCATCGAACAGGTCGACTCCTCCTCTCTCACCCGCCCCATCTGGTGGAGGGAGCGACGCTTGGCAGAGCTCGAGCATCGCCTACGGCGAGTCCAACGCAGGAAAGCCAGGCTCCAAGGGGCAGAGAGCTGGACCCCGAGAACTCTCGACCCTTGATTTCAACGACACGATGAAGCTCTTCTTGATTGAGGAGCTAACCAGAAACAGAAGGTCCCTTCCCGGTGTTCATACCGCGGTCATCGATGCCAAAGGCGCACGTTCTTCTCCCACTCTGCCACCAGATGATGGTGCGCGCGTTCGAATCGCCGGGGGAGTCCTTCCTACATATACTCTCGATCTGGTGTTTGCCTAAGACCAATAGCCCAGTGTGAATGAGAAGCATGGGAAGGGAGATTGAGAACGAGGGAGGCGTTCCAAAAAGGCCTCTGATTACTCAATTTGACACAAGCGAAGGTTAGTGTTATCTTGTACAAGGGATTCTTCCATCCGTAGAGCGACCAGCAATTGCCTTTGATCGGCTTCGATCAACCACCCCTACTACCATTGACCTATTGACAGCGTGCCGAAGAATCGCTATCATCATTACGGAGCCTTCCGCAGACGAGAGGCGGGTGATCCTTGAATATCGAGAAAATGCAAATCCAACGTACGAATATCACCGTCGTTTTCGACCGGCTCGAACTATCTGCAATATCTAGAGATGGCCTACGAGAATTGCTTCCCGGTGAGGCCTCACCCATCATCACAGATGTGCCAGACGAGTTGATTTCGCTTGTATACCCAACCCTCCAAATAATGGGCATATTTCGCAATCGGCGCATAGCTTTCGATGATACGGGGCAGCGCAAAATCGATAGGAGCCTGCTACCTACCTTGATACTTTCCGCTGCGCACTTGATTCGTGGTCCGCGTGTCGTGGCCTTCGGATTCAACTATGTGATTACCGCAGTGCTCAAGAACGTTGATGATTTTGGTATGTTCTTGGTTGACCGATTCCTCAAGGGCCGAAACCGAATTGAGGCAAGACTTGAAGGTACACTTCGTGGACTCAGCCTACGTCTCAATTATGAGCGAGAGAGTGTAAGATATACGCTTCGAGTGGAGCCGACAGATATCGGGACAGCAGTGCTCAGATCGCATTTCAATGCTCATTTTGCACAAGATAAACTTCCAAGGCTGAAAGAGTTAAACAGGCTGTTCTCATTGGAATTGGAAAGAATGGTCGAAGCGTTGGGTGACTTATAGTGTAGGGAGGCGGATAATGCTTGAGCAGCGAGGGGCAGATAAATCCATTCTCGGGTTGGAGACGATGAGTAGCAGAGGACTATGGCAGGCATACTTGCCCGGGCTGGAGTTATCTCGATATTTTGCTAGGGAGGATATTCTTCGGTTCCTGAGCAACTTCCTGAGAATGGAGATTTCACCTGGGACTGAGGCTTGGGCAACCTATGAGGCTTGGAGTCCCTCCGAGGCGCCCGTGTACCTTGCCTTTCCAGTTGAGGAGAGCGAGGACTTGCCATCCACTGAGCAAGTAACATGGGTATCAATGGTATTAGATAATGATGACTTGCGGGAATATGCGGCCGAACTCGGTGTTGCAGCGGTCACAGCATGTAAAGCCGGGGAGCTTGAGCCGCTGGCTCAAGTATTGGTCGATTGGCACGCCACAGCCGAGATTCTAGCAGATGAAGAAATGATGCGCGAATTGCAAGAACGTAACGACGAGAAGGGCAAGTCGTGGAAAGAGATTCGGGAGAGCCTCCGTATACGATAGTCGAAGTGAGACGGAAGGCCGAAAACTACATCAGGAAACTCTCGGTCGGGAAGCGGGACGAAGTAGGCGACGCCATGGCAAAAATCGAGCGGAACCCCTATCGAGACCAAAGGCGATGGGCTATCAGACGGTTGCGCCGCGAGCTAGAGGGATTGTGGGAATACAAGGGTATCTATTCATTGCGAATAATATATGAGATTATTGATAGACAGCGCCGTCAGATAATTGTCAGAAAAGTAGTTTCGCACCTCTAGAGAGAAATGGCTCTCTAGTGACCTGCGCGAGGAGCCCCCTTCCATCCTCACTCGGAAGGGCTGAAATTGCTGCGATGGGCTCGTCAACCCCCCGGGAGCTCTTCCGTTGAACAGTCCGGTGGGATAGCTATTCCAATATTCGGACGCTCTCCGAGGGCCTCCGTAGGCTCACGGGAGGGCGGGAGAGGTAGCGGAGGAGAGAATCTGAAGTCGTCGGGACAAGTTCCCTAGAGGCAGGCATGTTCCGTGGTCACACGAAAGGCTTGAGCCTCTAGGCCCACTGGCAGCAACAGGCCTTATCGGAATGGATACCCCAGTTTCAACCGCAGAGCATATCCTATAGGGGGGGTTGTGCATGCCTATGCATTGCGGCCGCTACGGGGAATTGAGAGATCCGCGATCAATGGGGTATTTCTGGAGTAGGCCTAGCAGTCGCTTGCCATCAATGAGATCGATGGGTTGACCTCTGGCGAACTCGTAGCAGCCTTGGGAGAAATCACCGCTAGTAACAAGGACGGCGCGCTGGGCATCATCTCGCCGGGTCAGAACCCCGTACAGTGCACGCAGTTCGTGAACCGGTACTGTGCGGTGCGGATAGTGTTTGCACTCGACTATGATCGATTGAGGACTCAGAGGTCCACGGCGTTCAGCGAGCATATCGACCCCGCCGTCGCGAGAAGCGGGGGTTAGTCTTACATTGTACCCAAGGCGCTCAAGTAGTTTGCCGACCAAATTCTCGAAGTCACGAGGGGACAGCCGTACTAGGTCTTCGACAGTGCGGACTTGAGCGGGAATGTGCCGGCTCACGGGGGCAGGCTTGCCTCTATCCAAACCCGGCAGAAGACTGAAGATCTCTTCTTCAGTGAGGGACTGTCGAACGTCTTCGTCACTCAGTTCATCGATAACCCTATCGAATAGAGCCCGCTTTTGAGTCAATAGATCGTGAATGCGTTCTTCGATAGTATCCAGCGCATAGAGCGTGGTTACAAAGACTGTCCTTTCTTGCCCGATGCGGTGGACTCTGTCTTCAGCCTGAGCCGCCGTTGCCGGGTTCCACCACTGATCTATGTGAAAGACGTGATTGGCCCGCTGAAGGTTTAGCCCGAGGCCACCTGCCTTGACTGACATAAGCATGACAACGTGGTCATCATCGCCTTCGAACTGATCAATCATGCGTGTCCGCTGACGATCGGTGAGGCCACCGTGATAGAAGAGAGGGTTGTAGCGAGCTACCATTGGTTCGAAGAATCTCAGAGTTTTGTGAGGGAACTGGGAGAAGACGAGAGCCTTCTCATCTTGGGCAGCGATCTCGTCTAGCTTGTCCAACAGATATTCTAGCTTGCAACTTTGATTGGACACGAGCTCCAGGTTACAAATCTGCTTCAGTTTGGTGATGAGAGCCCAGACGTGCTGCACTGTAATCAACTCTCCCATCTCATTCAGCGCAACGATGCCTTCCTCCTCTGCTCTATCGTAGGCCTCTCTCTGGGCGCGTGCTAGTTCCAGCCATCTGACCACAGAGACTTTCTCTGGCAATTCCTTCAACACATCCAACTTCCTGCGTCTGAGGAAGAATGGCGCTATGGCTTCTTTGACCAGCCAGGGCGCGTTGGCATGATAAGGATGAAGCAGTCCGGGTTTGATGTAGCCGAAGATGGCGATCAATTCTTCCAGTTTGTTCTCCAGGGGGTAGCCAGACAGACCCCAGCGAATAGACGCCTGGACTTGTCGGGTGGCCTTGGTGACCCCGGCACCAGGGTTCTTTATCTTCACGACTTCATCTAGCACGCAGAGATCAAAATCCTTTCTTGGCAACTCGTCAATGTCCTCGCGCAAGGTTTCATAGGTGGTGAGATACAGGTGAGCAGGTGAATGCCAAAGGGATAATCTCTTCTCCTTGGGACCTCGGACCTTTCTGACCCGGAGTTCGGGCGCCCACTCCCACAAGGCCCTTTCCCAATCGGACACCACGGACCTCGGGCAAAGTATGAGCCCACGTGCCGCGCGCCCTTGACGGAAGCCGACCCGGGCCGCGACAATGGCTTGAATGGTCTTGCCAAGACCCATTTCGTCACCGAGCAGCGCGCTCTCATGATCCACCAAAAAGCGCACACCGGGTATTTGAAAGCCGTAAAGACTTTGCCCAGGGGCAAAGCAGAATGTACTGTCAAACTCTTCTCCAAGAGGCGGTTCCAATACTGGCAGGATTAGATCGAAGGGATTTACGTAGGCAACATCCTTTAGACTGGGCAACTTCTCACGCTGACGCCGTTTCTCTTGACAATCACTGCACCATCTCTTGTTGAGGCCATGCTTACAGATCTCATCAGTTCCAACACCGGGTAGCGGAGCTTGGCTAACTGGCTCGGCTTCTAGTTGCAAGTCGTATACCTTCCCAGCCAGGCGTGGTACTGGCAGAGGCGCAAACAGCGACGGGACGCCCATGTCGGCTAACCTGAGTGCGGGATGGTAGGAATACAATTCGGGAGGCATCAGGCACAGGTCTGGAGTAAGCTCGCGCGCTTCTAGCACTTCAACTTGGACCTGGTTGATTCCCGGGCGGCCCAGTGCCGAATCGAGGTCGCTCACACGCAGAATAGGAGGCTTGGGTACAGGCGCAAGGGTGGTTGACAACCTGAACCGAATACTATCGCGGAAATCGGAGCTTCGTTTTTCCAAAGCCGTTCCCTTCACAGAAACCGACCGTCTTGTTGGGCCAGGACTTTCAGTGCCGTGGCGACGCGTTCGAAGGGTTCGAGAAGATCCAGGCGGGAGAAGGTGTTCTCCACCAGCGGGCGACTCGCCGATAGATCTTCGGCGTGTTCTGAGTGAGCCGAGACGTAGATCGGCTGGAATCGTCCCGACGGGCAGGCAACCCGTGATTTAGGCGGACTGGTCACAGCGTCGGCAGGAGCTACTTCTATGGCTTCGCCAACCCGTTCTATGAAGATCACTGGGCAGTTGGAGGAGGGCCTGACTTCAAGCAGGAACCTGGCGTTGGTGATCAGAAGGGTCAGCTTGTGATCGAGTGCTTCGACTAAACGTTTGGCACAGAGTTCAACACCTACATATGGCTCGAGGGTTTCTCCATACAGTGGCTTGTGCAAGGCTGAGGGTTTTACGGGATAGGTGCACCTGAATTCTGCGGGGACACCGTATTCGTCTGTGACGAGAACGGCTCCAATGTACCCGTCGCCCGAGGAAGTCCTATTCAGACTGAGAAAGCCAAGATAACTTCTCTCTTCCATGGTTTTCCTCCCATTGAGAGCAGGCTGATCACCGCCGGCGCATGGCTTTTCAAAGACAACGAGGCACCAACCGATAGACGATCACCATGGACTATCTAGGTGCCTCATAGCGCTTCCCTCCTGCACTACTACTAGGTGATCTGATAAGCAGCTATGTACTCAGTGTGCTTGGTGTCTCCTCCGTGTAGCTCGGTGTTGATACTGTAAGCTCGGAAGCATCTTACCATGCAGAAACAGGGTTGTCAATAACGGACAGCCGTGTTCACCATGCAAACCTTGTTTCATCCCCAGTGGAACGCATAGCAACAAACTCAGCCCCCACTCAGACCCTCTCTCACCCGTCCTCTCAGGCGATTCTTGGCGTGTAGGTGTTCAACATAGGGCCAGGTGTGATCTCAAGTGTCTAAGCGGGTCTCGTGGTTGAGCTTCTACCTAAGAACACCTGGAAATCGGGGGCTCAGGGGCGTCTGGGAGGATAGTGATGGGCAAACTGGGTGGTAGGCCCATCAAAACGGCGTTTTGTGCCGGGATTGGGGTGTGGGATCAGCCCTTGTCATAGATCAGTTTGCGGAAGCGGGGATCATCGCGGATGTTGTCGAAATCGGGATCGGTCTTGGCCTGTTCACGGTACTTGGTATCTAGGTCTATAGCCTCTTTCAACCATTTGAGGGCCTCATCAGGCTTCTTCATCAATGAGCAAACACAGGCCATGTTATATCGCGCTATGGCGTAATTGGGATCCATTTCCAGGGCTTTACCGTAGTCCTGCATGGCCCGCTCATATCGGCCTACGTGGACGTGAGCAACGCCCCGGACAACCAGGGCTGCAGGGTAGTCTGGCTTGACTTCTAGAGCGTTATCGTAGTCCTCAATGGCCCGCTCATGTTGACCAAGTTGGGAATAGGCGACACCGCGAATAGTCAGGGCCTTAGGGTCGTCCGAGTTGACTTCCAGCGTCTCATTGCAGTGGCGGATGACGAGCTCCCATTTGCGCTGACGGTAGGTGATGCCAAGGTCATACAAGTCGTTAGAGTAGTCCGGCTCCAGTTCTAGGACCTTTTCGATGTCCTGAATGGCACGCTCGTGTTGACCAAGTTGGAAGTACACCAGACTGCGGATTGCTAGGGCCTCGGGGTTGTCTGGATCGAGGTCCAGGGCGTTATTGGTGTCTCGAATCGCGGGTTCATATTGGCCTAGTTGGCCGTATGCGGCAGCACGGACAACCAAGGCTCTAGGGTCGTTTGGCTTAAGTTCTAGGAGTCTGTTGGACTCCTGAATGGCACGCTCATATTCTCCTAACTCAAGGTAGGTTATACCCCGGTTAAGCAAGCTCTGCGAGAGCGTCGGGCTGAGTTCTAAAGCTTGATCGTAGTCTTCAATTGCCCGCCGATGTTGGCCGAGATCGCGGTAAGCGTTGCCCCGGTTGTGGAGAGCCTCAGGAAAGTCCGGCTTGAGCTCTAGGGCCTTATCATAGTCTTGAATAGCACGCTCATGTTGGCCTAGGCCAGCGTAGACAGTGCCGCGGTTAACCAACGCCTTAGGGTAATTGGGCCTGAAGTGTAGAGCTTTGTCGTAGTTCTCAATGGCACGCTCATGTTGCCCTAGGTGGTCGTATGCGAGGGCACGGTTATACAAAGCCTCAGGGTAGTCTGGCTTCCGCTCTAGAGCCTTGTCCAAATCCTGGATGGCGCGCTCATGTTGGCCCAGGTTGTCGTAGACGACTGCGCGATTAGAGTAGTAAAGTGGCGCGTTGCCTGGATCCAATTCCAGCGCCTTATTCAGTAGTCCTATTGCCCTATCGTAGTTTTCCAGGTGGTAGTAACCGATGGCAAGATCGAAGTATTCGTCGGCCAGGAAGCGAACACCGGGCAGCAACGGAAGTGACGGGATGGCTTGCATTTGTGCAAGGCGTTCGGTTAACTGGCGCAAATCGGCGAGTGTCTCGGGGAGTATGGTTGCTGGCTCGGACCCCATTAGGAAAACTGCGGGAATGTTGGCAGCCTGCTTAGTTTCTTTCAATCGACGAGCCAGGTGGTCCTTTTCTTCTTGAAGTAGGCGAATCTGCGTTCTTTGAACCTGATACACATAGCCGGACCAGACGATTGCGCCCAACATTGGCACTAACGTAAGGCAACCCAGAAATAGTGTGAGGCACGTCCCGGGATCAATGGTCACGATGACGCTCCTTAGATTGGTTTACTACCCACCCACGAGGGCTATGAACGCCGGGTTGTCTCGGATGTTGTCGAAGTCGGAGTCAGTATTCGCCTGTTCACGGTACTTGGGATCGAGGGCAATGGCCTTCGCGAGCCAGTCTAGTGCGGTCTGCGCATCACTCATGCGCGAATGGGCGCAGGCTAGGCCGTAGCTAACCCTTGGACTATTGGGCTCAAGGTGTAGGGCTTCGTCGAGGTCGCGCAGAGCCAAGGACAACTCATTTAGATCTAGATATGTCATGGCGCGAGCTCCGTACCACTCGGTTTCGTCCGGATGCAGATCAATGAGCTTCGTAAGCTCGGTGATAAGGTCTTGGTATCGCTTAAGACCACGTAATGATAGAACGCGGACGATCAAGGCGACTTCGTTTTGCGGGTCCGACTCAAGAGCCTTCTCAGAGTCGTTTAACGCCCTTTCGTATTCCTCGGTGTACGTGTAGGCCAGACCACGGCCTATGAGCGCATCCACTCTAGTGGGACGTAATGCAAGGGCATGGGTGAAATCCGCAATGGCCTTGGCATGTTCGCCCAGGGCAGCGTAGGCGCGGCCGCGGAAGAGAAGGGGCTCTGGATCGTCAGGCTGGAGTGCAATGGCATGATCAAAATCTCGCATTGCCCGCTGGCGTTCGTTAAGCGCAAGATATGCTCTGCCACGCAACCAGAAAGCTTCAGCATTCTTGGGGTCGAGAGAAACGGCGTGATCGAGGTCCTGTATGGCCCGGTCGTAGTTGTCAATAGCAGCAAAAGTCCGCCCGCGCCAAGTCAGAGCCAGGGAGCTATTGGGATCGAGCGAAAGGGCCCGGTCAAAATCGCCGATAGCCTGGTTGTAACGATCAAGTTTGGCGTGAGCATAGCCACGCAATGCGTAGGCTGGCGCAAAGTTGGGTGCCAATTCAACTGCTTTGTCTAGTTCCCGGATAGCCCCTTGATGGTCCCCCTGCATTCCATATACAGAGGCTCTCCCGAGGTACAAAGGAAACAATCCGGGATCCATGTTGATAGCGGTTTCTAAGTTGTTCAAGGCGTCGTCCAGTTGACCGAGCTTTGCATGGAACATAGCGCGCGTACCGTAGTATAGGGCTTGCTTCGGAGCCAGTTCAATGGCTCGGCCGATGTATTCCATGGCTTGGTCGAGATGCCCCAATTCATAATGTCCTATTGCGACACGACCGTACTCTCGAGCCAGCGGAGTCAGTTCTTTGATGTCAGCGCGAACTATAATGGCTTCGATTGTTCCAAACTGTTGTACGGCTCTCAAAAGCTCTTCTCTTCGCTTTCGAGATAGTTCTAGTGGGCCCAGGAAGATTGGTAGGTCTTGTAGTATCTCTACCGCTTCTCGTGTTTGCTCCATCTTCCTGTCGACAAGCTGTTTCTCGGCCTCAATCGCCTCAATCGTTCTCTTATGCACTCGCTCGTTTTCGCTAAGTTTGGTCTTGAGGAATTCAACCTCCGAAGTGTGATGTCTCCACAACCATGTGCCCACGACTATGGCGATTAGTAGGTTGGCAAGAACGATGAACGTGGTATCTGACAGACCAAACCAGTTTTGCCAAAGGGCTATCCAGTTCGTCACGATAATTGTCCTATATGACCGGCTGTTCCATCCCCACTCGGAAGAACCCTTTCTCACCGGCACAGGGAGGTAGCGGCCAGGTCATCGGGCACCTCGGCCATACCCTCACATTCCTTCTCCCACTCTGCCACCGGATGCTGAATCCCACTTCGAGATGGTTGAAGTCCAGCTCATTCGCCCTCCACTATTGCCACCTCTCCCTCGGTCAGGCCGTAGAGGCGATAGACGATGAGATCTATGAGGCGGTCGGTGCTGGCGATGCGTTGGAGGAGGGGTTGTAGTTTAGCGACGGATTGGTCGAACTCGCTTTGAATGGATTCCAAGACCTCGCGTCCCTCCACGTTTCGGCCACTGGCTTGCTCGATGGCCTTGCGGTTCTGGCGTAGTGCCCGCTGTAGCTCATCCGAGGGGTGCTCCCAGTATGCCTTGACGATGGTCTTCAGCCGCCAATCCTCGATGGGGAGGCCGATATAACCTGCCAACCAGTCCAGGAAGCCCTTCGCTTCGGCCTGCCTCTCCTTGTGCATGGCGATCATCTGCTCCGCCAGATAGGCCAAGAGGTCGTGAGTCACATCACTCTGCTCGGTTTCCACGTCCAGGTGGACACCAAGCCACTCGCCCAGTTCTGAGCTCAGGAATGCGCTATATGTCTCCTGGACCATGTGCGCACCCGTGCCCGACAGCAAGGATTCAAGTCGCGCTTTCCCCTCCCTGACCAAACGCGATCGCTCTTTGCGAGGAGTCCTGAAACAAATACGGCGGATAGGGAGAGTCCTCAATACGTCGAGGTCGATCTGCGGCAACGTCCGGCCGACTTCCAGAGAGATAAGCTGGTAGAACAAGTTGAGAGGCTTCGAATTGAGGAGTGCCAGCAAATACAAAAGGTCGTAGCCATCACTGCGGAGGTTCAGGACGTGCAGATTGTCAAAGGCAAACAAGCCCGCTGAGTCAAGAGCGGCAACTAGCGAATCTCCTGTCTTCCGCAAGAAGATCTTAGGCCGCAAGTACTTGCTCTCATCATAGCCTCCCCACAGTAACGCTTTGTCCAACTTGACGAACAGACCCGGCCTTTGAAGCTGGTAGCGGTCGATATTCTCACCCGCAAGCAAGCACTCCCGCCAGAGAGCACCCTTGGCCTCGGCACTCACAATCGTTTCTTTGGGGACTCGCGATCTCAAACCCGTATATGGTTCCAGCGCTTGCCGCAGGTCTATGGATGAGGCCCTCATCATCTCATAGTACCGCATGCTGTGGGGGTCGAAGAAGAGACGAAACCTGCAGGTATCGGGTTCTGCACGAAATAGCCCTTGCGCATATTGAAACTCACGGCCAGACGCAATGCCTGGACACTCCCAGCTTATTGCTCTCAATCGATGGTGTTCTCTGCTCACGGGAGACTCCTCGCGCCGGAAAACGAAAACAACGGATCTCCCGACTTCCCCGCTCTCCCACGGATCGAACGTCATCAAGACCAGTCGATCGATTTTGCAAGTATTCAAGACAAGCCGCCGAAGCTTTGAGAAGTATTTGCCCAACAGGAAGCTGTCCGGGACGATGTAACTTGCCGCTCCGGATATCCTGAGGTAGCTGATGGCTAGATCCATGAAGGCAGCGTACGTATTCAACTTGTATTCGGCTGACAGAGGGAACTCCTTGCGCAAGAAAGCATCTAGCTGTCTGTCTACTTTCGCGGTCCACCTGCCTCCAAAGGTCACGTAGGGGGGATTGCCCACCACTGCGTCAAACCCCGGATTCTCCCGCTTCACTGAGTCCTGGTAGAACACTTCCGGGAATTCCATCTCCCAGTGGAAGAACCCTTTGTCGTCCGCAATTTGCCTAGCCCGTTGAACGGCTGGCAGGGTCAGCAGTTTCTCGCGTTCACCGATATGCTCCAGCGCCTCATCGTACTCCGTAGGCTTCACCTCATTCCCAAAGTAGGTGCTCACCCACAGATCGGCCGCCGCCTTGAAAGGCGCTTTCAATTCCGCGATGGCCCGGTCGGCTGCCTCTTTGGCTCTGATATGTTCCAACTTGTCGCTTGGCTGCTTCGTGATCTCCAACACCTTGCCCAGCATGCCGGGCAGCATCTCATTCAGGCGCTGCTCAAACAGGCTCATTTGCCGCGCGACAATCTCGCCCTCCTTTGCCCCCGCCCCTTTCTTGCTGACTGGCAGGCTGCTCAAGTCCTCCACGTGCGCCCCGATGAGGCTATTCCCTACCTTCAAGTGGTGGTCCAAAAAGTTGAGGGGCTTACCCTCGGCCACCGTGTGCAGCCAGAGGCTCAACTTGGCCAGCTCCACGGCTAGAGGATTCAGGTCCACCCCGTAGATGCACCGTTCCACCACTTCTCGCCTGGCCCAGCGGATGTCATCTTCAGCATCAGGACTGCCTCCGAGCGCCTCAATCAAAGCGTGGGCCAGACGATCCGTCGCCTCCACCAAGAAGTGGCCAGAGCCCATAGCTGGGTCAAGCACCTTCAAAGAGAGGATAGCCTGGATGGGGTCCTCGTCGTCCTTCTTCTTCTCTGCGATCAGTGGCCCCAGGGTGTTCTCCACGATGTACTTGACGATGTAATCAGGGGTGTAGAAAGAACCGGTGGCCTTGCGCTCTCCGCGATCGGTGACCAGATAGAGTTGGCCAGGTTGCACTCGCTCCAGCACCTTCTTGCCCTGGGCCTCACTGGCTGAAACCCATTCCTCTCTGCCCCGCCTCCTTATGGCCGCTGTCTCTTGATCAGCCACCCGAAGTTTGTACTCCAAGAGTCCCTCGTAGATAGAGCCCAGGTGCCTGACATCCAGGCTGGAGTAGTCAACAAAGGCTTTCCCCACCCCTTCGCCTTTTGATCGGGCGAGAAGGTCCATAACCTGGGCCAACCAACGGTCGGCAACCCCGTTCTCCTCCAAGAAGGGATGGTGCTCCGGGTCAAACAAGCCTCCGTTGTATGGGGGGACAAAGAGGGTATCTTTGTCTATGCCGAAAGCCTCGCTGCCTTGATTGATGAGGTCAAAGAGCACACGAAGTTTTTCCCAATAGGTGGCTTGTAGTGGGGACAGCGACTCTTGCCGTTCCAACTTACTGGCAATCTCGCCCTCCATGGAGACCAGACCATAGGTCTCCTTATAGAGGGGTGTGTCACGGGGCAGGAGACGGCGGTCTTCGGCGTAGTTGATGAACAGAAGCCGGTACAGGTATATGAGGGCATTCGCGTGAATCGTCTCAAGGTCGCGACCAGGGTCGAGGTCATTGCCTGGGGTCTGAGCGAAGCCTTCAGCGAGGATGCGCAAAGCCTTATATACGCTATCCTTGAGATCATCCCCTACCTTTCGAGCGTATTCAAGGCTGCCTTGGTACACCCGATCCAGGAAGCAGAGGCCCTCTGGATCACGGACAAAGGCTTGGCGTCGGAAAAAGAGGTAGAAGTACTTAAAGGCTTCTATGTCGCGAGTGACTAGAATCTGGGGCAAGTCGATCTCGTAGTAGACGTCCAGGCGGAAACTGGTCTCTCGATTGAAGAGTCGCCAGAACCGACCATCAGTGAGAATTGCCCACGGCACCTCGCTAGTGCGTAGGTAGTAGTCTATCTGCCAGGAGGGGCTCACCATGTCGAACTTGTCCGTCCCGCCGCGCTGTCTCTTGTCTAGTGGCCGTCCCCATTGCTTGGCGTCTCCGATGGCGATGGCCTTCTTGAAATAGTCTAGTTTGCCCTTGTGTTTCCCGGCTTGTCGCTTGTCTTCGCGAGTGGCAAAGAAGGCATAGTCGGGTCGGCGCACACCCTCGGATGTAGGGAGGGAAGGCTGAACCTGGAAGACGTGGCCCAGTGATTCAAGCATGGGGCGCACGAGCTCCTGCTCAAGTTGGGCCTCGTTCAAGTGGGGCAACTCCTCCTTACGGGGAGCATACAGGTTCAGCGCCGCTTGCATCGCCAGACGCACCTTGTCCTCGTCCACGGCCCAAGATTCATCGTCAGGCAGAAGTTCTCGCAGGAAGTGGTCAGAAAAGAGGTTACGATTGACGTAGGGCTCAATCTCAGGCAGTAATTCTTGGTCCATCACCGTGCACCTTTGGGACTATCACAGCCACATTGAGCAGCTCTGGGGCTTCTTCGATGATGACTTCATCGGCCTTTAGTTGCTGAAGTACGCCCTCACGCTGCTCCTCTAGATTCCTGATTTCGCTTTGCACACCTCGTATGGCTATTTCCATATCCTCGCCCTCTGCCAAGCGCCGTTTATACTCCCGGAGCCTGGCTTGCTGTTCCTCGATTCGGACGGCGAAGTATCGCTTGGCATCACGCCGCTTGATCTTGATCTCGCGTCCTCGCTTTCTCTTAGCTTTGGATGCGTACTCCTGCGACACCCGGCGAGCTTTCTCAAAAGCCACACCATGTAATCTTGCGATCTCAGCACCCGCTTCTACCAGAAGATCGTCGGGAACCTGTCGTAGCTCTGAGGCTCCGAAGTACTCCACGCCCAGATCGGGTTCTTGTATAGCCCGTCCATCCAGTCCCACGAAGACCGGTAGCAAATCCTCGCTGACTGGAGCACCCTTGGCATCTGTGTAACGGAGGATGAAGTTGAAGAGTGCGCCAGGAGTCGCGGCATCTTCTTCTGCCACCTTGACCGTGGAGCGTCCTCCGAAGGTGTAGTCCTTATCCAGGCAAAGGTCGATGATGGCGGAAAGGAAGGAGTGGCCAAAGGCCAGGAACTGTACACCCTCTCCCAGACGCTTGGCCACATCCTTGGAGAAGGTCACAAAATCGTATGGTTGCTCCACCCCTTCTCTGACAACCTCGCGTGGAGGTATAAGCCGATAGACTTCTTTTCGACGCGTTCGCTCGATCTTGCCTCCCAAATGCTCAAAGAAAGCCCGCACGAACCTTTCAATGTCAGCTTCGCTGGCAGCAAGTTCCTGGCTCTTCTTGATGACCTTCAGGGTGGATTCCAAGTCGAACTTCCTGAGGTCCATTAGCATAGTGTCTTCGACGCGTTGGTAGGTCCTGAGCCGCTCTTCTATTGCTTGCTCAATGTCGCGCCAAGTCACCTCCACATCTACGTTCTCGGAGAGAGCCTCCGTGAGAAGATCTTCCAGGTCAACACCCTCCAGCAGTACACCCATGATCTCAGATAATCTGCCGCCCAACTGTTGCTCGATCAGCCTGATCTTCCATAACAGCCTCAGGAAGATCTGCCCCTCCCTGGTATTCGCGATGAATAGGTTGTGGACCTTCACATCCCTCTTCTGACCATAGCGATGCAGCCTTCCGATCCTTTGGTCGATACGGTTCGGGTTCCAAGGCAGTTCATAGTTGACCATGATATGACAAAACTGCAAGTTGATGCCTTCGCCAGCGGCATCAGTAGCGACCATGATATTGGCATCTGGCTCCTTGAATCTCTCCTCCGCCTCCCGTCTCTCGGTCATGGACATGCTGCCGTGGATGATGACTGGCTGCCATCCCCGCTCTTGGAACAAGGAGACCAGGTACTTGAGCGTGTCACGATATTCCGTAAAGATTAAGACCTTCTCTGTTGGGTCCTGGGTGAGTATGCCCTCAACGAAGTCCAGCAACATGGTAGCTTTGGAATCCACTGTTATCAGATCTGCCATATCAATGAGGTCTTGCAACCGCGCTATTTCCGCTTGCAAGCCAATACCGGTGGATTCTGCGGTCACCACTTCGAGTTTGCTCTCGATGGACTCCTTCTCAAGGTCGGTCAGCGCATCCGGGTCATCCATGTATTCCCTCACCAGACGCTCTTCCTCGGGAGAGAACTCTTCGGGTGTGCCAGTGATGAGGCGAGCCATTCTGTTCTTTAGAGACTGTCTGATGGCGGCGATGCTAGAGACCATCCTCTTCTGAAGGAGAATCATAGCAAAGCCGACTGCACGCTTCTTTAACGACCTGGCGAGATTGTATTCGTTTCGAACGTAGTCGGTGACCGCATCATAGAGATCCATCTCGGGCTTGGTGAACGTCACGGATATGGTTCGGACCTCGCGAGGCCTGAAGACTGGCTTGCCATCGATGTCCCTGATGCCACCCTTACCTCTCCTGATCATGACGGTGTTAAGGCGCTTGGGCTCCACGCTGCTTGCGTCCTCGAAGAGATACGGATCAATAAGAGAGATTAGCGCGTAGAAGGCGTAGGGGTCTCCTTTGTGGGGAGTCGCCGTTAGAAGAAGCAGAGAGTCTGTCCTATCGTGTAGCGCATGGCCCAGCCTATAACGTTCGGTGCGGTCGATCTTGCCCCCGTATCTGGTCACGGAGAGCTTATGGGCTTCATCGAAGATCGTTACATCCCACTCCGTGCGCAGCAGCTCCGGCAGAGGTCCATCCTCGCGCTTGGCGTAGTCGATCGAGGTGACGATCTTGTCGTGAGCTTCCCACACGTTGGCGTTCTTGGGAAGCGCTTGACGCAGTTCCTTTAGGTAGGAAGATTTGTAGATGATGAAGTGTTCATCAAACCTCTCTCGCATCTCCCGTTGCCATTGGAATTGCAGCGCAGCAGGGACCACCGCTAGTACCCGATTAGCCCTGCCACGAGCAGCGAGTTCCTTGAGTATCATGCCCGTCTCGATAGTCTTGCCGAGCCCAACATCATCAGCAATGAGGAATCGTTGCTTGTACCCGTTGAGCACTCGGTAAACCGCCTCCACCTGATATGGCTCCAGGTTGGTTCTGGAAGCGGCTAGCGAGAGAAGCCGATCGTATTCATAGGCCAGGGAAAGACGTGTTGCCTCGGTGAGTAGGTCAAAGCGAGAGCTGGGATCGAAAGAGAGGCCAGACACCAATTCGATGGGCGAAGAGATCCGCTCAAGGTGGGTCGGCGGCGCAAGGAAACTCTTTGGGGGGCCTTCAGCAAAGGCGACCCGATAGAGTACGGCCTCTCCCCTTTTCTCGGCCTTGACTACTTCGCCAAGGAGACCGCCAACCCTAACCTTGCCACCGACCTCTATATGAGTAGGTTCTCCGATGGTTGACACCAGGCCTCCCAGAACTCATAACACCACTGGCGCTACTGTCGATTCGGCTGAGCATCGCGCCCATCGTGGCTGGCTTGCTTGCTCTCCCCTCTCTCCCCTCTCACCCTGCCGCAGAAGAGGTGACGAGTCGCCGTGGAAAAGGCGGTGAAGGGTGGCCCACGAACTAGGACACGCCACTCCCACGCTGGGCTGTCAGGTACTGCGCTAAGCCTCGGCTTCCAGGATGTCCTTCAGGTTGGCGAGACTGCCTTCTACGTCTCTCTGAGTCATGCGGACCACTATCGGATCAGGCAGCCTGAAGAAGCCGCGTGGCTCCCATTCGCCGACGAGAGTGACCCTTGTGCCGCCCTCAACGGGCTCGAAGGTCAAGCTCAGCTCGCCCGACGTAGGCCCCGAGGCCTCCTTGTATGTGATCTTCTTGTTCGCCTTGTACCCGATGACTTCCCCGATCCCCTCCATTCGTCGGCCCATAAATTGGCTCACTGATCGGAGCGTCGTGCCCACGCCCATCGGGCCCTCGGAGGTTTGCTCGGATTCCAGGACGCCCGGCTGCCAAAGCAGGTCATTCTTAGGGTTGGTGACAAACTCAAAGACCTCCTCAACGGGCCTGTTGATCACCACACTTGCCTCGATTCTTGCCATCTCCATGTCTCCTTTCTTTACTTGGCCGGGGTCGCCCTTCCGTGGCCCTTTACCGATGATCTCCCCTCTCACCCTGCCGCAGAAGAGGTGGGTGCATACAGTCCAACAGGTACTACAGTTGCCCTTATCCTTCAAAAGGATTCTTGGGGAACCATTCATCGAACTCTCCGGTTTCCGTGTTGAACTTGACGAGGGTAATGGTTTCGTAGGCAGGTAATGACAGGAGGCTATACACCGCTTTGCTTAATCTCTTTATCTCTTCTGGGATTTCTTCCGTGGAAATCAGGAGAGCGCATGGCGCGCCAAGTAATTCGGCATATTTTTTGACCTGATAGATATGATCAACCTTTAATGCTTCATTCTTAACCTCTACTACGATAAATTTGGTAGAGTAGTCTTCCTTCACGAACCCAGTAATATCCGGGCGCACGTCTTTAAGGAAAGTAAAGATGATGTGCCTACTGTCCGGAATCCCGGCCTTCAGCCTGTTGCTGAACCTCTTGGCCGTGATCTCGAGATGATAGGCTGCATATTTCTCCCTCAGAATCTCTGCGACTTTAGTCTTGATCGGTTTGTAGTATTCGCTTTCACTGCTTTCCATTCTTCTCCCCTCCAACCCCGCCTACTTCCCGAAGACTAGTCCTCCAAGCGCGGTCTCGGGTGACGGGTCAACACCAAGCGAATGGCAAAAAAGCTGTTAGGCGACGTTTTCCAGCTGAAGAAGGTTGACCATTTCCTCTATAAGCCCATGGGTCTTTTGGCATGCCTCTTTGCAAAAAGCGAGTGCACTAACTCCATAGTCGTCGAAGATAAAGGAAACCCATATCTCCACTTGCTCAGTAACGCCAGGAGTTGGGACAATCCTTTGCGTCCTGGGGTCGACGGGCGCACCCATGACTTTGACTCCTCGCCCGAACTTCACCGAGGATGGCGTCCATGATACGGAGCCGCCCTCAGGTCTCGAAACCTTGATACGACGAGTCTCCCTCCGTTTCTGCGGCGTCAGTCGAACATGCTTTCCTTCCGCTGCAATTTTCGCCAAGAGGTCCAGCCATCGGTTCTCCTCGGACGAGAAGGGTTGTTGCTTCAGTAGGAAATCGTAGAGGTCCTTGTGAACATTATCCAAGTCTGCCATACCTTGTCGGCCAAGCATAGAGCGGAAAGAATTTAGATCATTGGTAATCGGAAAGTAGACACGCGCACGCTCTCTGTCCTTGTCGGACAAGTTGGGTGCAATGAATTTCCCCCAGGCTCTCGTCATTGTGTGGTCAAGTGCGCTTCTCAACTTCTCCAGTACCTCGTGGGTAAGGTTCTTGGCTCGCTCAGTTACCTTCTCACCTCGGAGGCAGCTCTTGTATTCGTCCTCTAGATCTCTGAGCAACTCATTGGCTCGGTCAAGGATGCTCTCTAACTCCGGGCCCATATTCCTTCGCCTTTCTTCAATTCTGTAAGATGCGGTCTAATTGCACATACCCGAAACAATTCAGGCATCTACAATGCCTATTCCCTACGCCTTCCCCCTACCCGACCCCACCACGCCGAGGATCCGCCGATCACCCATCCCCTGCCCCAACAACGATCCACCATTTGCGCACCATGTCCTGCCTCCTTCGGGGACGCATTTGTGTTCCATGATGGGATTTCATCCCTCATGCTGCCGCCGGCCCCTCCTGAACGTAATCACTCCCCCGATACCCAGGAGCAGAATGACGATGGGCGTGCCGCACAACAAGCTGGCCAAGCTGGCGACCAAGTCAAAGGGTGGGGGGAGTGCAGCGACGACGATCTCAGTGTCTCTGAGGCGTTCCTCGGGTACGCCCATGTCCCTCAGTATTTTGAGGATGGAAGCCTCCCCTTCCTTACGGACGAGGGCACGGACGCCCGCCTTTGTCTCTACGGTCACCTGGTTGCCGCGAACGACCAGCCGCTCAACCTCACTCTGCTCCATAGCCCGCGCAAGTTGCTCGGCGGTCCAGACGTCGGTGGGCTGCCCCAGGCGGTCGGCAGCCCAAGAAGCCGCCAACGCGACTACTCCGGCCGCGAGCAAGAGCCCCAAGAGCAGTCCCAGCCGCTTTCCCCAGCCGGGCGCTTCAGCTATTACCAAGACTCCCATCACACTGAGGACCCGAGTACCAACCTACTTGTTATACCCCGCACCTCTCACCAAACTACTCACTCTCTAGTGACGCCTGTGCTCCCTCCTCGATTCCACCACGACACTGATGATCTAGGCGTCCATCAATCTCAACACAACGGGCTCGCCCGCCAGGTGAGCAGACAAGCCCATGTATCCGCTGTGATTGCCGGGTGTCTGCTGCGACCCCTGGCTTCGGCCTCGATGGCTAGGAGCAAGCCACCTGGCCTTGCCGTTCTTTTTGGGTTTGGAACCATTGTACCGAGCCCCTAGCACGATGTCAAGACTAGCACCAAACTGGCCGGTGTAGGTCGCAGGGGCCACCCTCAGCCCACTCGTTGCCCACTACGTGTGGTTCTCCCATGAATCCCCAGACCTCCTTGCAAGCGGGATATGGACATCCAAGGGTCTGTGTCTTGGCACTTCCGACCTTTGGCGAGACATGCTATACTGGGAATGGTCTTACGTATCGATCATCGGACAGTAGATAAACGATGCTCCATCAATCGGAAGAGAAGATAGCCCCGAGACGAGCTGATTGGTTGCCAGAGTTGAGGGCTCAAGTCGCATCCTACTTCGCTGAAAAGGGACTACCGGTCAGAGCCACCGCTCCCTACATTCTGGCTGGTGGCAAGCAAAGATGGCCTTTGAACATCATTGACCCGGAAGTGGTTACGATGATCAGGAGGATCATAGCAGAGCGTCGAGCCGAAGGCCATCCCTTCCCCCTTCATCGCTGGATACGGCATGGACTGAGCTCCCAGGCACTACTGTTCAACTTGATAGGCCCCGTTCTGCTGGCCAGGCGCTGGGATGTGTTCGATTCAATTATGGAGTCGGCAGGAATCCCCCTATCTGGGCATGTAGTGGATGCCAAATTGGAGGAAGAAGATAGGTCGATCTTCAACGAGGGTCGAGGACAACCGACTTCCGTAGATCTCTACCTCCAGACCGATCAAGGGGGAACGGTCTCTGCCGAGTTCAAATTCACCGAAAACGGCTTTGGAGGGTGCTCTGTCTTTGAGAGCGGCGATTGTGACGGTCGCAACCCAGCAAGCGACTTTGATCTCTGCTATCTCCACGCCATCGGGCGTAGGTACTGGTTGCTCATGCAAAAGCACAGCCTACTCACGGATAGCCTAGAAGCAAGCCCCACCTGTCCCTTTGTCAGCCTCTATCAGGCCTACAGGATCTTGATCTTCGCCTTGGAACGAGGAGGGCATTTCCTCTTGATTCATGACGACCGTAATCCGTCCTTCGCCTGGACCTCCACATCAATTGACCGGGGAGCATTTGCTCTCTTCTACGAGTTATTACCAGCATCAGCTCAGAGGCGATGCCACCGAATTACCACCCAGGAAGTGGTTTCGATACTGGAAAGGACCTTCCCCTTTCGAAGCTTGGAGGAAGTCAAGGCCAAGTACTTCCAGCAACCACAGAACATTGGCACGCCATCGCAGCCATAGGTTCAACTCAACCTGACCTACTTCGGGCTCACCACCTACAGCGCCCCCCTTGTCTGCCCAGGCAAGCTCCCTTCAGATGATTATGATCCATCACCTCACGATTGGGGAGGTCTATATAGGAGTTGGTCCTTGGATGAGTCATATTCTGTGTTACCGTAATACCACCAGGAGGTAAAGATGGTTGCACAGAATGTGACATCCCTTGGTGATTTGGAAGCGCGTCTGCTTGTGTCCCTGAGCGCTGCCAGGAAATCGATCCTCTCGGTCAAAGATACCGATGAGGCCCTCGGACGAGTTCTCAAGATTCGGTACTCCACCTACCAGCTCCAATGGAGGTGCCCGTGCGCTCGTATTAGACCTGAACTCTTATGACTCGGCTAAAGCGACGGTGGACTGAATTCGTGCTGCTTCTTCGACGGATCCCGCCTGGGCTAGAGTTGACGTCAGGCAGCCGCTTGGTGATCGTGAATGCCTACGTCTGATTCTGCGTGAAGAACCGGTGACGGAGAAAGAGTGAGAATATTTGATCTCTCTGCAATCTCTGTTTGGATTTCCTCCGCGAGGCCTCGGTTCTCCCTGAGAAACCCCCTCGCTGCATCCCTTCCATGTCCTAAGCGAATTTCCCCGTAGGAGTAGTAAGCGCCACTCTTGCTGATTACCCCCAGATCCGTTCCCAGATCAAGGAGCTCCCCTTCTCTGGAGATCCCCTCATCGTAGAGGAGATCGAACTCCGCAACTCGAAAGGGCGGCGCGACCTTGTTCTTCGTAACCCTCACCCTGGTTCGATTCCCGATGAAATCGGGTCCGTCTTTGATCGCTTGGACGCTGCGAATATCCAGCCTCACGCAGGCATAGAACTTCAGGGCTCTCCCGCCCGGTGTCGTCTCGGGGTTTCCGAAGGGGATACCTATCCTCATTCGGAGCTGATTGGTGAAGACAACTGAGGTGTTCGATTTCTTTATAGCGCCGCAAAGCTTGCGTAAAGCCTGGGACATGAGCCTGGCCTGAAGCCCCATTTGAGGGTCGCCCATCTCCCCTTCTAACTCGGACTGAGGAACCAGGGCGGCAACCGAATCTATCACCACCACATCGATGGCTCCGCTTTGGACGAGCTCCCTGGTGATTTCCAGGGCTTGTTCGGCGCTATCGGGCTGGCAGATCCAGAGGTTTGCCACGTCGACACCACACCTGGCTGCGTAATCCGGGTCGAGAGCGTGCTCCACGTCGATGAAAGCCGCGACTCCCCCTGACTTCTGAGCTTCAGCTATGATGTGCTGAGCCAGGGTGGTCTTGCCAGCCCCTTCGGGACCATAGATCTCCGTGACTCGTCCCCGGGGAATACCTCCCACACCGAGAGCGATGTCCAGGGAAAGGGAACCGGTGGGGATGACGTTCACTTCCATGCACGGGACTGAGCCCAGCCTCATGATCGCACCATCACCATAGCGCTTACGGATTTGACTAATCGTCTCTACTAGCCTTTCTTCCTTCAACGCCCTCCTTGTTTCCTCCATCCCTTATCACCTCCTATTGTGCTTCTGCCGGTGCAAACTGCACCCTTGCGGAAACCTCCGCTCCTCTTCGCTTCCGTGCTGCCTCGTACATCTCGATAGCGCCCTGCCGACCATGTCTTCCCACTGAACCCATCATCTGATTTAGTTCCTTAATGCGCTCACCTCCCACCAACCTACGGGCCTTGGTTACTGTACGCCCTCCTACCCTCTGCTTCTTGATCCTCGCGTGATTGTCGGCAAGGGAGGCGATGTGTGCCAAGTGGGTCACGCAGATCACTTGATGGGAACGAGACAGATGCAACAGCTTCTCGGCGATCGTGCCGCCCCCTCTCGCACCCATACCGGAATCTATTTCATCGAAGGCCAGTAGCAGTACTTGATCTGCACCGGCCAAGACCGATCTTATGGCAAGCATGATCCTGGAGATCTCTCCGCTTGATGCGACCTTTCTCAATGGTTTGAGGGGCTCCCCCTTTGCTGTGGCAACGAGAAACTCAACGCGGTCAATACCCGTCTCAGTCAGGTGATATCGTTCCTCGCCGATTTCTATTCCCTCTCCCTCCTCCTGCTCCACGGCTATCCTGAATCGAACCCCGTCCATCCCTACCTGGGGCAGAGCTTCTTCTATCTCAGATTGCAGTCTCTTGGATCCTTCCAACCTACCCGTCGATAGTTCATCGGCGAGGAGCGCTATTTCGGAGAGGAGTTCAGCTTTCTCTTTCTCGAAAGCCTTCGCTCTTTCCTCGCGACTTGATAGAGCCTCTAATTCCCTCTCGGCTTTCTGCGCATAATCGAGAATCTCCTCTATTGAGGGCCCGTATTTCCGCTTCAGATGATTGATGAGTCGTAATCGTTCCTCAACGGAAGCCAATCCCCTGGGATCGAGGTCTACGTTGTCCCTGTAGGCCCGCATGGTTCGCCCCAGTTCTTCCAGAACGGGAAGTACCTCCTCCACCATCTTCGTTTTCTCGGCCATGCTATCGTCCACCTCTAGGAGCTGCTTCAACATCCGGTGCGCATTGCTTAGTTGGTCCCGTGCTGAAGGCTCTCTCTCGGTGCCACAATCGACACACCGATAGATGAGGTCGGCCAGGCGAATCACCCTTTCCGCATTGCTCAGAACCCTCAGTTCTTGCTCCAAGGCCACGTCCTCGCCTGGCTCCAATCTTGCCCTGCCAATCTCCTCGATCTCGTATTGCAGCCTGTCGATGCGGCGGGTCATCTCTCGCCCATCTATTCGACGCCCTTCAAGCTGGCGTCGCACCTCTCGTAGTCGCTTCACCCTGGCAGCGAGGTGATCACGCAACTCCTCAATCCCAGCAAACCTATCCAGTAGGTCAAGCTGCTTGCGAGGATGTACTAAAGAGGCCTGCTCACCTTGTGCATGGAGATCCACCAGCTGCTGGGCTACTCTCGAAAGGAGAGAAAGAGTGGTGACGCGGCCATTGATGCGACAGAGGTTCGACCTTTCTCGCTTTAGCTCTCTGGTGAGGATCAGAGTATGGTCGTCGAGGTCGATTCCGCTCTCCAGCAATAGCTCGAAGATCTCTCCGCTACAATGGCCTGGTTCGATCTTGAAAACCGCATCTATTCGCGTCTCGTCTTCGCCCCAGCGGATCACCTCATCGCCAACACGAGTCCCTCGCAGGGTGCCTAACGTCTCGATGATGATCGACTTGCCAGCACCTGTTTCGCCGGTCAACACATTGAGACCGGGCGTGAAATCGAGCTCCAATTCGTCGATGATGGCGAAGTTTCGAACGCTCAGATGTGTCAGCATGGTTCACCTCTCATCCTCAGCGAAAGTTCCTGGAAACCTTCTTTTGCTCCATGGCAACCCCTTCTACCTGCTCAAGTCTCCTGGTCAGGATGCTCACCAGCCTCCCTTGCTTTTGAAGCGTCCCTTCAACCATGAGGATCGGCGACCTCTGAATCAGTTGCCGATTCCTCTTCCATATCTGAGGCCACACTATGACGTCCACCAATCCGAACTCATCCTCCAGGGTGATGAATAGAAGATCCCCTGCAGTGGCAGGGCTTTGCTTTACCACCACCAGGCCGGCGATCTTGACTGTCTGGCTATTAGGTAACTCCTCAAGCTCAGCGGTGGATACCGCACCCTGTTCCGTTAGCCAGCCTCTGAAGAAACACATGGGATGCTGGTGATCGCTGGTGGCAAGCCCCAGTATGGTGTAGTCCAGAGCCGTCTCTTGCAATCGGGAGAGAGGTGAAAGCTTCGCCCTTTGGGAGGGGAAGACGAGTTCAAGCCTCCTCTGCCCCTTCCCTTCTTCTCCTTCATCGTAGATCATCCCCAACTCCCAGAGCAGTTCCCGCCGTGGGGTTTGCCAGCCGTCCATGGCTCCCACCATGATCAGGTTCTCTAGAGGACGACGTGTCAATCGAGTTCTTCGGTAGAAGTCGCGCAACGATCCATATAGTCCGTTATTACTTTCCTCGACGATCAGACGAGCGGCTTTCTCCCCCAGGCCATGAACGTAGATCAAACCGATCCGGACGTTACCCTCTTCCGTAATGCACTTCTCCCCGCTACAATTGATATCTACCGGCAAGATCTCCACACCATGCCGCTTGGCGTCATTCGCGACCACTGAGACCTGATAGAAGCCCATCGGTTGGTTGTTGAGGAGAGCACAGCAGAATTCAGCGGGGTAATAGATCTTGAGCCAGGCGGTGAGATAGGCGGTCTGGGCAAAGGCAGCGGCGTGTGAACGGCAGAACCCAAACTCAGCAAAACCTGCGATCTGGCGAAAGATCTCGGAAGCGACCTTTTCCTCAACTCCCTTGAGTCTTGCACCCTCCATGAAGCGCTGGCGAAGTTTCTCCATCTCCCAGCGGGAACGCTTGCTGCTCATGGCCCGCCGCAGACTGTCGGCCTCAGCCGCACTGAACCCAGCGATGGCCATGGCCACCTGCATCACCTGCTCCTGGAAGACGATGATCCCCATCGTATCCTTGAGGATGGGCTTGAGGGAGGGATGAAGATAGGTGACCTTCTCCCGACCCCGTCTTCTCCTGAGATAGGGATGAACCATGTTCCCCTGGAGAGGTCCTGGACGGATGAGGGCCACCTCGACTATCAGGTCTTCGAACTTCTCCGGCCGAAGACGAGGAAGGGTATTCCTCTGAGCCCTGCTTTCCACCTGGAACATGCCTATCGAGTCTCCCTTCTGGAGAGTCTCGAAGACCAAAGGGTCATCCAGCGGCACCTTCTCGGGGTCTATTCTGATGCCGTGATTCTCTTCGATCATCTCCAGTGCGTCGTGGACCAAAGAGAGTGTCCTGAGGCTGAGGAGGTCGATCTTGATCAACCCCACTTCTTCCATCCACTCCTTATCGTACTGGGTCACCACCCTACCTGGCATCGTCGCCCTTTCCAAGGGCACCAGTTCTACCAGAGGTTGAGAGGTGATCACCATCCCTCCAACGTGGATCCCCAAATGGCGGGGGTAGTGGATGATCTGGTTGCAGAGGCTGACGAACTTCCTCCAGGGTAGAGATCTCTCCATCCCCTTCAGATTCATCTCCTCGGTGATGTGTTCGCTCAAATCCTCCGCCCAGCGGTCGACGGACTTGGCCAGCCGATCCAAGACACCTTGGGGGAAACCTAAGGCCTTGCCCACATCCCTTATCGCCTGCCTGGCCTTGAAGGTGTAGTAGGTGCACATCATCCCCGTGTGATCCTGGCCGTACCTCTCGTAGACATAGTTGATAACCTCCTCTCGATGGTTGGTGGAGAAGTCTATATCGATATCAGGGGTGCTTGAACCCTCGGGGTTGAGAAACCTCTCAAAGAGGAAGTTGTAGCGCAAGGGATCTACCTTGGTGATATCAAGGACGTAGGCCACCAGGGAGTTGGCCGCCGAGCCTCTCCCCTGGGCAGGGATGCCCCTCTCTTTGGCGAATCGCATGATGTCCCATACGGTGAGGAAATAGGTCTCCAGGTCCATCTGACGGATGATCGAAAGTTCATGCTCCAGCTGCTTCCAGGCCCTATCCCTTGGAGGGTCGTATTTTCTCCTCACTCCCTCTTGACACAGCTTCTCCAGATAGCTGGAAGCGGTCTCTTCCTCGGGAAGGGGGAAATTAGGGAATCCGTGTTCCCTTAGGTTCAAGTCGACCTCGCATCGCTTGGCGATCTCCACCGTGTTGGATATCGCTTCCGGATAGGCCTGAAACAGGTTGGTCATCTCCTGGTAGGGTTTGAGGAAGTATTCGGAGTTGGGTTTGCGCACTTCACTCGACTCCTCTACGGTGATCTTCTCCTTTACGCACACCAGGAGATCTTGCAACTCGTGACCATCTCTTGAGGCGTAATGGACGTTGTTGGTCGCCACGTAGGGAAGCCCCAGCCTGTTAGCCAGCTCCACCAGCTCACCGCATAAGACGGTATCATCTGGGAGGAGGTGGTTTTGCAACTCGATATAGAAATTCCCCTCACCGAAGATAGAAGCGTATCTTATGGCTGCTTCATACGCCTCCTTCTTTCTCCCTTCGATCAGATGTGAGGCCACTTCCCCTTTTCGACACCCGGAGAGGGCAATGAGGTCGTGCCCATATTCCTCAAGCGCCTCCATGCTCAGGGAAGCCTCTCCCTTCCTATGAGAGAGCTGAGCGTAACTTATGAGGCGGCACAGGCTGTTGTACCCCCTCTGGTTCTTGGCCAGGAGCACCAGATGGAAACCTCCGTCCAAAGTGAGCTCTGTTCCGATGATGGCCTTTATCCCCCGCTCTTTGGCCGCCAGCCAGAAGTTCACAGCCCCATACAGGCCGTCATGATCTGTAATGGCCAGGGAACCCATACCCAACTCGGCCGCTCGATCCAGTATCACCTCCGGGGGAGATGCCCCATCCAATAAAGAGTAGAAGGTGTGGTTATGAAGTTCGATGTAGCTAGCATGCCTGGTCAAAGCTGCTCACTCCTCCTTCGCTCGCCCTGCGAGGAAGGGTGCGTAGTTTGCAATGTATACATCTTTTTGATATAATGTATATGTACAAGGAGGATCCATGGCCGGCAGAATGGAGCGTTTGCAGTTCTACTTGGAGCCAGAGTTGGATCGGCTCCTGGAAAAGCTGGCTGATCGCCTAGGACTTTCCAAGTCAGAGCTGATCCGAGAAGGGGTGCGGGCAGTCCTCCGAGAGCGGCTCCCCGTCGAGGACGATCCCCTGATGGGAATCGTCGGCTTGGGCCAGAGTGAGGCAGGGAATCTCTCGGAGGAACACGATCGTTACCTGGCCGAAGTGAAGCTGGGGCGCGGCTCCAAAGATGATTAGCCTTTTCGTCGATACCTCGGCGTGGTACGCCCTTGCCGATGAGGGAGACATCAACCACCTGAGGGCGCAGAGCTTCTTTCGGGAAGCTATGGCCAGGGGAGAGAGATTTATTACCTCTAACCTGGTCGTCGGCGAGACTTATACCCTCCTCTGTACCCGGCTGGGCTATGAGGCGGCCTGGGAGTTCTTGGATCGAACGAGAGCCAGCACCCGTTTGGAGATCATCTTCATCTCCCCAGATCTGGAGGAGGCTGCCTACGCGCTTTTGAAGCGGTACCGCAATCAGCCCTTCAGTTTCGTCGATGGGACCTCCTTTGTCCTCATGGGGAAGATGGGACTCGATCGAGCCTTCGCCTTCGATCGGCATTTTGAGGTGGCTGGTTTTGCCTTGGTACCTGATCAGGTGTAGGCACGACCGAAATGGCGGAGCTAGAGGAGGGCCGCTTCCACCTGCTGATGCGCAAGGGGAGAGGGGATGTCTGAGATGCAGAAGCCTAGGATCCGCGTCCTCTCCACCACTGAGGCGCGTACCCGGCTCCGAGAAATCTTGGACGCCGTGTGTGAATAGCACGTACGCTTCATCTTCCCGCGTCGGGGCCAAGTGCGGGCAATCATCACGGGCTTGGAGGAGTTCCAGGATCTTATGAAGACCTGCTCTGAGCTGGGTGATCTCACGTACCTCAGCTCCATCCGTTGCGCGCGACGAGAGTACCTGCAAGGGGATGTGAGCACCGTGGAGGACATCTCCACTTTCCTCGAGCAGGCCGCGTCGGCCTCCGGAAGCAACGGATGAGAAGTAGGCATGTGATTCTGCTTCGCGTGCGCCACCGACGCGAGGTCTATAAACATTAGGATGAAACGAAATAGATCGGGGAAAGAAAAGCTCCTTAAAGCCCTCGGCGAGGCTGCTCGGGCGTGGACCGACGAGAACTATCTCCACCTCAGTACCGTGGAAGATGTCCACCGCTGGCTGAGGCGTATGAGAGATGCTGCCAATAAGCGGCTGAGAACGCTCCATCACAATCTCCCTCCCTAGTCGTATATCCTCGCCAAATACCACTCTCCCCCCACCTCATCCAGATAGAGGTTGCACAACAGCCCCTCTCTGGTCTCTACTTTGTAATAGACCCGGGCGATTCTCCTCTTCCACCAGTCGGTATCGACCCGCCAGCTGTTGCAGATTCCCGCCACCTCATGACGCCTTCCATCCCAACGGAAAGAGCTTGGTCTGCCCTGGCTATCGATGACAACTGTGATCCTGATCGGAGGGTAGAGAAGCCGAGTCATCCTTGCCTTGTCCTATTCAGAATAGAGTTCCGCGCCATAGTCTAGAAGCGAGAAACGCTTCTCGGGGATGAGAGAACGTATATCCCGAAGCACTGCCCGCTTTATCCGGCCTGGACCGAATCTTTTCCGGAGATGGGAAACTACCTTCTGCAGCCTTGCTCGCTGATGAATGTCGACAATCTCTAGACCCAGTTGCTTCCCATCCAGACCGCAAAGTCCACCCAGCGAGATGGTGATGCCCAACACCCCAGAACCATAACGCTGCCGTTTGAGTAACCGCTCTACCCGGCCTTTCAACTCCAAGACCGAGGCCGTAGGCTCACTCAAGCACAATCTCATTTCCTTGACTCGACCATCGCTCATCATCAACGAGATCTTCACCTCTCTACACATCCATCCTCCCCGGTGCAATCGAAAAGCGAGATGATCCACAATCCCATCGACTTGCAACTTCAACCCTTCAAGACTCTCTATCGACTCCCAGAGCTCTATCCCCTCCTCCAACACAGGGGGCGTCTCTCGGACTACGACGTGACTCCCATCCATCCCCAGAGCCAGCCGGTGGGCCATTTGACCATTGGCCCCAAACTGTACTCCCACATCTGAAGCCGGTAGAGTGCTATACTCTCCCACCCTCTCAATGCCCAGCAGATCAAGACGCCTCAGTAGCTCTTCATTCTCAGCCAGTATCTCCACCGGAAGAGGCGCTAGGAAACCCCTCTCCGCTCCCGGTCTGACAACTCTTGTGTTTTCATAACCGGCACACGATGCGGCAACGCGAGCCGCAAACCTGGTCCCGGCCACTCCTACCAAGGCAATAAGCCCCGTCTCATCCTGGATGGCCTGTGCTATCTTTATAGCCAACACCTCATCTTCACCAAAAAGCCCCTGGCAACCGGTCACATCTAGGTAGGCACAACCCAGCCCTTCGGGCTCGATCTTAGGACTGAAAAGTTCCAGAACCTTCAATATTTCGGAGAAGACTTGTCGATATTTCTCCTCATCAAGGGGGAGAAAGATCGCCTCCGGACAGAGTTCCTCCGCCTGGCTGAGGGGGATCCCTATCCGAACGCCATGCTCCTGAGCCTCACGCGAGACGTCGAAGACCTCACCTCCTTCATAGGGCTGCCCACCAACGATGACGGGTTTGCCTCTCAAATCTGGCCTCTCCCGCCTCTCCACGGCAACGGCGAAGTGAGGAATCAACAGATAGGCGATCCGGCGATGCTCAGAAAAAGCTGAGTTGTCTGGGCTCATCGATATCCTCGTAGAGTATCTCTATCTCTGCCACGCGAAAGGGAGGTGCTAACTTGTTCTTGACCACCCGAACGTCCGCCCTCAGACCGGTGATGTCTGACCCTCTGCGCAGCCAGGCCGTCCTTTCCATCCTCAGGCGGATCGAGGCGTAGTGTTTCAAAGCCTTTCCACCGGGGCTTTCTTCATATTCATTCGAACCAGCAGCGAGGAGACAGTTGACGAAGATGACCGAGCTCTTACTCCTGGCTATGATACCGACTAGACGACGCAAAGCTGTTGACATCAGCCTGGGGTCGAGAACCGTACTTCTTGATTCCGAAGCTCCTGCTGCCAGGTCGAAGACCATCAAACCAAGAGCCCCGCTGCCTATCAACGTTAGGGTTATCTCAAACCCTTCTCTCAGACTATGGGGTTCCACGATGAGGAGTGAATCCATCTCCACTCCCAATCGTGCCCCGACCACCGGGTCGAGATCCCCAGAGAGGTCCACATAGGCCACTGGCTCACCGGTACTCTGAGCCTGAGATAGGAGGCTGAGGGCGAGGGTGAGCTTGCCCGAGGAGGGAGGACCGAAGATCTCCACTATCTTCCCCCGAGGTATCCCACCCACTCCTAAGGCTTTGTCGAGAGAGGGGAAGCCAGTGGGGATGGAGAGCGCATCGCTGGAGAGTGGGGTGTCTCTCAGACGTCCCACAGCGCGGGAGCCTACTCGCTCTTCAACGAGCCCCTCGATATCCCCATCAACCCCTTTCCTCGAGATCACAAGAACCCCCTTGACAAATAGGGCAGAATGCAGTATCATTAGAGCAAATGTTCTATTCTTGCAGCGATATTATACTATAGAACATCCGTTCTTGTCAAGGGGAACAACCTTAAAAGTTGCTTCCACAGGCTGCGTCTCTCGACGCGCTGCACGAAAGGAGCGAGCATGAAGAAGGCCTTATCGGAGAGACAGAAAAAGATCCTCGAGTTCCTAGCACAGTTCACTCGCGAGAATCGCTACCCTCCCAGCCTCCGAGAGATCGGAAAAGCGGTGGGGATCTCCTCCACCTCAGTTGTCAACTACAACCTCAACATCCTGGAGAGAGAAGGGTATATCGAGCGGGACCCCCTGGTGTCCCGGGGCATCAAGATGGTGGGCTCTCATGCCCTCTCACCCTGGGACCCCGGGACCATGCCCCTCCTGGGGCGGATCGCGGCGGGGCAGCCGATCCCTGTCCCACAAGATGAGGGCCCTCCCCATGAGATGATCGAGGTGGCTCGTGATCAGCTCAAGAGCCCTGCCGGGATATATGCACTGGAGGTCAAGGGCGACTCCATGATCGACGCCCTGGTGAACGACGGGGACATCGTGCTGATGAGGCATCAAGAGACCGCCGAGAACGGGGAAATGGTGGCTGTCTGGCTGAAAGATCGAGAGGAGACCACACTCAAGAGGTTCTACCAGCAAGGGAAGCAGGTCCGACTGCAACCTGCCAACCCTACCTTGGAACCCATTCTCGAACCAGCGGAGAACGTAGAGATCCAGGGCAAAGTGGTGATGGTGATCCGCCACCTGTCCGAGTAGCCGTTCCCCTGGGGAGACTGGAGAGTGTCTCTGCTCCCTGAAACACTATGAGCGTGGTAGGAATAGCTAGTTGAATCGCATGTGGGAGGTGGCCACGCTGACAGAGATCTTTCTCGGAACGCAGAGTCTGGGCTCTCGCTCTTGGGTAGGTAGGTTCTATCCACCTCACCTCAAACCTAACCAGTTTCTCCAATTCTATTCCCAGGTCTTCAAGGCCGTCGAGATCAACACCACCTTCTACGGTATCCCCAGACCCTCCACCGTTGACACCTGGGCCAGGATCACCCCTGACGATTTCGTCTTCACCGCCAAGATGCCCAAGGAGATCACTCACGAACAGCGCCTGACCAACGCTCTCAGGGCGTTGTATGAGTTCCTGGGGGTGATGAGTGGTCTGGGAGATAAGCTGGGGCCTATCCTCATCCAGTTGCCCGCTACCGTACACTCCGGTTACAGGAAGCCCCTCGAAGAGTTCCTTGCGGGGTTGCCTCCAGATCAGGAGTTTGCCATCGAGTTTCGAGATGACTCTTGGATCCGAGAGGATGCGTTTGAACTACTCCAGCATCACGGCGTTGCCTGGTGCATCGCAGATACGGACCTGATGCCAGCGGTCCCGCAGACTACAGCCGATTTCACCTACATCCGTTGGATCGGGAATCGCCGAATGCGCACCCGAAGGCAGGAGGAGAAAGTCAACCGATGTAGAGATCTCGAGCTCTGGGCAGATACGATCAAGGAGCTAGGGGAAAAGGTCGGGAGAATCTACGGTTTCTTCAACGATGACTATTCAGGCCACTCTCCGAGCGACGTCAATCAGTTGAAAGAGTTGCTGGGTATTAGAATGGTTGAACCTCCTAGTTTCTGGCCACCGCAACTTCGCATGGTGTGACGCGACGCCGGACGCAGGGTATTCCTCGCGGTCTCCCACGGCAATAGTGCGTAGCCGCGTCTAGAGCACTGGTGATTAGGAATAACATATCGGAGCCTGGTCTGTTGGCTTTCTGTACTGGCCTAACCGAAGCATATTGTTGGCTCTTGGTTAGCCACCTCCGAGCGGTCCCTGCCTCTGGAACCATGCGAATCTCATCAGAGGAATTGCTGTCGGCGAGCCCCTGGTCTTGTGCTCACTTGCAGAAGGGCGATATGCCGGCCAGTGTTCTGTTCACTGTGACTGGTTTGAGGCCGCGATCATCCAAAAGGTAACGCTTATATTCCCTGAGATCGATCGGGGTTATTGATTTCGGGGTTAGCTCTTCCCTATTGGTTTCGTAGAACCACCCTGCAAAGAGCTTGAGGTCACTAGAATAAGACGCAATAGTCCGTTCACTTCCATCGAGTGAACGCAGATGCTCGATGGATCAGTGGAGGGGTTGTGGGTCTCGCTCAACCTCTCCCCTCCCCCTTGGTGATGTTTTCTGCTGAGTTGGCAACATTATCTTAGGCGTTTTTCTCGCCTTATCAATGCCACTCTAGCAGATTGGGTGGGGGAGAATCAAGAAGCATTCTCCAGATAAGCATACTTATGTGAGGAACCAGAGCCGTGGTGCATCGGAAATCATTGACGAGACAGGAAGCGGATGATATAATCGGTTTGAGGTCATTGGAGGGTTTCACTGCGCAAGAGGAATCGTCTGACCGCGACATGTCTTTTTTGGATAGTTGCTGTCGATGCCACGGACTGGCGATGAGCGAAGCGATTTTGTCATCCTTGCATTCAAAGGAATGGGGAGCACTTCATCTTCGCCGCTGAGTCATCAACCTCTCTTCTTCAAACCAATCCCATAGCAAGTCGCCATCAAACTGACATTGAACAGCGGATGTAGTGCCGCGACAAGACCGGCTGCGTCCGCTTGACAAAGGCAAGTCCCGAGTCATTCGATGGAGGAAGCCCATGGAGTTCCTCGACTACATCAGAGAAGGAACCGAGATGGCGAAGGAGGAGATCGAAAAGCGGACGCGCCTAGTCAGGGAGGGCGGAGAGCTTCGCCGACTGCGGCAACACAGGGACGCGGTTGTCAGGGGGCTTGGCGAACGCGTCCTAGAGCTCTTCAAGAGCGGTGAGGGTGCCCAAGACCAGATTGCCTCGGAGTGCCAAGCAATCATCACCTTGGAAGACCAGATTGCCCGAAAAGAACTGGATATGCAACGGATCGCTCAATTGTCTGCGCGCCGTGTTACCGTACCAGTCTATGGCCACATCTGCCCGGGATGCCAAATTCAACTGCCCGACGAAGCAGTGTTCTGTCCTAATTGCGGAACGCAGGCAGAGGATGTAGCACCTCCCGAAGCCAGGGGGGCCACCTGTCCTGAGTGTCAAGCTGGGATACCCGTTGAAAGCAAGTTCTGTCCCTGGTGCGGCGCAAGCCTAGCTGAACTAGTCGCGGCTGAACCCATTTCACTGAACTGCTGCTCCGCCTGCGGACATAGCCTCCCTGAAGAGGCGGTTTTCTGTCCAGAATGCGGTGCCAAGGTTGAGCAACCGGAACCGACTTCAGCTGATCTGTCGGCCGATGTCGAGGAGTTTGGGAACGAGGACACGCGATAGCTCTCTCTGATGCTCAGAGTGCTATTCGCATCGGGCCTCGCCTAGCTGCGGTGCAGCGGGGGGCGAATATGACGCACGAAGCAAGGTATTGCGCTGCTTGCGGAGCGCAGGTACGCGACACCGATATATACTGCCTGAAATGCGGACAGAAGATTGAGGATTTCGTCCCACCCCCGCTGGCCAGACCATGGCGACCAAGTATTTGGGCAGTGGCCCTCATTGCTGCTTGCGCGTTAGCTGGCATCGCCTTGGGCGCGGGATTGGCTCAGTTCGGGGGAACGAGCCAGCTACCAGGCCTTAGCTTCCTGCCTACCCTGCCAGCATCTTCTCCTGCGGGAGTGGCTGCTACCGCCACTCTTCTGGATGAACTCACACCGTCCACCACCGCTCTCGTGACTGCTCCCCCACCAACCCACACGCCGATGTCATCCCCAATCTCTCCTCGATCACCCACTGCCACTCCCCCGCCAACCGCCACCCGATCACCCACTCGCACCCCTTCCCCTACTCCGTGCGCTGTTGCTGTTTATGGTGCTTTTTCTGGCGTCTGGCGGGCGAAGCAAAGCCAGCTAGGCTGCCCGTCGTCCGCTGGAAAGAGCGGGGTGTGGATGGCCGAGGAGGATTTTCAACGGGGACGCATGTTCTGGCGACAGGACAACGGCAAGATCTACGTCTTGTACAGTAACGGCCATTGGGGAAGCTACGATGACACCTGGTACGAAGGTGATGCCGAGTTCACCTGCGGGACACTACAAAGCCCACCCACACCAAGGTTTGGTTTTGGCAAGGTGTGGTGTACATATAGCAAAGTCCGCCAGGGGCTAGGTGACGCGACCAACAGCGAGTGGGGCGCGCATGGCGCCGTTCAAGAGTTTGACGGCGGCCTCATCCTGCAAACTGGCAGCGGGCAGACTTACCTGCTCTACGGTGATGGAACCTGGAGCCAATGGGCATAGAGACCATATCCAGAGATTTGGAAAGTCTGCTTGGCAAAGGCGAAGATGCCTTGGAATGAGGAGGCAGAGATGATTACGTGTCCGAACTGTGGTACCAAGAACGAGGCCACCGCGAAATTCTGCATCAGGTGTGGAAGGAGTCTAGTTGCCCCTCCGCCACCGAAACCCACACGTCGCGGTCCGGGAATTTCACTGGCAGGAGGGCTGCTGATTGGACTGCTCGTGATGGCGCTGAGCGGGGGAGTAGCCTACTACCTACTCAGGCCGACTTTGGGCCCCGCTGCGCCAAGAGAAGTCGCGCCAGCAACGCCGGCTGCCACTGCGGTTGTGCCTGGTCTCCGTATTCCACCCCATGCGGGTATCTTCATCGAGCGAGACGGAACCTTCGTAGAATTAGATCGCGCATCCATGAGCTTTGCTGACAGTTCAATCGACCCCCTTCCCACTTTCCAAATCTCTGAGCAGAAACCGTTTCTAATTGTCTACACGCCTGGCGAGTCCCCCAGTGACCTCCACCTGTTCAGAATCGAGAGACGCCCGGTGGAGGAGATCCCTATCAATATCACTCCAAGAGGCTCCGATATAGTACATGTCGTGCCGCAACAAGAGTTGGTTGCCGGTTCCTTTGTAATCATGCATGGTGAAGGGAGCATATTTCAGAATACTCCCTGCTGGGGATTTCTTGTGGGAACTCCATCCGTAGACATCGGCGAAGCAGCGCCTCCAGCCCTAGGGACGGAAGACAACCCCATCGCTCTGGTCTTCGTGCCCTCGGGTCAAGCCCCGGAGATCATTGCCAGCGCGGAGACGCTGACTGACCTGCTGGAGGAGAAGACCGGCTACGTCTTCGAAGGGCTGGTAGCCACCAGTTACTCGGCGGCCATCGAGGCCATGTGCATCAGCAAGGCCCACATCGGCCCCTTGGCCACGCTCGCCTACCTCCTGGCTCATGAGAAGTGCGGCGTCGATGTAGCCTTGGTCAGCGTGCGCTTCGGTAGCCCCTTCTACAAAGGACAGATCATCGCTGGGGCCGATACAGGCATCACCAAGATCGAGGACCTGGCGGGCAAGACCGTCTGCTGGGTCGATGCCGCCTCCACGTCAGGTTACATCATCCCCAGAGTCATGCTTCAGGCAGCGGGGGTGAACCCGGACACCGACTTGGCCCAGCAGATAGAGGCCGGCTCCCATCCCAACGTCGTCCTAGCGGTCTATAGTGGGGACTGCGATGCC
Source organism: Anaerolineae bacterium (assembly GCA_034419095.1). GTDB lineage: Bacteria > Chloroflexota > Anaerolineae > UBA7937 > UBA7937 > UBA7937. Next base: position 1,078 of record DAOULQ010000022.1, on the reverse strand, counting down.
GGAGCGTGTTATGTCGACGCCCGGGACACGATCGCTGATGACTACCCAGATGTTTGCGATGAGGTGGTAGTTATCGCCGAATCGGACGAGATCCCCAACGATGGCCTCCAGTTCATCAAGGATTTCCCCCCCGACATGAGGGAGAAGATAGTACAGGCCTTCCTGGAACTCATGGCCACCGAAGAGGGCGTGGCGGCCATAGGGAAGGCCTATGGCTGGCAAGAGGTAGTCGTGAAGGACGATTCCTACTACGACCCCTTCCGGGACACCCTCGAGGCCGCCGGTGTTAGCGTCGAGGATCTGGCCAAGTAAGGAAAGGTGGTCATTGCGCAAGGGTAGAGGACGGGTCACCGGTACCTAGACGTACGCGGCTCGGCGAGGATACATCATGAGAGCTAGCTGGCGACTCGATGGCTCCAAGAGAGTCTCGCGTCTGTGGTCAGTGCAGCTGCCCAGTAGGGCCCAGTTCTGCGCCACGCTCTGTTCACGTAGCGAAGAGGATGACGCATAAGTAGTTTACAATGGGAAGCCAGAGATGACTACGTGTTCGAATTGTGGGACTAGGAACGAGGCCACGGCTAGATTCTGCATCAAGTGTGGAAAGAGGCTAGTTGCCGTTGCCTCACCGAGGGCCAAGCGTGGCCCCAGAATCCCCTTGATACGGACTGTGCTGATCAGCTTCATCGTGATGGCGCTGAGCGCCGGGGTAGTCTACTACTTGCTCAGGCCATCCCCGGGTCCGGCTGGCCGCGCGGAAGGCACGCCTCCAATCCTGGCATCTGCCGCGCCCGTATCGCCGAGCCCGATTCCGGTGCGAGAGCTACTCCTGACACCTACCGTAGGCGCAGAAGCCCCAACTCGTCATTCCACGGAAGTCGTACGCTTCGGGCGTGGAACCATCGAGGACATCGCTTATTCCCCAGACGGTACAATTCTGGTCGTTGGAGGATCGCTGGGGGTCTGGTTGTACGATGCGGACAACCTAGAGGCAATTCGCCTCCTAGAAACTGGCCCTGTCTTCGACGTCGCCTTTTCCCCGGATGGCCGGCTTCTGGCTTCGGCATGGTGGGACGGGGAG
>DAOULQ010000021.1:0-17061 GCA_034419095.1 Anaerolineae bacterium | reverse complement strand
GTATTGAGCACGCTGATGCGGAATTGGCGAGCGGGAAGTGTGTCGGCGAAGAACATATCTCGGTAGTTCGCCAGTCCCACAAAGGGGTTCTCCACCCGCACGGGCGTATATCTGAAAAAACTCAAGCCCACCGCCCAGGCCATGGGCAACAGAGTGAAGATCAAAAGGTAGATCATGATGGGGGTGAGTGTAAGCCCCACGAAGCGGTACTGGGCACCCTTCACCCCTCTCCAGGGTAACCTCTTTTTGACAACGCGCATCTCTAACCCTCCTCCAACCAAGGATGCGTTCGGACGGGAGAGCGATGAAGACTCCCCCGCCCGAACCCACATCGACTGGTTGGCTAGCTCGACCTACTGAGCCAGGGCTTCGTCGATCATGGCGTTGCCCTCCTCTTCCATGGCCGCACAGGCCTCATCGACGGTCTCGATGCCTTGCATGGCCAGGAGCCCATGCTGGTAGATGATATCATACCACAGCATGTCTCGGTCTTGCACAGGGCCGATGTAGCGGCCATACTGCAGGATATCAAGGTCGGGTTCTATCCAGGGGGCGGCCTCCAGTATGTCCCGCCTCTCAGCGATGTCGATCTGAGCGGGGACGGTGGCCGTGGTAGTGTTCCAATACTCAGCGTTCTCCTCGTTGAGGGCCATGAACTGGACCAACTTCCAGGCCTCCTCTTGGTGGGGACTGCTTACGGAGACCACCTTGCCCCAGCCGGAGTCGGCAGCGAAGAGAGGCTCATCGCCGAAGTGGGGCACAGCTATGTAATCGAACTCGAAGTCAGGATACTCAGCCAGCCCCTCGGCGGCCATCCAGGGGCCCACGAAGCCTATGGCGCACATCTCCATGAAGAAGGCATCGCCTACCCAGTTCTCATCATCGTTGAAGACCACAGGGTCGACGACCTTGTGCACCTGGGCCACATCCACCATCCACTGCAACGTCTCCTTGGCCTCAGGGCTGGTGAGATTGAGGTGTGCGCCGTCCTCAGCCCAGTAGTCCCCACCCTTCTGCAGGATCCCAGCCAGCAATATGAAGGGAACCCCATCCCCGGCTACGAAGTCGAAGCCGGCGACGGTCATCACGCCGCCTTCGTACTTGGTCATGGCCTTAGCATCAGCGATGAGGTCATCCCAGCTCTCCCACTGGGGCGGATACTCCAAGCCGGCCTCCTCAAACATGGCCGGGTTCACCAGGGCGGCCCCATTTTCGATGTTGAACTCATTGGGCAGCCCGTATAACCGCCCATCATAGACATAACCCTCCAGCGGGGCGGCGTAGAAGATCTCTTTTGCCTCCTCCAAGGTAATGACGCTCTCGGGCACGGGGGCCAGCCTTCCGCCCTTGGCATAGGCATAGACCCAGCTACCGAACATCTCCATGACGTCCGCCTCGGTCCCGCCAGCCATGGCCGTGTGCAGCATCTCGATGTAAGCATCGTAGTCGAAGGTCTCATACTTGATCTCGATATTGGGATTCTCCTCCATGAACTTGGCGATGAGGGTTTCATTGGCTTCGATGAAGCCCGGGCTTATGTGGCTCCAGAGACGGAGGGTCACCTTCTCGGCTGGCGGAGGTGGCGTCACGGTCTCAGCCGATGTTGGAGTCTCAACGGGAGGCGGGGCTGGCGCACAACTAGCCAACAGCAGAGCGACGATGACGCACATCGCCGGAACTAGCCATATCGTCCTTTTCACTTTGCAACCTCCTTCCAATTTTGATACGCTTTTTTGGGGAGCACGGTCTCGAAGACCTCTGGGAGGTTCGCCTGAGGAGTGCAGAGCGCCTCCCATGTCGATTACACCTTCCGTGTTATCACCTCCTTTCACCCCCGATTCGCCAAGCGAAATCGGAGCCTAGGCCACAACTGGGCTACTTGCCATAGTCGATGGCTTCCACTGCTTTCTTGGCCAATTCCACCGCTTCCACAGCCGCCGTAGCCACGAAGATCTTTCGACTGGGGTGGGGAACAAAGCCCCGACCGTCGCTGTTCTCCGCTAGAAGCAGTTGGTCCCAAGCCCCTTCGAGAAGCCGGCGCGCTTCCCTTACCTCGGCTCCTTGCCTTGTGGCCAAAGTGATGGCGTACTCGGCGGCGTGGATCTGGCTTCGTGCTTCGGTTTCCAAGACATTTAGTCGTTCCCGACCTTCGCCCCTTAGCCAAGTGTCGAAGCCCGCATGTCCTGAGATGCTCTCTGCATAGAGGGTCTCGGTTGGTGGATGCTTGGCCAAATAACCCTCCAGGGTGGTGAATTGGACATATGGCAATCCCTCGATGAGTGAGAGCAACCGATCGAAGCCTGGTTGGGCTGTCACCTCAGGCAGTTTGTCGCCCCATTTGGGGCCAGGCTGGCCCTCCGGGGCTAGGCTGCTAAAGTAGAGGGCCTCGGCGTCGGTCTTCATAGCCACCAGTTGATCGCTCTTAGCCTTCCCCTCAATAGCCCTTAACTTACCCAGAACTACCTCCGGGGCCTGCCCCTCCATTACCTCGCAGGTGGCGTAGCCGACGCTTCGATCGGCGAGGATGGCTTGGACCTTCATGTCCTTGATGCCCTCCACCCAAGCTGTGCTGGGAAAGGTGACCGCTTCAGCGTAGGCAGGCACGATCTCTTTGTAGATGGCTACCCATTCCAGTCGCAACTCTTCCATCACCCGAGGCAAGCAAACATCCCAAGACACCTCGGGCAACAACAACCCCCGGAAGCGCTCGCCCCACGTCTGCTCATCGCATTCCATACCCCGTGCGATCTGACGGCGCACATCCTCGTAGGGGATGAGGGAAAGGATCGGGTGGGCGTAGGTATAGGTGCCTATCCCGAACTGCCTCCAAGCCCGACCCGCCTTCACTCGCTCCACGACTTGCGGCGCTTTCTGCAGGAGATACTCATCCGTATAGCCGGTGAAAAACAAATCGACTTTCACTTGGGGATGCGCCTCGTAGACCTCCAGCAGCGGTATATACCCCTGCCAAACCATCACCTCGGTCCGATCCACGGGACACTCAGCAAACTGCAAGTTGAAATTGTGCAGGAAAGCGATATATATTTCGCTATCCACCACAGCCTTTCCCCTGTTCTAGAATTTGTCTATGCTTAGCCTGTTTTCGAGACTTAATCCCAGTGCAAGGCAGCACAAACCTAACCCGGGAACAGTTGCACCTTGTGACGTTGGGCTTTCCGGCGCGAGCTCCTCGTAGCCGACGCCACCGGGCTTGATGACGACCAAACCGGTCGCCACATCACGCCTAGTCACGTTGCCGCTCGTCCACACGACGAGGTTATTCTTGACCAGTTCGACATGTAGCCTGTAGATTTGAGCCCGCAGGGATTCTAGCATGTCCGATAGAAATGGCATCTAGATCAGAATCTATCGAAACTGCGGCAGCCATTGTGCCTGGGCAGCCAACATTTCGTCCACCATTGAGCGGATTTGAGGCAGGGTACAGACGGCCGCGGTCAACGGGTCGAGCGTGACGGCGTGATATACCGCTTCAATGTTGCCCGTGAGGGCGGCCTTGACGGTCAGTTCCTGTACGTTGATGTTGGTACGATCGAGAGCAGCCAGTTGGGTAGGCAGAACACCAACGGCCGTCGGCCGGATGCCGTTGCCATCCACCAAGCACGGCACCTCCACACAGCAGCCTTGGGGCAGATTCTCAATCAGGCCTCGATTAGGCACGTTGCCGTTGATGCGGACGGGGTGGTTGGTCTCTATCGCTTCGATGATGTAGGAACCATACTCGTGGGTACGCTCGGTGGGCAGAGCCTTCTCGCCGGCGAGCATCACCTCGTACTCATCCTGGAACCTTCCAAGCTGGGTCACACAATGGCGCAGATAGCCACCAGTGCGGCCAAAGTCGAACCAATAGTTCTTCTCGTCTTTGAAACGCGGCACCAGGTCCTCATTCACCATTTGGGCACTTTTGCGGAAATAGGGCACGTACTCGCTGGCGTGGCCACTGGATTCAGTGACAAAGTAGCCGAAATGTTTCATCAGTTCGATGCGCACCGGCTCCTGGGCGTAGATCTCTGGCCGCTGGATAGCTTCCCAGATCAGTGGATAGAGATCTTCTTTCCCCCGGCGGAACTCCAGAAAGAAGGCCTGGTGGTTGATACCAGCACACAGGTAGACCACTTCGTCGTAGGGCACGCCGATCCATTGGGCCAGCATCTCGCTGGTTTCCTGCACACTGTGGCACAGACCCACGCAGGGGCGACCGGTGGCTACATCCACTGCCCAACAGTTGGCCGCCATCGGGTTGACGTAGTTGAGCAGCAGCGTCTCCGGCGCTACATCGTCCATGTCATGGCACAGGTCAATCAGCACCGGGATGGTGCGCAGTGCCCGGAAGACACCGCCTGGCCCCAGGGTGTCGCCTACGCACTGCTCCACGCCATAACGTTGGGGGATCTCAATATCCAGGGCATACGCATCCAGCCCACCTTGCTGGAAGGTGGTGATCACGTAATCTGCATTCCGCACAGCCTCTCGCCGGTCGGTGCTGGCTTCGACGCGGGCCTTAAGTCGCCGTTGATCAATAATTGCCTGGACCAAATCACGTGCCTGGGCCAGGCGCACAGGGTCAATGTCCATCAGAGCAACACTGCTCTCCTGCAACGCTGGCGTCAGCAGGATGTCGCTGCACACGTTTCGGGTGAAAACAACGCTGCCAGCACCGATCAAAGTGATTTTTGGCATCTATATAACTCCCTTGGAACTATCTTCTCCGGCCTCAAGACGCCGGTGAGGTCAGTCTGTATCGCACCCGATGAGCTGGTCGAGGGGTTGGGCGTGCGGGCGGTGGCGCGTATCCACGATTGAGGAACACTACCTGGCATCAAACCGTTGAATAATACGCATGACCAAGCTCATTCAATCCTCCAACAAGTTCTTGACAGCATCACATATACGGGCCTGTATTCTCGCGGCAAACACGCGCAAGCATTTCCTGTCAATCTCCTTGTCGATGGTATGAGGCGAGGTGACCGAGAGTGCAGCCGCAAGTGTTCCAAGTTCCTGCGCCTGGGACATCGTAAGTCCTGCAACCAGACCGGCGATAATACCTGATAGGTGCGCGTCACCAGCGCCCGTTGTGCTCACCACCTCTGTCCGGAAGGCAGGGACATGAACGAGGGACTCTCCATCCCAGGACCAACTCCCCCTTCTGCCTGCGGTGATTGAGATGAGCATATCGGGGTTAGTGTCGCGGAGTCTTTCGATTGCGGCCTCGACAACCGATAAGGGAGGTCCATCTTCGGCGGATATTCCTGCCACTGCCGCAGCCTCATCCAGATTGATTGCCAGTATGTCGGTGTTGCGCAATAGATCTGTTGCTATTGTGGAACTCGCTTCTTGGGAAGTAAGAGATGCCACACGAAAGGAGCGGTGTTCCATACCCAGCTGAAGCAGCTTTTGCCTCGCTACCATTGGGACCTCGGGAGCCGCGAGGGCAACGGCGCGCCCCTCGAATCGGCAAAACTCAGGTTCGCTTTCTGCAACAAACACGGCATCGACCTTTGCGCTAGCAGAGTCGTCTGTAGTTAGGTTCCCGCCGCTCCCGTCGGGGTAGATAAAACATAAGGAAAAGAGCGTTTGATCGCCCGGGGAAATCTTCACGTATCGCATGTCCAGTTCGGCTTCTTTCATTTCCCTGAGTAGCCTATGCCCCTCTTCGTCATCGCCCACCTTGCCAATCGGGATAGTTATGAAATCGGGCCCGAGCAAGGTTTTGACGTAATGGCAAACGATGTGAAGCTTACAGTAGTCCCGGCGATCAAGGAAGTGCCCACCGCGGCTCTCCTCCCTCCCAAGCGTATGATTGGCTTTCAGGGCGAAAAACCTGCCCGACCCGATGCCCCCGACACCGATCATTGCCTGATAGCGGCAATTGCTGATATCTATCTTCAAAGATGTCATCTTGTGTTACTGCTAGAAAAAGTGCTCGCTCAGAGTCTGCGTACTAACCTCCCAGATCCCATTCGGGGTGCTCGCTGATGGGATGAGTTGCCGTGGCGATTGTTGCCGTTATCAGGGCATCGGGATGCTCCTGCAATAAAGTTATAGGATACTCCACAGTAACGGGACCAAATAGAGCGACGCGGAGCGCTGTCTGCTTCCACGCGCCAGTATCGCTGAAGACCCGCACCTTCTTTGCCGATAGACATTCCTTCATGCCCAGGGTTACCGACATGGGCGGGACAAACTGGTATGCCGTACCAAACATACGCTCCGCCAGTGCCAGGATGGTGTCAATATTGTTTTCCTGAATGCGCACCGTGGAGTTGCGGAGGTCATCGACTGTCACATGGTTGAATGGACGTCGGTTGGCCTGGTTATAGGCGATATGTCCATCCTGTCCCCAGCCACCATAGGTGATGTCGACTGGGGCAGACCAGATCTTCTCCTTGACCTCCTCAATATTGTTTGCGTTTAACCAGATACTGTTTTCCTCTGGGACCGCCAGCTCAGGATCTACAGGTCGGTAAAAATGCTCCTCCATGAATCCTCGGAAGCTGTAGGGGTGTCTGCGGGGAAGTTCCCGTCCCTGCCAGTCGAGGCATTCGTCCATGTGGAAGACTACAAGCTCCTTCAAACTCACCCTTTCCTTGTTGACCAGGTCTGTAAACGGCTTGTACCAGCACCTCGGTCCGCAAGGAATGATGGCCCGGGTGACCTCCCCTCTCTCATTATGCCCCTGAATCTCATCGACCAGTGCACGTCCCATAATCTGGGCCATTTCGTCCGAATCCTTACACAGGCGAAAGGGTAGTTTCAACTGGGGATGGTTTTCCAGTTCCTGATATGGAATCTTGCACCATTCATACAGTTCCTTTGGAGTGATTACGCCCATCGTTTACTCCCTCCTGCCTAAACATATCGTTAGTTGGCCTAACGGTTGTGCAACTAACGGCCGAACCGTTCATATCTGCGAAAATTCACGATTTTTGAAGATAGGCAGGGCCAGTTGGGAGCGCCCGGAACCCCGCATCACCAATTCCCGTCTGCCCATGATGACACTAGAAAACGTGTAAGGGGCCGAATATCGGAAGAACGTATCTGCACCTGGGAGCAGCCGTACTGGTGCGTGAGAATAATCGTTGAGGCGCTCTTCTGGCACCCTAAGCATCTCATCCCAAGAAAGCCTACGCTCGGCTATCAATCCTCCTGGCACATCGGGTTTGGTTACAAGCTGTGTTGGCCCCACCACGGCGGACCAAGCTTTACGTGTTAAGTCACCTTGCTTGACCGTTTTGGCCATAAACACTGGCCGTCCCACCCTCGTTAGTTGCCACTATTTGTCTCCTGTGGTCCCGCTGCGCTGTCCAGCAGCGATACGATCACCCGCGTATGTTGGCGCAGCTCCTCCAACATGTTCTCTGGCGTCAGGCTGTCGGTCACGATCACGTCCACGTCAGTTATGGGCAACATCTGTAACGGGAACGCGTGGCCGAACTTTGTATGGTCGGCCAAGACGAATACCTGGTTAGAGGCAGCTACGAACGCCCGGACCGTGCCGATCTCCATCTCGGCTTCTACATCATGGGAAAGCCCCGTCCTTGGGTCTATGCCACGGCAACCGACAAAGAACTTGTTAATGTTCAGGCACCTGAGCATATCTTCAGCCAGTGTGCCGAAGGTCCCCATTTCATCGGGGTTGACAAAGCCACCGACGAAGATCAATCGCACACCAGGCGTCCGCATCATCTCGTTCAGGATGTTGAAGCTATTGGTTACTACCTGCAAGTCCTCCCACGCTCGCCTCGCAATCGCCCGGGCCAGTTCCATAACCGTTGAGCCAGACTCGAGGGCTATCACGTCTTCATCACATATCAACTCCACAGCCGCCAAACCAATAGCTTGCTTTTCCGCCACCTGGGCCAACTGGCGTTGCACAACAGGTGGCTCGGGCCCCCGCGGCCTTGGGCGCCGAGTGCCGCCGCGGATACGTTCTAAGTGCCCCGCCTTGCTCAGCTCATCCAAATCCCGACGGATGGTGATCTCGCTCACGTCCATGCACGTAGCCAGATCTACCACTGATGCGGTACCTCGCCGTAGCACCTCTTTCACGATTGCGTCCTGCCGCTCCGATTTAAGCATCATGTGCCTCAGTAGTATGCTTGTTCGACGGTTTCAATGCTGCTGTGGCTAAGCTGTGCTGCGCTTGGCCCCCACCCTGACCCAGTACCCTGCTTCAGCGGTTGCTTAATAATCAATTACGACCTCATTATATCATAGTAACGATCATCGGTCAACGACTTTTCCCTGATAATCTATCAGTTTAGATCTATTCATATCATCCTAACGATCATACGCCAAGATGTTTTTCATTAATGCGTGGCCGTCGATTTCCTGGGTCAAGTCCGATTCTTTCTGTATAATCGGCGTCGTGGGTACTCACTAGTGGACGTAAGCCTCCCGTCCTGGATAGAGCGCCAACCCCGGTTCTCGATGAAGGAGGGCAAGTTGCTGCCGTTCGAGTTCGGTCACCTTCACGGACCGCCAGCGCTGGCTGGTCCGCCACGGAGTCCCGAAAGCCGGTTTCAGCCAACCTTGCTCGATGAAGACGCGGGATTTTGCTCCCGGCAGCGCGAACTGAGCAAGGATACCGGAGGGGATCTTGTAAGGACATATACAGCTTCCTGACTGACACTCTTGAGTTCTACGATCCCTGCGGAGTATGGGATGATCCCTTTGACTACTGCCGCAACCCTGTTAGATCCATTGCTGAGTCTCGTCTCTGATCCTCCTCCTCCCATTGTCTTCACCCTTTCACCCAAATCTCACCACAACCCCTCAATTTGATGGCTTTCCTAGGGAGTTTGACCGTGATTCTTGTGCGAGACCCCGCTGAGACCGCAATTTCCAGGGTATTGCTGAATATAGAATGATCCGCGGGACACCTTTGAAATGGTGTGATCCTGCCCTGAGTTTGTCATGTATTCCGAGTGGGGATGGAAGCGGCCTGGCTTGCGGTGATGCAGCCCCCCAGCGCAAATGTCGCAGAATGGGTCGCGGTCATCCTGAAAGGGAAGCGGCTTCCCGAAGAACAGGGCTTGCACCTGCGATTCACCTGCCCTATGCTTGGATGAAATGACCAAATAGCCCCTAACCGGATTGGTTCGATCTCCTCGCAGACCAACAGGGCCTTAAGATAGGTACTTCCCTGGCAAATCGAATGCCCGTCGCGAAGTTACTTGCAATGGCAAGCCCCTCCCACCACGAGAGGGGCTTCTTTATGCTCACAAGCAGGCGACGCGTTCTACTTGCAGGGTTTCGTTCGCAATCGACATGGACATGCGTGCAACTATTGTGACAAGGCAATTGTGGCGAGAAATAACCGTGTCCCGCCGACGAGGAGTGGCGCCTCAACTCATTCCCCCCAGTGGCAAGCACTTGGTCCCAGTACCGCCTACTGCCTCCACGTCTTTACACCGCTCCCGAAATTTGACTTCTACCTCAGCTCGTGTTAGTGTGGAGGCCACGAGAATGGCTGGGTCTGGGTCCACGGGACCTAGGGGCAGACTGTCAAACTGCGGACAAAACTACTGCGGACTTAATCCACAAGTACATCAATCCGGAAAGTCCTGCGGACTTTGAAAAAACTAAGGCCTGCGATGGGCGCAGACCTACTAGATACAGGGGAATTCGAGAACAGACATACAACATATAGTATGGAGCGGAATCGGATAGTGCTAAGGACTTAAAATCCGCTGGAGTAATACCCCGTGCGGGTTCGAATCCCGCCCGCCCCATAATGCACAACTATGTTGCGACCGATCGGAAAAACTGTCCTTACGTGGCAGTATTGGGCTCTTCGTCGCAGGAGAGCCCTTTCTTTTGTCACACAAAGCCCTGCGGACTTGAAAAAGCCGCACTTTCGACGGGCTAGTAGTAGAGGTGACGAGGCGCGGCGATGTGGATAGGCGCTTCTCAAACGAGACCAGGGCCTGTTTTGCTCCGCGCTGTCCGTGACCTGACAGGTTTCCAGGGACCGCAGGCCAAAGACTTGACCACAGGCAGTTTAGACCGTAGGATATTCTTGGCAGATCTCCCCTACTTGCGGGGCACTACCCATTGACATGCAGGAAGCAATAGGCTGTCTTCTGGATGCACAACCCATTGCGCTGGCCACTGACTTTGATGGCACGGTTAGCGTGATAACGCCAAAGCCACACCTGGCCACAATCCACCCCGGGTGTCGCGACAGCCTCGCGAAGCTGTCTGAACAGTTGGCCTTCATTGCTGTCCTCTCAGGCCGACAGGTAGAGGAGGTTCGTCAACTCGTAGGACTACTGGGGCTCGTGTACGTCGGGAACCACGGGCTGGAGCGGTGGGAGAAGGGTAATAGATACGTTGAGCCCCAGGCTTTGCGATACGCTCCGGTGATCCGTAGCATCCTACAGCGGGCGCGCCAAGAGCTCAAGCTCCCCGGCCTTCTCTTCGAGGACAAGGGAATCACCGCCTCAATCCATTACCGATCGACTCAGGACCCGCCAGCAGCAAGAGGGCGAATCGCGTCGCTCCTGCGCGAGCTGGCAGCGGAACCCGGTCTCAGGGTGGTGGAGGGGCGTCGCGTGGTGGAGCTAAGGCCTCCCCTCGATGTGAACAAAGGCACCGCGCTGCTCGATCTACTCCGCAAGTATGATGTGAGGGATATTGTCTATGCCGGCGACGACGAGACCGATCTGGATGCCTTCCGAGCGATTCATCGCTGGGCGATTCAGGAGGAGAGGCGGGCTTTAGCCGTCGGGGTTATATCACCGGAGATGCCCCCTGGGCTCAAGGAGGAAGCTGATCTGGTGGTTGAGGGAATCGAAGGGTTGGCTGAGTTCCTGGCTACTCTTGCGGATGCTCTCTCTAGGGACCATCGGTAGAGGAGCCTTGGAGATGGGACAGATCCAGCAATTGGTCATAGAGCCAGTCGGTCACCGTGTGCTCCTCCACAATTCTGCGCAACACCCTGGCTCGCTGTGCCCGCTCGCCGGGAGACATAACAAGAGCCTGGTGCAGGGTCTCCGCTGTTTCCACCAAGTCGTACGGTGAGATCACCAAAGCTCCCTCCCCCAGTTCCTCACATGCGCCGGCGCCTTCCGACAGGACCAGAACTCCGTCTCGCTCATTCACCACCGGCCCCTCCTTGGCCACCAGGTTCATGCCATCGATGATGGGGTTTACCAGCAGCACGTCATAAAGCCGCATCGCGGCCACAGCGCGAGCGTAATCCTCTCCAATGAAGAGCTCGACAGGCTGCCATTCGCTGTCCCCATACTCCAGGTTGACCCATTGAGCAGCCGCAATTACCTCCTCTAAGTACTTCTGGTACTCTTCAATCCCCAGACGTGAGGGCACCAAAAAGGCTAGAAAGCGCACTCGATGTCGGTGCTCAGGATAGCGCTCAAGTAGGAGATCAAAGGCCTGGAATCCACGGACGATGTTCTTACTGGGTTCGATACGGTCAACGCGGACGATAGTCTGTTCTCCCAAACGGCGGAGGAGACGATCCCGATGTCGAGCGGTTTTGTGAGCTTTACTCACCCTTCGTAGGGCAGCGATATCTATCGAAATCGGATAGTTGCGAACCCGAACGATCTTTCCATCCCGTCTTACGGTGTAGGACGAGTAATCCACTTCAGAACCAGGCAGCAAACTTTCGCAGGTTCGGAGGAAGTTGAGAGCGTAGCGTCTGGTGTGGAAGGCCAAGATATCATTCCCACAGAGGCTGCCCAAGATCTGCTCCCTGACGATGGGAGGCAAAACCAACCAATAGTCAGCGCCAGGCCAGGGTATGTGGATGAAGTGGGAGAGCAAGCAACCCTTTGGCAGCCGGGAAGCCAAAGCCCCCGGGCATAGATACAAGTGATAATCCTGTAACATCACGATGGTGGGCCTTCCCACTCTTGTCGCCTCCTCAGCGATGGCCTGGGCAAAAGCGCGGTTGACCTCTTCATAGCCCTTCCAAGCGGACCACATCTCTGGGGTGAAAGTTGGGGTGCGGGGCACGTCCCACATGTAGTGCTGCAGGAACCATAGCAGGGGGTTGCTGATCGTTAAATAGTACTTCTCGTAGAACTCCTCCTTGGTCACTATGAACCGCAGACGAAACTGATAGTCGCTGGTCGAACAGGCTATCGGTTCTCCCAGCGCCTGGCTCGCCATCTCGCGATCTACAGAGGAGATGGGACTGCAGATCCACACCGGGTTTGCGTATCGGCTAATGGCACTGACAGCGCTGACCACACCTCCTGTGCCGCGTCTACGGCGTACCTTCCCAGATCTGGAGCGTTCAAAGGTGACCGGTCCTCGGTTGGAGGCAATGAATAGAGAGCGCTCTGCGAACAGGTCGCGGGCCAATCTGCGTAAGCGAGCCCTTCGCTGCCTGAGGATTGGCGACGGAGGTTCAGATTCGGTCATTAGAGATCCTCACCGCCTTTTTGCCTTCAGATTCTATGTCAGCTCCTCGATAAGCGGCTGGATGAGTTCTCTGATGACGCCTCGCCAAGTATAACGCTGTAATACCCGCTGTCTGAGTCCATAGGTCGGATCGTCCCTCATGACATCCATGATGAGATCGGCGATGGCAGAAGGATCCTCATCGAGTTCGAAGAAATGGGCGTGTTCTCCAGCCGATTCGTGAAAGGGAGGGATGTTTGAGCAGAAGACCGGGAGGCGAGCCAAGCCAGCCTCCAGCATCGGTATACCGAAACCCTCAGAGTGGCTGGGGAAAAAGAGGGCGTCAGCGATCTGATATAGATCGTTGACCATCTGATCGCTTAAGAGGAGTGGAGTGGCGGAGTCCGGTCCGTGCTCATAGACGAATATTACTTCCTCCTCCACCCCCCTCTCTCTGGATAGCTCCTTCAGCTCTTGGGCATAAGCCACTTCGCCGGGATTATGAGGATCGGGAGGGCCGGTGACGATCAGCCAGGCGTCGATCCCGCGCTCTCGCAGGGTGTGGACCACCTCGATACCCAATTCGATGTTCTTCAGACGAGTTATGCGAGCCGGGTGTAGGAGCAACAGCTCCGGGTCCAAAAGACCCAACTCTTCGACAAGGTAACGAGAGGCAGAGGCCAGACGGAAGAAGGCTGCGAAGCTGACTCCAGGGGGAATGACGCGGATGGAATCATCTGGAATCCCCAGCAACCTAGCCAAATCATGGCGACGATCCTCGGAGACAACTACATAAGTCAACTCCTCCCGGGGCTGGCGCAGCAAGTCCCAAGGGAAGCCAGGATGCATCTTGCTTCGCTGTGCTGGATCGGTCCAGGAGAGATCGTGATTCCAGGCCACGAAACGGGTCACCCAACCCTCATCGATCAGGTCGTGGATAGCAGCCGTGAGGGGCAAGTTGAAATGTAGACAGAGCACGTTGTGCACAAAGCAGATCTCCGTTCTTTGTAGTACGTGGCGAAGCCTTTTGTGCAGGTTCTCTTGGAGACCATGAAAAGCAGGTGGCACGACGCCTTGCTCCAGGGCCCGTGTCACCTTGAGGACATCCGGGTGCATGGAGTCCGCCTCAGGGATGAGCCTCATCTCTAGCCTCCGGTGCCAGGCCTCCCCTCGGCCGGCGATGATCATCACTGGATAACCCCGCCTTGCCAGCAACCGCCCGTGGTCGCGGATGGTGGCCTCCACGCCTCCAATCACTGGTGGAGCGGTGTAGTGAAGTATGCTTAGGGAGGGCTTAGTCGCAGGATCCTCCAACTCAATCAAGTCACCTCTCCTTGGCTAGCCTGGATCGCCAGATCGATGAAGAGGGCTGCCGACCAGCCGAAGGCGGGTGCAGCGGTAGGGCCCGGCTCCCCAGTCTCTGGATCGTAGAACTCGTATATATCTTTGTGCCTCATGAGCAGCTCCATAGTACGCTCCCGCAGTTCTTCTGCTAGTTTCACCCTGCCGCTTCGTAGGAGGGCTTCCACAAAGATGTAGTTGATGTTGAGCCAGGTTGGTCCTCGCCACATCCGCTGGCTGTCATACTTGGCGTCATTTCGAGCCACGGTGGGGATGGGATAGTCTGTCCAGAACTCTTCAGGGTCGGTCAAATGGTCGATCAGCCTATCGGCTACCTTCTCGGGCAGCCTACCGGTCCAAAGGGGGAAAAGGCTGAAAGGGGTGACCACACGGATCGGCTGGTGATCCTTTGTGGCCCAGAAGAGTCCCACCGCCGGATCGTAGAAATCTTGCAGCATCCTCTTCAACAGGGCCTCCGAACGCCTCTCCCACATCGCTGCCTCATCGGCCTTTCCAAGCGATGCGGCCATCTGGCCCAAAGCCTCCATCTGCAAACAGAGGTAGGTGTTCAGATCGGGAGACTCCACCGGCATCCCCTCATCCCACAGTGGACTATCATCCAGCCCCGAGGAAAAGGGGTGATTGTATTGAGCCAACCCATCAGCGTCATCATCGTTAAGCCCGAACCACCAGGAGTTCCAGCGCACCAAGGGGTCGTAGAGTTCCGCGAGGAACGACTTGTCGTTGCTGAGTTGATATACTTTCATCGCTGCCCAGGCGATAACAGGGGGCTTGGTCACCGAAGCACGCACCGGCTCCTCCAAATGGGCTACCACCCCCTCATCGTATATGGCGTCAGGGATCATACCGTCTGACTGCTGTTTATCCACCATGATACGCAGTTGATTGGCTGCCAGGAGTGGGTCAACGTGTCGGTAGGCGAGGGCGTGGAAGCAGGCATCCCAATGCCAGACTCCCACATAGTGCTCCTTGGAAGGCATCATCCCCTCGTGAGCTAGCGCTCCACGCGGGCTGACCAAGCCGTTCCCCATGATCCACCATGCATAGTAGTAATGGGGGCGGTACCGATCTGTCACCTCAGGAGCCCATTCGAACCAGCGATGCCACCGTCTCTCGGCACGGCTCAGCGTCCGGGGAAAGGGATATACTTTCCGATTGGCCTCTTCCGCTCCGGATACACTTAAGGTTACGGCTGTCCTCTTACGCGCCTTCGCTAGGAACTGGACCAGATACCCATCCTCGGTGCCTCTCACCTCATTGAGGGCTACCCGACCATTGGTGGTGTAGGCGACGTTGCGAACCGTCTTGAACCGCCCTCCATACTCCTCTTCCTGCCAAAGTTGAGGCCGTACACGGAACTTCAAGCCTGCGGTGACGCCTGGAGGAAGGCCGAAGGCCAGGGTCTCTTGGTCTTGGAAGGCCAAAGCGAAGTTCCCCAGCCGAGTTTTGAAGAAGAGAGCATGAGGGTAGGAGGTCAGTTTGTAAGGCAACGGCGTTTGATGCTCGTCTATGAAGGTCAGATCCGCTATGAGAGGGGCTCGCTGGCGATAGCCATGTAGCCCCGGGTGCAGAGAGGTCAAACGTTCCGCCAGTTTCACGCAGAGCCTATGTCCCGCTTCCTCTTCGTAGACCAGCAGCCGTGAGCCGCGGTCACTGAAGGGTACCTTTGCTGGATGAATAAGGTCCTCAAGTTGGCCGATGAAACCAGAGTTAGGCCTCATAAACTCTCTCCTTCCGAGGAGTGGGGAGGCTGCCAGCAGTAGCTTCCTGCGGAGCGCTCTGGACATGCCGAAGTTCCAAGTGAGTCACCAGAACCCGTGAATCCTTCCTATCCCTCCCGTTTAGCCGCTCGGCGAGAATGGGATTTCGGCTGGTACATAGAGTGGAGCCTGACCTAACCTGAAAGCGGATTCTCACGATTATATTCTATTTCTTCCCCGTTCTCAATTTGTCTCTTAGCTCCAGTATCCTTTGAGCAGCCGGTAACCTGGGGTCCTCTGAGCCACCAATCGCTTCGCTTTGCTCAATGACTTTCTGAGCGCTATGGAGTAGCTGTTCCAGCGTGCTACCTCTCCAGGCTTTGGGCAATTCTCTCAGCCCTAATGTCCTGGCAGTTATTGGTCTGTTTTCTGTTGGTCTTCCCATTTCCTTCTTTATCTTTCTTGGCATCAAGGGGCGCACTGTGCACACCTGTCGGTATGAGGAAGGATCGCCAGCCGTTCCGGTTCGATCTCCCTGCCGCAGCGCGCACAGAGGCCATACTTTCCCTCCCTGAGGCGATGTAGGGCTTCTTGGATCGATCTCACCTTCTCCTCAACACTCCGCCGGAGCGCCAGGTTCATCTCCCGCTCGTATATATTCGGATCGCCCTCGCCAAGCCCATAATCGACCTCTTTCTCCAGTTTCTTCTCCAAACGACGCAGCTCGGCCTGGGCTTCCTCCAATTGCTGTTGTAACCTTTCTTTCGCCGACTTCATTCTCTCACGCTCTTCTACTTGTTTGGGTGATGTAAGGCCCTGATCCGCTTTCCCTTCAGGGTGCCAAAGCATCGTGACCAGTGACATTGACCGCCTTATCGCCCCGAGGGTCATGCTCTAGATCAAACTGCACCCTTTCGCCTTCATAGAGAACCTTGAATCCGGGGTATTGGATGTCGGAATAGTGGACGAACACCTCGCCACCGCCATCATCTCGCATAATGAAGCCGTACCCCTTCCTCCGGTTGAACCACTTTACGTAGCCAGTTAGTCTCCCATCTTGGCCTCGATTTGCCTGACAAGCAGGGCATATTTGGGGCTCCATGATCTCTCCACCTGCTGCCATACGTCGCTGTTCATCCACGCCGAACACGAAATCGGTTCCGCAGTTGGCGCAGTTTAGAACTTTGTCCTTGAAATTCATACTCCACTCCAATAAGTATTTGATTCTTTCCGGTCGCCAAGCCTGTCTCTTGCAGCTCGTCTTTCGCTAAACCCCCTCCCATCTTTATCTCCCCTTAGTCTGGTAGTGAAGATATGAAGGGGTTGACTCCCCTCCTCGAGAGAGTAACCTCTGCTGGTCGGCCTTTGGGCTAGGCCAGTACCACCTCCGCCCCTGTCTCCTCCTCTATCTCCCTAGCGAAGGCCCGGATCGACTCCTCTCGGAAGACCCCTCCCTCAGCGGGAAGACCTAAGACCACGCAGTCCACCTCCAACTCCTTCGCCGCCGCCACGATCTCCTCCCGGGTCTTCCCCTCCCGGATGAGAACCTGGACTTCCAGACCCTTCTCTCGAGCACGCTCCTGAGCCACGGCCAGGAGGAACCCGCCCA
>DAOULQ010000020.1:0-23183 GCA_034419095.1 Anaerolineae bacterium | reverse complement strand
TAGCGCCTGGAGAGGCCAAGGAGTGGGTCGAATATTGGTACCCCTTCTGGGGGACAGGTGGGCTGGACTTTGCCAACCGGAGGGCGGCCCTTAACCTCGATGTGAGGGAGGGGAAGGTAGTTCTGGGGGTAGCCACCACCTCCCAGGAGCAGGGCACCATCTTCCTCCTCCTAGACGGTCAAGAGATCCATCGTGAGACGGCAACTATAAGCCCCACGCAACCGTATCGGCGCGAGATAGCGATAGGTGCATCTGGTTCCTTTATTCTTCGCCTCTTAGGAGCTGGAGAAGAGCGCATCGCTCAGTATGAGGAGTGAACCTTTGGAACCCTACTTTTGGCCCGAGGAGCCATTATTCTGTACCCACTGCGGCACGACCATCGCTGCCGATGACCTTTTCTGTCCCCGCTGCGGGCAAAGGATAGAGAGAAAGGTCGCTTCCCTAGGCTGGGGATGGTATATGGGGCTCCTCCTGCTGGCCATCGCTCTCTTCCTCTGCATCTTGGGCATCGGAGCCCTGGGTGCCTACCACGGCCTGGAGGAGCGATACCGCTTGAATCGAGGGGCGGCCCTCACTGATCACCGATGGTGGCTTGCTCATTCCCGAAAGAGCAGCCTCCCCCCTGAGTCGCTGCGATCAGAGGAGGCTGTCCTCCAGCCATTGTACTACGTGAGGGATGGTATCTGTGGGCCCAGTGCCACCACACTACAGAAGGGCTGCCTAGAGGAGGGCTCAAAGGCGAAGACGAGGGTCTAGGGCGTCCCTTAGGCCATCGCCCAGCAGGTTGAAGCCCAAGACCAGGAGCATGATGGCCATGCCGGGGAAGAAGACAATGTGAGGAGCGGTGAAGACCGAGCCTCGCCCACTGCCCAGCATCGCCCCCCACTCAGGGATAGGCGGTCGGGCCCCCAGTCCCAGAAAGCTCAGACCTGCTGCGTCGAGTATGGCTGTGGCAATGCCTAGAGTCGCCTGAACGATGAGAGGGGTCAGGCAATTGGGGAAGACGTTCCGAAAAAGCATGCGACCTGAGGGGACACCGATGGCCCGGGCAGCCAAGATGTAATCCTGCTCCTTCACCGACAGCACCGAGGCACGCACGATGCGAGCGTACATGGGGATGGAGACGATGGCGATGGCATATAGCATATTCATGAGGCCCGGCCCCAAGATGGAGACGATGGCGATAGCCAAAAGGAGGCTAGGGAAAGCCAGCAAGATGTCCATGAGACGCATGACCACGCTATCGACCCAGCCGCCTAGGTAGCCAGAAATGGCCCCCAGCAGGGCGCCGATCATGATGGCAAATGAAACTGAACCCACTCCCACTTGCAGGGAGGTTCGCGCCCCGAAGATGATGCGGCTCAGGACATCCCGTCCCACTTCATCCATGCCCAAGAGATGCTCTACCGAGGGCGGCTCTCGGCGCCTTACCAACTCCTGCTTGAGGGGGTCGTAAGGCGCAAGCCATTGGGCCAAGAAGGCGGAGAGGAGGAAAGCAAGGAGGATAACCATACCGGCTATGGCTAGTTTGTTTCTCAGCAGCCGGCGCAGCGCATCCTGCCACAAGCTCGTCGGCTCTCGGTATATCTCTGTCCACTCCACTTCGAGGGCTGCCTCAGCCATCTTCACCTCTTTAGATGAGTAAGTCTCGGCGATCGGGTAACTAGATCGCTATTCGTAGCGAATACGCGGATCGAGGTAAGCATAGGAGATATCGACCAAAAGGTTAACAAAGACAAAGATCACGGCGATGACGAGGACGCTACCTTGCACAGAAGGGTAGTCGCGGGCCAAGATGCGGTTGACGATCAATCGTCCCATGCCCGGCCAGGAGAAGATGGTCTCCGTCAAAATAGCCCCCGCTAGAAGCAACCCCGTCTGTAGCCCGATCACCGTAATTATGGGCAGGAAGGCGTTTTTCATGGCATGGGTTATGAGCACCACTCTTTCCCGCAACCCCTTGGCCCGGGCGGTACGGATGTAGTCCTGCCCTAACACTTCCAACAGGCTGGAGCGGGTCATGCGAGCGATGATAGCCATAGGGATGGTGCCCAAGGCCAAGGAGGGAAGGAAAAGGTGGCTCAAGGCATCTCGTAGGGCTCTGGGGTTTGCGGTGAGGATGCTATCCAGGATATAGAAGTGGGAGAGGAAATCGGTGAAAGCGACAACCTTGCTGCCCAGGCTGCCGGTGAAGATCTGATCCAGGTGATAAGCCTGGGTAATGGTAACCAGGTTCACCCCTACGGTTAGGCGAGCCGAGGGAGGCAACCATTTCAGTTTGAAGCCAAAGACGAACATCAGGATAAGACCCAGCCAGAAGACGGGCATGGAGACGCCAACTAGTGCGCCTACCATGGTGGAAAGATCGAAGATGGAGTTGTACTTGTAGGCCGAGATAACCCCCGCCGTGATCCCCACCAGGCAGGCGATGAACATGGCCCCTAGGCTCAGTTCGATGGTGGCGGGGAGCCTCTGCATCAACTCCACGGCTACCAACTCGTTGGTCAGGATGGCGCGGCCCAGATCTCCCCTCGCGATACTCTGCAGGTACCGAATATATTGGATGTAGATGGGTTTATCTAACCCCATCCTCCTCCTAAACTCCTCGATCCGTTCCGGGGTGGCCTTTTCCCCAAGCATGACCCGGGCTGGATCGCCGGGGATGAGGCGGAGCATGGCGAAGGTGATGATGGAGATGCCGATGAGGACCGGGATAAGCAGAAGTAATCGTCGGGCGATATATCGCGTCATAACGATGACCTCAAGAAAAACCTACAGTGCAGGGGATAAGCCCCGCACTGTAGGTTTATGCGCAAACTGGAGGGACTTATTCTCCTTTGAGGCCACCGAAGAAGTAGGTGAAGTAGAAGAACTCGCCCGTGTGGCCTACGTGTAGCGGGTCTGCAGGATCCCACCAACGGTTCCAGTTGATCACCACGGCGTCAGCGTTGACATCGGTGCCGTCGTGGAATTTGATACCCTTCCGCAGGTAAAAGGTCCACTCCAGCCCGTCCTCGGAGGCCTCCCACCTCTCGGCCAAACCAGGGATGACCTTGGTGGTGCCAGGCTCGAACTCCACCAAGGACTGCATGACCTGCTCGCAGATCCAGAAGGACTCACCGTCCGTCTCGTCGATGCAGTCCAGGCCCACCGAGTCGCCGTTGCGAGCGAAGATGAGGGTATCCTTCTCTGGATGCTCCACCAGGGCATGGTACTCGTTGCTGAAGGGGTCGGGCTTGATGCCGCTCCATTCCTTCAAGAAGGCGATCGCCGAGCTGTTGTGAACGATGGGCACCCCAGGCACCAGGTCGTGGATCAACTGATTGGCCTGGTCGTAGATCGCCTGGCGCTCCGCTTCATCGAAGGTTGAGCCACCCTCTGCCAAGAGTTCTACTACCTCCGGGAAGGGAGAGCCAAAGTGCAAGTCGGCACCTGTGAAGAAGACATCCAGGAAGTTGGTGGCGTCGGCATAGTCAGCCATCCAGCCCAACATGCATATATCGTGCTCACCCACGTCGAGGACCTTCTCCAGGTAGGTGCCCCAGTCGTAGGTCACGATCTCGGCCTTGATGCCCACTGCGGCCAGGTCGGCCTGGATGGCCTCGCCCACCTTGTCGGGCGTGGGGAAGTAGCCGCGGGAGACGGGCATCACCCAGAGGTCGGTCTCGAAGCCATCGGGGAAACCAGCCTCAGCCAAGAGTTCCTTCGCCTTGTCAGGATCGTAGGGCCAGTCCACCAGACCCGCGGTGTGGCCGAAGATGCCCGGTGGGATGAACTGGGTGGCCACCTCAGCCGTGGGCGGGTAGAGGGCCTCCACGATGGCCTCCTTGTTGATGGCATGGGCGATGGCTTGACGCACCTTTACGTTGTCGAAGGGCGGGTGATCGACCATGAAGGCGATATAACCGACGTTGAACTTCGGCCGCGGGTAGATCGTGATGTTGGGATCAGCCTCCAGGGTGGGCATGTCGTCGGGAGCCACGTTGTCGATGCCGTCCACGGTGCCCGCCTGGAGCTCCAGCGCCCGGGCAGGGGGCTCGGCGATGACCCGGTAGACCAACTTCTCGGTCTGGGCCGCGTCACCCCAGAAGTCGTCGAAGCGCTCCAGGGTGATGGTCTGATCGGGCACCCACTCCACGAACTTGTAGGGGCCGGTGCCCACCGGGTTCTTGAAGAGATCTCCGCCCCCGCCGAACTCCTCCAGATTGGCTGGGCTTTGGATGCCGAAAGCGGTGAAGGCCACCTTTGGCAGGAAGGCCACGTCTGGACGGTTCAGGTAGAGCTTGACCGTGTAGTCGTCAACCTTCTCAATGAAGCGTATCTCGGAAGCGGCATCCGGGTCGGGCGCCGGGATCTCTACTGGCGGCGCCGCGGGCGTCGGTGTAGCCGCCGCTGGCGCAGGGGTCGGCGTAGCCGCTGGCGCACAAGCCCCTAAAACGAGACTCAGCACAACTAGAAAGCCAGCCAGTACCAACCATCCTTTCCTAAACATCTCTTTCCTCCTTTTGACCTGATAACCTTCGATACCCTATACCCTTAATTCCACCACCCCCTTTCCCCCTGACTCGACCTTAAATCTATTCTAACGAGGAAGTCTAGCACAATATGGCAAGCCTGTCAAACGGATGAAAGCGCCACTTTCTTATACTCCTACACAAAAAGGGGCAAGGAAAGGTTCACTTTCGGGGTCAAGCCTCTATTTGCAAGAGAGAATCGTCTATGGTATAATTTTAGATAATATGAGCATTGGGGAGAGTAGAGGTGGGGCTTAGCAAGAGCGAGAAGGAATCGATCATCGAACACCATCACTTGCACCCGAAGGATACTGGGTCGCCAGAGGTCCAGGTAGCCCTCCTCACCACCAGGATCGACCAACTGGTGGAGCACCTTAAGGTACATAAGCACGATGAGCACTCCCGCCGAGGGCTGATCAAGATGGTTGGGCGGCGGAGACGGCATCTCGATTACTTAAGCAAGAAGGATTCAGAGCGGTATAAGGAGATCATAGCCCGCTTAGGCCTGCGGAGGTAGAAAGGGAGGTGAGGCTGAACCTGAGACAACCCTAGTATATTATTCAAGGTCAGGCTTGGATGGCCAGGAATTGGGGAGTGGGGCTCACTCCGGTGGGGTTCAGTCCCCAGTCCTTGACCTCTAAGCCTGGCCAGACTTGGAGGAAAGGAAAAATGGAAGAACGATATGAAACCGCTATTGGAGGCCACTCCATTAGCATAGAGACGGGCAAGTTGGCTGGCCAGGCTGGGGGTGCTGTAACCGTGCGTTCAGGTGATACTGTGATCCTGGCCACGGCCACGGCCTCTAAAGAGCCCCGCGAAGGCACCGATTTCGTTCCCCTCATCGTAGATTATGAGGAAAGGCTTTATGCCGCGGGTAAGATCCCTGGCGGCTTCTTCAAGCGCGAAGGGCGCCCCTCGGAACAGGCTATCCTTCTTTGCCGACTCACCGATAGGGCACTCCGCCCCCTCTTCCCCCAGGGGATGAGGAACGATGTCCAGGTCATCATCACCGCCCTCTCCGCCGATCAGGAGACCTACCTGGATATCCTGTCGGTGATAGGCGCTTCGGCGGCCCTAGTCATCTCTCACATCCCCTTCGGCAAGCCGGTGGGTGCGATGCGCATTGGCCTAGTGGATGGTCACTATATCTTCAACCCCACCGCCAGCCAGATGGAGGGAAGCCCTCTCGATTTGCGCTTCGCTGGCACCAGGGAGGCGATCCATATGGTAGAGGCGGGGGCCAACCAGGTGACCGAGGAGGTGATCCTAGGCGCTCTCAAGGCCGGTCACCAAGCGATGCAGGACGTGATCGCCCTTCAAGAGCAGATGGCCTCGGAGATCGGCAAGCCCAAGGGAGACTACATTTTCTTCCAGACCCCTCAGGAAGCGAAAGAGACTGTCCGCATGCGGACAGTCGGTCGGGTTTTGGAGACGATAAGGAGAAAGAAAGAAGAGCGGAGGCAGGTATTAGATGATCTGCGCAAGGAGTTGCTCTCTCAACTCGATCTCCCTCCCGAGGTGATCGAGGCGGCCCTTGATGAAGTGGTGAAGGAGGAGATTCGAGAGTCGATCCTCAGGGAGGGAACCCGACCCGATGGTCGTACCAACACCCAGATCCGGCCCATCTCTTGCGAGGTAGGACTTCTACCTCGCACCCATGGCTCCGGCCTCTTTAGCCGGGGGGAGACCCAAGTCCTCACCATCGCTACCCTGGGTACGGTGAGCGACGAACAGAGACTGAATGGCTTGACCAAGGAAGAATCGAAGAGGTATATGCACCATTATAACTTCCCGCCTTATAGCACCGGGGAAACTTGGTTCCTCCGGGCTCCTAAGCGGCGAGAGATCGGTCATGGGGCTCTAGCAGAGCAGGCACTTCTCCCCGTCATCCCTGATGAGGAGGAGTTCCCTTACACTACCCGGCTGGTCTCGGAGGTGCTCTCCTCCAACGGCTCCACCTCCATGGCCAGTGTCTGCTCTAGCAGCCTGGCTCTCATGGACACAGGGGTTCCTATCAAGGCTCCTGTGGCCGGTATCGCTATGGGCCTCATTCAAGAAGATGAGCGATATGCCATCCTTACCGATATTCAAGGGCTAGAAGATGCGGTAGGAGATATGGACTTCAAGGTGGCGGGCACGAGAAAGGGGATCACCGCCCTACAGATGGATATCAAGGGAGAAGGCGTCGATCATCAGATGTTGGAGGAGGCGCTAGCCCAGGCTCGGGAGGCCCGGCTTTTCATCCTGGATAAGATGGCGGAGACGATATCTCAGCCCCGCAAGGAACTCTCCCCCCACGCCCCACGGATCACCTTAATCAAGATAGATCCGGAGAAGATCGGCCTCATCATCGGACCCGGGGGCAAGACCATCCGCAAGATCGTGGAGGAGACGGGGGCCAAGATCGATGTGGAGGATGACGGGACAGTCTTCATCGCTTCCATAGATGGGACTTCGAGCGAGAAGGCGGTGGCCATGATCAAAGGCCTAACCGAGGACCCAGAGGTGGGCAAGATCTATACCGGCAAGGTGGTGCGAGTAACAGACTTCGGCGCCTTCGTGGAGATCCTGCCCGGTAAAGACGGGTTAGTTCATATCTCACAGTTGGCCGATTACCGGGTGCCATCCGTAGAAGATGTGGTGCAGGTGGGCGATGAGGTCATGGTCATGGTGATCGATATCGACGCCGAGGATAAGATCCGGCTCTCGCGGCGGGCGGTGCTCGAGGGCTGGACCCCGGAGAAAGCCAGGGCCATGGACCGCCGGCCCACTAGAAGACCCCACTCCCGAAACCGCGGTGGAGGGAGACGGCCTCGCTAGAGGGCGGTTAGATGTGCTTTTTGGGGTTTTGTATTTCTAACTCCATTCTTACTCTAATCAAACACCTAAGCGGGATACTTGATTAAGAAACTTATGAGTATGAAGGGTTGACGTAGCTCCTGTAGCGACGTCCTTTTCTTGCGCTTCTTTCGCTCATGGAAGAGAAAGATATGGCCTGGCATAGCCAGGAGGCTAACGAGGTCGCGGCTAAATTCGCTACTCACCTCCAGAGAGGGCTCACCGCCGAGGAGGCGGTCCATCGCCTGGATCGCTATGGACCTAACCAGTTGCGAGAGGTACCCCGACCAGGCCTCTGGCGGATGCTCTTGGACCAGCTCAATAGCTTTTTGGTCCTCATCCTCATCGCCGCCAGCCTAGTCTCCTTCCTACTAGGCGACTATGTCGAAGCGATCGCTATTCTGGCCATCGTCATCCTCAATGCGGTACTAGGCGTTGTCCAGGAGTCCAAAGCAGAGGAGGCGCTGGCAGCCCTCAAGCGAATGACCGCCCCCGAAGCCCAGGTGGTCCGCGATGGTCATCGCCACACCATCTCAGCTCGAGAGGTAGTACCTGGAGACCTCCTTCTATTGGAGAGCGGCAATTACGTTCCCGCCGATGTGAGGTTGGTGGAAAGTGTCAACCTTCAGATCGATGAGGCCCCTCTCACCGGCGAATCGATACCCGTGCCAAAGAGGGCAGAGGTCGTTCTCGGCCGAGAGATCCCTCTAGGCGATCGGAGGAACTCGGCCTACATGGGGACCTTGGTCACCTACGGCCGGGGGCGGGGTGTGGTCTTCGCCACGGGGATGCACACCCAGATCGGCCTCATCGCCGAGATGATCCAATCTTATGAGGAGGAACCCACCCCTCTCCAGGTGAAGTTGAACCAACTGGGCAGATGGCTAGGGGTCATCGCCCTCTCTGTCTGTGGGGTCGTCTTTCTGGTCGGCCTCTTGCGGGGAGTCCAGTGGTTAGAGATGTTCCTGGTAGCTGTGAGTCTGGCCATCGCCGCTGTACCCGAGGGTTTACCAGCGGTGGTCACTATCGTCCTGGCCCTGGGTATGCAGCGGATGATCAAACGCCACGCCCTCTTGCGCAAGTTGCCCGCGGTAGAGACTTTGGGCAGCGCCACTATCATCTGTGCCGATAAGACGGGTACCATGACCCAAAACCAGATGGTCGTGGTCCGCCTCTGGGCCGACGATTACCTCCTGGTGGTCACCGGTGAAGGCTACCACCCTGAAGGCGAGTTTCGTCGGGATGGCCAGCCAGTGGATCTGGAGGAGTACCCCGGAGCCCAACTCCTTTTACATGGGGCCCTTCTCTGTAACGACGCCTATCTGGAGACCAGCGGGCTAGATACCCAGCGGAGTTACCGGTTGGTGGGCGACCCCACTGAGGGGGCGTTAGTGGTAGCCGCAGCCAAGGCAGGGCTCTGGAGAGAAGAGGTGGAGGAGGTTCAGCCCCGTCTGGCGGAGATCCCCTTCGAGGCAGAGCGGAAACGGATGACCACCATCCACCCGGATCCAACCACCAAAGGTTATGTAGCCTACATTAAGGGGGCACCGGATGTGGTGCTCCAACTGTGCGACCGAGTCTATCTGCAAGGTCGGGAGGAGCCGCTGAACCCAGAAAGGCGTGATAAGATAGCTCAGGTAAACGCCTCTCTGGCTAGCCAAGCCCTCCGCCTGCTGGGGGTAGCCTATCGACGACTGAAGGAACTGCCGGAAGAGCCCAAAGCCGATGAGGTGGAACAAAATCTCGTCTTCGTAGGCCTTTTGGGGATGATCGACCCTCCTAGGCCCGAGGTGCGAGAGGCTATCGCCCTGGCCCGAAAGGCAGGGATCCGCACGGTTATGATCACGGGCGACTATCCCGACACGGCGATGGCGATCGCCAAGGATTTAGAACTACTCCACAAAGAGAGAGGCCTTCTCACTGGAGCAGAACTGGATCGCATGGACGAGGTAGAGTTCGCTGGCCGAGTGGAGGAGCTCGATGTTTACGCCCGGGTCTCCCCTCAGCACAAGGTAAGGATCGTAGAGGCGCTGAAGGAGAAAGGCCATGTGGTAGCCATGACCGGCGATGGGGCAAACGACGCCCCCGCCCTAAAGCGGGCCGATATCGGTGTGGCCATGGGGGTCACCGGCACCGACGTCTCTAAAGAGACATCGGACATGGTACTCACCGACGACAATTATGCCAGCATCGTCTCCGCCGTGGAAGAGGGGCGGATCATCTACTCCAATATCCGCAAGTTCGTCTTCTACCTCCTTTCCTGCAATGTAGCCGAGATCTTGGTCATCTTCCTGGCTATGATGGTTGGCTGGCCTCTACCGCTGACGGCCATTCAACTTCTGGTGCTCAACCTGGTCACCGATGGGGCTCCGGCCCTGGCCCTAGGCTTGGAGAAGGGAGAGCCAGATATCATGGGGCGGTCACCTCGCCCTGTCGATGAGCCGGTCATCAACCGGGAGATGCGTTGGGGGATCATCATCCAGGGGATCGCCATTACCACCATCACTCTTATCACCTTTAGGGTGGGGCTCGACTGGTTCCCCAGCAATCTCTCGGCAGCCCAGACCATGGCTTTCGCCACTCTATCCATCTCAGAGCTCCTGCGAGCCTACACCTCCCGTTCGGAGCGGTACTCTGTCTGGTCCATCGGCCCTCTCTCCAACCGATATATGCAATGGGCGGTTCTAGCCTCTCTGGCCATTCTTCTGGCGATAATCTATCTCCCCTTCCTGGATCCGATATTCGACACCGCCTTTTTGGGCTGGAAGGAGTGGGCGGTGATGACCCCCTTGCTTCTCTCTCCCTCCGTCGTCGCCGAGATCACTAAACTCTTCCTCCGACGGCAACGTCTCTAAACCGCCTCTACCTTGCTAACAGGGCAAGAGTGTTGTAGAATGGGGGGAGAGGAGGCCTCTTTGTCCAAGCCCTGGAGCCCTCAAGCCAAACGGTTGATAGCGGCCGGCGCTATGATATTTGGGGGCTTGGTTCTTTACCGAGTCCGCTCGGTGTTAGCGCCTCTGGCCCTGGCGGTGCTTTTAGCCTACATCCTCAACCCCTTGGTAGGTCTCCTAAGGAAAGTCAAACTTTCCCGCACGGGAGCCACCATCATAGTTTACCTCCTCCTCATATCCGCCCTTGTGGCTATCCCCTCCATACTGGTTCCCCCTCTAGTACAACAACTCATCTCCATTGACGTGGACTTCATAGCCATCCTCGAGAGCCTTCGCCAACTCATAGTTAGGTATAGGACGGTGGAGTTCCTCGGTTTTTCCATCGATCTCTACCGCGTCTTCGTAGATATCCAAGGCGAGTTGGCTACCCTTGTGGGCTCCCTGGCTTCTCAATCGGTGACTATTTTGCGGGGAGCAGCCCACAGCGCCCTTTGGCTTATCTTTATCCTCATCATCTCCTTCTACCTCCTCAAAGATGCAAACCAGATCACCTCTTACCTCGAAGGATTGGCCCCTCCTGAATATCGGGAAGAGTTGAGCCAACTGATGGAAGAGATAGGCGAGATATGGGACTCCTTCCTCCGGGGTCAAATCATCCTCTCCTCGGCAGTGGGAGGTATCACCGCGGTCACTATGTGGATCGTGGGGGTGAAGAACGCCTTGCTCCTAGGGGTAGTAGCCGGGATCTTGGAGATAATCCCCAACTTGGGGCCCGCCTTGGCTGCCCTGCCGGCTGTGGCCCTGGCCTTCTTCCTAGGCTCAGAGCATCTGGCTCTGAGCAATGGTTGGTTCGCTCTCCTGGTGGCTGGCCTCTACGTAGCCATTCAACAGGTGGAGAACAACTTCCTGGTGCCCCGCATCATCGGAAGGAGCGTTAACCTACACCCTATGGTGGTCATCTTGGGGGCTATCGGTGGGGCGATGATAGGGGGAATCCTGGGCATCTTCCTAGCGGCCCCAGTGCTAGGCAGCACGCGCATCTTGGGGGGATACCTATACCGGAAATTCCTCCAGACAAATGAAGCCTTGGTCCAACCCACCCTCCCCCTGGAAGAGATATCGCTAGAGGAGAAACCGGAGACCGAAAAGGTCTCTGAATAGATACCCCTTCTCTTAAGTTGGGGCTAGATAGCCAATTCCGCCTCTTCTTCAGCCTTTTCCAGCCGACGGAGTTTATCTATACTTTCCAATCGAGCGGTGAAAAGCATCCCGTTAAGATGATCCATCTCATGCTGCAAGGCCCGAGCCAAAAGGCCTTGGGCCTTAACCCTGATCTTTTTGCCCTTGAGATCCTGACCTTTCACCGTCACCCTGCTCGCTCGCTTCACCTCCCCCACATAGCCTGGTAGGGATAAACACCCTTCGTCTCCCTCTGCCTCTCCCCAGGATTTCACCACTTCGGGGTTACAGATGACGAAGAGTTTCCCACGCTGTAGGTCTTCTTCACCCTCCACCTGAGGCAACTCGACCACGATAACTCGCAGGGGAACGCCGATTTGGGGAGCCGCCAGTCCGATCCCTGGGGCGGCGCGCATCGTCTCCACCATATCGTCCACCAGAGCCTTAAGGGAAGGGCCAAAATCCCTCACCTTCTTAGCCTTCTGGCGAACTACTATCTTATCGGCCTGCAAGATCCGCCTTACAGCCACTTAACCTCCAGAAGGATAGGCAACCCAAAATATAATTTCCAGTAGCGTGGATGTCAAGGGGCTGACCGCTCTAGAAGGGCTACGGCTTCTATATGATAGGTCTGGGGGAACATATCCACGAGTTGGGCTTCGACCAGATGGTAGCCACCCTCTCTCAGACGCTTGATATCCCTGGCCAGGGTGGCCGGGTCGCAGGAGACGTAGATGATCTTGCCGGGAGCAAGCCTCACTAGGTGGATGATAGCCTCCCTTTCGCAGCCTTGGCGGGGAGGATCGAGAATAACCACATCGACCTTCGCCAAGTCAGGCAGGGTATCTTCTACCCGCCCCCCGATGAATTCCGCGTTTTCCCCCTCTCCCACAGGGATACTTGCGTACTGGGCGTTGAACCGGGCATCGGCGAGGGCGCTATCGCTCTCCTCGACACCTATTACCTGGCCTACCTCCCCGGCCAGGGATAGACCGAAGGTTCCTACCCCACAATAGGCGTCGAGGAGAACCTCGTCACCCTCCGGGGCCAGATACTCCCGCACCACCTCTATCAGTCGCTCCAGTTGCTCTGTATTCACCTGGAAAAAACTGGCAGCCGAGATACGGAAGCACCTCTCCCCTACCTCCTCTACGATGTGACTATCCCCCACCAGGGTGAGGAGCGTCCCATCTGGGAGGAACTCCACACAAGAGAGGGGCTCATCCACCTCCAAAACGGGGATCAGATCCTCCTCCATCTCCAGAATAAGAAGTTTCTGCCCTGTCCTAGTGCCCACCTTGATGGAGACCCTCTCCAATTGGGGGAAGGCCAAATCAAGAGCGCGAAAAACCTCCTCTATAAGAGGGTGCATGATGTAGCAGACCTCGATGGGGACCACTTCCCAACCTCGAAAGGCAAGAAAGCCCAGACGCCCCTCCTCATCCAAGTGAAACTGAACGTGATTTCGGTAGAACCAAGGGTCGTGAGCCCCCAGAGAGGGTTTGACCGGAGGCTTCGAGACCCCGCCGATCCGCTCCAGTTGATCGCGCAGTATCTCTTCCTTAAAGCGCAATTGGGCCCCGTAGGCCATATGCTGCCACTGGCAGCCCCCACAGGTTCCGAAATGGGGGCACCGAGGCTCTACCCTATCCGGGGAAGGACGCACCACCTCCAAGAGTCGGGCTCGAGCGTACCGGCCTTTATCTTGGACGATCTCTACGACTACCTCTTCCCCCGGCAAGGCGTAAGGGACGAAGATTACCTTCCCCTCATGACGGCCCAAGGCCTCACCGCCATGGGCCATCGCTGTCAACTGCAAGCGGATGGGCATATGGTCCCCTTAGCAAGTATATCACATGCCAGGCTGGGGACGAAACAGAGTAGGGCGGGCTTTTATGCCCGCCCCTCCACGGTTTGGGGAAGACGGAATCGTTAGGGGTATATCCCCCTGGTCATGGTGGCCTCCGCCACTCGACTGATGGCTAGGATATAGGCCGCCACACGCATATCGACATTCTTCTCCTGGGACATCCCAAGGACATGGTTGAAACTCCGCACCATGATCTCTTCCAACCGCCTGTTTATCTCTTCCTCGCTCCAGAAGAAGAATTGGAGCCCCTGCACCCACTCGAAGTAGGAGACGGTGACGCCGCCGGCGTTGCAAAGGATGTCCGGGATCACAAAGACCCCTTTGTCGTGGAGGATGGCATCCGCTTCGGGGGTGGTGGGGCCGTTGGCTGCCTCTACGAGGATCTTCACCTTGTCTTTTATCTTTGTCGCCGTTTCACCGGTGACTTGTCCCTCCAATGCAGCAGGAACTAGAATATCCACCTCCTGCTCGATCCAAGATGAACCCGTTAGCTCCTCTACACCCTTCAATTTCGACCGGTCCACCACCCCAAATCTATCCTTGATGCCCCGCAAGTAAGGGATATCAAGCCCGGCTGGGTTAAAGATACACCCCTTGATGTCGGATACCAGTACCACCCTAACACCCAGGCGAGATAGATTTAGAGCAACGGCCCCCCCGACCTTGCCAAAGCCCTGCACAGCGGCGCTGCACTCTTTTGGATCCATATCTAGGTGCTTTAAGACCTCCCGGGTGCAGATCGCCACCCCACGCCCTGTAGCATCCCTCCTACCTAGAGAGCCACCGATACCGATCGGCTTTCCTGTGACCACCGCGGGGACGGAATACCCCTTGTGCATACTGTAGGTATCCATGATCCAGGCCATGATCTGCGCATCGGTATTCACATCAGGCGCCGGGATGTCCCCCTCGGGGCTCATGAGGACGGAGATCTCCGTGGCGTAGCGGCGGGTGAGGTTTTCCAGTTCGTTCATCGACATCTCTTCAGGTTTGCAGACCACGCCCCCTTTGGCTCCGCCAAAAGGAAGGCCTACCACGGCGCATTTCCAGGTCATCAACATAGCCAAGGCCCGCACCTCATCCAGGGTGACATCAGGGTGATAGCGAATACCACCCTTGGTGGGCCCCCGCACGGTACTGTGATGTACCCGATACCCGGTGAACACCCTGACCGAGCCATCGTCCATATAGACTGGGAAGTTCACCGTCAGTTCCCGCTTAGGCAGACGGAGCACATCCACGATCCCGGCTTTGATGTCCGGCAGATGCCGTACCGCATTGTCGAACTGCTTCACTGCGATCTCATAGGGGTTTTCTTTCTCCTGTGTCATTCTCGCCTCCTTGTGAATTAATTGGCTATCGAAGGATCTCTCCTTTCGATGGTCGCCTCTTCTTTAGATACCGGGCACGGCCCCAGCCATTACCTATTCCGGGCCATCTCCCTCAAACTCTTTTTCAAGAGTTCGTTGGCCAGGCTTGGGTTCGCCTTCCCCCTGCTGGCTTTCATCACCTGGCCCACCAGATAACGCAGGGCCCCCTCCTTGCCCCCCAGGTAGTCGGCAACTGGCTTGGGGTTCTCTTCAAGCACTTGGTCAACGACAGTTGCTAGTTGGTCAGCATCGCTGATCTGAGCTAGGCCTTTCAACTCCACGATCGTCCGAGGTTCTCGGCCGGTCTTGAACGACTCCTCCAAGACCTCCTTGGCCATGCTGCTACTTATCGTGCCTTCTCCTACCAATTTAAGGAGTGCCCCCAGATGGACGGGGCTAACTTTGCTCCTCTCGATCTCGATGCTATCGCTTTTGAGCAATCTGAAAAGTTCACCCGTAACCCAGTTACTTACCTCCTTGGGGTGGGAATAGTGCTCTAGGCATTCCTCGAAATAGTCGGCTACAGCCCTCTCAGCGGTAAGCACCTCGACATCGTACTCCGAGAGACCATATTCCTCTACGAACCTCTCCCGCTTGGCATCGGGAAGTTCAGGGAGTCGAGCCTTTATGGTCTCTATCCATGCTCTCTTTAATTCCAAGGGGGGTAGGTCTGGCTCTGGGAAGTAACGATAGTCGTGGGCGTACTCTTTACTCCTTTGGGGTATGGTGACCCCTCGAACCTCATCCCAACCCATCGTCTCCTGCTTGATCTCCCCCCCCGATTGGAGGATCTCTTTCTGTCGCTCTATCTCGTATTTCAAGGAGTTAAGAACGGCGCGGAAACTATTGAGGTTCTTGATCTCCACCCGCGTACCGTACTCCTCACCACCCCGCAGCCGCAAAGATATATTGGCCTCGAACCGCATCGCTCCTTTCTCCATGTCTCCGGAACTGACGCCCAGATACCTCAGTATAGTGCGCAACTTGGTCACGTATTGGCGAACCTCCTCTATGGAACGGAGGTCGGGCTCGCTGACGATCTCCAAGAGGGGCACCCCGGAGCGGTTGAAGTCCACCAAGGCATACCCCTCCTCGTGGAACAACTTGGCCGTGTCCTCCTCCAGGTGGACCCGTCGGATGCCGATCCGTTTCCACTCTCCGTCGAGATCTATCTCCAACCAGCCATCGCGGGTGAGCGGGAGATCGTACTGAGATATCTGGTAACCTTTGGGTAGATCGGGGTAGTGGTAGTTCTTTCGATCCCACTTGGTAGCCTCGGGGACTTGGCAGTTGAGGGCCAGGCCGGTCATGATAGTATACTCCACAGCCTTCCGGTTGATGACCGGGAGCACCCCGGGCATCCCCAGGCAGACGGGACAGACATGGGTATTAGGGGGAGCCCCCATATAATCGGTGCTGCAACCGCAGAACATCTTCGATTTAGTCAGGAGTTGGGCGTGAACCTCTATCCCGATGACGACTTCGTATCCCATTCGTATCCTAAAGGGTTCAGAGCAGTTCCTCTACGGGACGGTATTCCATGCCGAAGCATTCAGCCACGGCGGGATAGGTAATGTGGCCGAGGTGGGTGTTTACCCCCCTGGCCAAGGCAGGATCACCTCTGAACGCTTCCGCGAAGCCTAGACTGGCTAACCGGGCCACATAAGGCAACGTGGCGTTAGATAGAGCGTAGGTAGAGGTGCGAGGGACAGCACCGGGCATGTTAGCCACGCAATAGTGTATCACCCCGTCAACGGTGAAAACCGGGTCGGCATGAATGGTGGGGCGGCTGGTCTCCACGCAGCCCCCCTGATCGACGGCAACATCGATGATGACGCTGCCTGGCGTCATATCACGGATCATCTCTCGAGTGACCAATTTGGGAGTCCTACCCCCCTTTATCAGAACAGCACCGATGACCGCATCGGCCCGTTTCACCGCTTCAGCGATATTGAGG
This sequence comes from Anaerolineae bacterium, assembly GCA_034419095.1. Lineage (GTDB taxonomy): Bacteria > Chloroflexota > Anaerolineae > UBA7937 > UBA7937 > UBA7937. The sequence goes on along the minus strand of DAOULQ010000020.1, from coordinate 6,564 downwards.
GGGTTGGAACTGAGGGTGGTGAAGTTCCCGTGCAGAACCTCGCTGAGGTAACCCAGGCGCTCCAGGTCCTTATCGATCACTATCACATGCCCCCCCATACCTAGAGCCACCCTCGCCGCATTGGTGCCCACCGTGCCACCGCCTATGATAACCACAGTGGCTGGTCTCACGCCTGGTACCCCACCCAGCAATTTACCCCGTCCCCCGTTGGGCTTCTCCAAGTAGTGAGCCGCCACTTGGATGCTCATCTGACCCGCTATCTGGCTCATGGGGATAAGGAGCGGCAGATGGCCATTCGGCAACTCCACCGTCTCGTAGGCCACCCCGATCACCTGCCGCCTCACCATCTCCCGGGTTAACCTCTCGTCGGCGGCTAGGTGGAGGTAGGTAAAAAGAAGAAGTCCAGGGCGCAGAAGTTCGTATTCTACGGGCAGAGGCTCCTTCACCTTGAGGATCATATCAGCCTCCTGGAATAGAGTTGCATGGTCATCTACGATCTCTGCGCCATTCGCTTCGTACTGTTCGCCGCTGAAACCGCTTCCCTCACCAGCCCCCCTCTCCACCAGAACTCGGTGGCCAGCCTCCGTCAATAGGCGCGCCCCACCGGGGGTAAGGGATACACGGTATTCGTTATCTTTTATCTCCTTCGGCACTCCAATGATCATCTTCGATCCTCCCATCATAGTAAAGGGCTTAGGGGCACGATTCGCCATGAATCAGCCCCCTGCTCATACGCCAACTGAAATCTCTCCCCACCTTCTGTCCGCACGGAGAAACAAAACCCCTGGGGGGTAACCCATTCCCTCTCCACAACCTCAACTACGTACCCTTTGCCCCGCCAGATAAAGGAGATGGGCCGCTCCGGATATCTCCGCCCTGCATAGGCTTGTACCTCCACCCGCTCTTCCAACCCTCTCACCCCACTTCTACTTGGGAGGAATCGCCCACGTCGAGCCTCCTGAGCCTCCCCCTCAACTGGACATGGGCTCCGACCAGCGAACCCTCCAGGGCGGCGCCCTCGATGTAAGCCCCTTCATCGATGATGGAGTCCCTGATGATGGAGTCCACAATCACGCTCTCCTCAGCCACGGAGACGTGAGGGCCCACGATGGAGTTTCGAACGGTGGCCGTGGGGGCGATATAGACTGGAGGGAGGAGAAGGGAGTTCTCTGCCTCCCCTTCCTGGATAGCGCCTTGCTCCAGGAGGTAACGATTGGTGGCCAAAAGCGCCTCGGGCATCCCGCAATCCTGCCACACATCGATGGTCACAGCTTCCAGTTCAGCCCCCCGATCCACCATCAACTGGAAAGCATCGGCGATGTAATATTCGCCCTTAGTCATGATCCCCCTAGCCAGGAGCTCTTCCACACAAACCTTGAAGAGAGACCAGTTGGCTACATAGTACATCCCCACCAAAGCGAGGTGGGATACCGGCTCCTCTGGCTTCTCGATGAACTGGGTGACCCGGCCTCCTCTGACGATGGCTACGCCGAACCGCCGAGGGTCATCCACCTCCTTGACGAAGACGAGCCCATCCGAGGTAACCTCTTCCAGATGGGTGAGATCCGCTTCGAAGAGGGTGTCGGAGAAGATCATGACGAAGGGGCTATCGATATATTCTCTAGCCAGATGGAGGGCGTGGGCTTGGCCTCTGGGTTCCCTCTGCCAGACGAAACGGGCCGGGAAATCATAGTTGGCCGCCACGTACTCCTCGATCTGCTCCCTCAGGTGACCCACAATGAATATATGCTCCTCCACCTCCAAGCCTTGGAACCTATCCAGGAGATGAGCCAAAACCGGCTTGCCGGCCACCATGAGCAACCCCTTCGCCTTGCTATAGGTATGGGGTCGGAGCCGCGTCCCCAAACCGGCCAAAAGTATGATCACCTTCATAGAATACCTACCTTTGTCCCTGCACTGTCGCCTCAAACCTTTGGGCGCATCTTATGCCACTCCGTGACCTGCTCGTAGGCATAGGCCACCCGCAGAACCACCTCCTCACCCAGTGCCGGGCCCATGATCTGCAAGCCCACGGGCAAGCCCCCAGCAAAGCCGCAAGGGATGGATATGCCAGGGATACCCGCCAACGGCTGGGAGAGGGTAAAGATATCGGAGAGGTACATCTGCAACGGGTCCTCGACCCGCTCCCCGATCTTGAAGGCCACCGTGGGAGAGGTAGGCCCCACTAAAACATCGCACTTCGAGAAGGCCTGGTCGAAATCCTCCTTGATCAGGGTGCGAACCTTCTGGGCCTTGAGGTAGTAGGCATCGTAGTAGCCAGCAGAGAGGGCGTAAGCCCCTAACATTATCCGCCGCTTCACCTCCGGGCCGAATCCAGCCTCCCTCGTCCGTTGGTAGTCCTCCCAAATATCGCTCCCCTGGGAGCAAGAGAGGCCATATTTCACCCCATCGTAGCGGGCTAGATTGGCCGAGGCCTCAGCGGGGGCGATAAGATAGTAGGCGGGCAAAGCGTACTCGGTGTGGGGGAGGGAGACCTTCACCATCTTGGCTCCTAGATCGACTAGAAGATCGATGGCTGCACGCACCATCTCCGCCACCTGAGGCTCTACCCCTTCGACGAAGTACTCCTCCGGAACGCCTATCCGCAACCCTTTGATATCGGGCAGCAGGGCTTCTCTGTAGTCCGGAACGGGGAGGTCGAGGGAGGTGGAATCCCTTGGATCGTAACCAGCGATCACCCCTAGCACCAAAGCGCAGTCGGTTACGTCACGGGTCAGAGGACCTATCTGATCCAAGGATGAGGCGAAGGCTACTAGCCCGTAACGGGAGACCCGTCCATAGGTAGGCTTCAACCCCACTACCCCGCAGAGGGAGGCTGGTTGGCGGACGCTCCCCCCCGTATCGGTGCCCAAAGCGAAGGTCGCCTCCCCAGACGCTACAGCCGCCGCCGAGCCGCCGCTGGAGCCTCCAGGCACCCGGCTGGTATCCCAGGGGTTGTGGGTGATGAAGAACCCAGAGTTCTCGGTGGAAGAGCCCATGGCGAACTCATCTAGATTGGTCTTCCCCAAGATTATAGCCCCAGCCTCAGTTAGACGCTCCACCACCGTGGCGCTATAAGGAGGGATGAACCCCGCCAAGATCTTCGAGCCACAGGTGGTCTCTACCCCTTCGGTGCAGAGCACATCCTTGACCCCCATCGGCACCCCGAAAAGAGGAGAGGGCTCCTCGCCATCCTTCCTCTTAGCAGCGAGAAGAGTATCCGCCTCACGTGCCCGTTCCAAAGCCGCCTCAGGGGTGAGGGTAAGATAGGCCTTGATCTCGTTGGCTATCTCGACGATACGATCCAAGACCGCCTGGGTCAACTCTAGCGAGGTGATCTCTCCCCGCCAGAGCAAATCATGCGCCTCATGTGCAGTCAAATCATGTAGCGCGCTCAATCAGCCTCCTAATGTAACTCCTCTCCTCCCTAAATGATAGGGCGGCGATCATTAGGGAACACGCAAAGTGCCACGATAGGGATGCCCCCTAGCCTGTTGATGATAGATATCTAGGGGGTAGATTCCAAGAGAGAAAGGGGAGTGTGATAGAAACCAGATAACCCCGGCCTCTTGGGCTTCGAGTCCCTTAATGATCTCCATCGATCTCACCGGAGTTTACAGAACCGCCGGCACCTTGAAATACCCTTTCTCGGCCTGAGGAGCGTTAGCCAGAGCCTCCTCTGGCGAGAGACAAGGAGTAACCTCATCGGCCCGCATGACGTTCTTGAGAGTGATCACCTGGGCGGTAGGCGGAATACCCGTCGTGTCGAGGGCCTGGAGGGCCTGGAAATGTTCCAAGATGCTCGATAGTTGCAGGACGAAAACTTCTTTTTCCTCCTCTGAGAGGGCTAATTTCACCAACTCGGCGATATGTTCTACTTCCGCTCTACTTATACCCATACGCTCACTCCCTTTAATGTGACCCCTCTCAGAGCCAAGCAAGAATTATAGCATCTTCCTACATTAGGAGCAAGCATAACGAGGGGTTACGGTCGCCCCAGGCTTCTGTCAACCCCTCTATACGTGCAAGCAGCGCCCAAGTCATCAAGAACGTCGTGGGAACCTGCTTCCTCCTCCGGGCCATGATACGCCGAGTATGAGCGTTGAGGTTGCTCCTTCGGAGAGATGAGATCGAGTCCCGGATCTACCCCCCCTTCACCACTCGTACCCTATCTAGATCCTTCACCACCACAGTGTGAGGGAAGATAGACTGCGCCTCCGCCAAAACCTCCTCCTCCGAGTATCGCCTCGATATGTGGGTCAGGTAAAGCACCTTCACCCCTGCCTCCCAGGCCAAGGTAGCGGCTTGAGCAGCCGTGAGGTGGCTATACTTCTTTGCCAGATGAGCCTCGGCTTGAAGATAGGTAGCCTCGATCACTAGAGCATCGGCTTCCCTCGCCTCAGCGACCAGATCGTCCACACGGCTAGCATCACCTACATAGACCAGCCTGGCCCCAGGAATGGGAACGCCTAATACCTCGTCAGGGGTCACCACCCTCCCATCGGCCAAGGTTATGGGCTCACCCCTCACTAACCGCCTTCGCTCAGGCCCAGGAGGAACCCCCAACCGCTCCGCCACGGTGGTTAGGAAAGGGCGTCGGCTCTTCTCCTCAAAGGTATAGCCAAAGCAACCCGGCCCCCTATGGGTGACAGGGAAAGCCACAAGGGAGAAATTTTCGTCCTCCAAGATCACTCCGGGGGAGATCTCTATGAACTCGATTTGAAGGTTGGGCCGGGCTCCCCTCAGGACCACTCCCAGGATTAGATCCCGAACTCGTTCTAAGGCCCAGGCTCCTCCATAGATCTCCAGCCTGTCGATCGCCCCCCACCGGCTGAAGGTCGAGACCAAGCCGCCCAAGCCCAGGATATGATCCAGATGACCGTGGGTAAGAAGGATGTGATTGAGCCTCCTGAAACCTAGGCCGCTCTTAAGAAGTTGCCGTTGGGTCCCCTCGCCGCAATCGATGAGGAAACGGTATCGACCATGAAGCACCATGCTAGAGGCCAGGCTCCTTGTCAAAGAGGGGGCCGAAGCCGATGTCCCCAGGAAGACCATCTCAAACATTACCTACCTCCACAAGAGACCCTCCCTTTCTCCCCCTTTGACCCCTCAACTTGATAATCTATATCCACGAACCTCTCCACCACCCAGATATTGGTGATAAGGTGTTGAGTGATCTGGCAAGTGGTAAAGGTGGAGAGGCCATCGGCCACAGCCAAGGGGAGGATGAGTTGATCTGCCAGATGTTTATCCACCACGGCCCCGCTGTGGTAATAACCTAAGAAAGCGTGACAAGCCTCCTCGGCTACCCTCTCCGCTGGCTTCCCCGGCACCCCCAGAGCGGTGAAACCGGCCACCCCGTTCTCGAACTCCGCCCAGAGGAAAAGCATTGTACCTCGGCCCAAAGATTTACCCTCCACTATTCTTACATCCGCCTCGAAGCCCTCCACCCGCAATACCCCCAGCGCTCGGTCCCTCTGCCGCTGGGCGATATGCTTAGGCAGGTTAGAGAAAGCGGAGAGTCCGGAGAGGCGTGATAACTCACCCCGCTCGTTCAGATCGATAGGTTTAAGAGTAGAAGTGGCTTCTTTGATCTGGACTTTTACGCTTCCTTGTCCGATAGGGTACCATCCCCATCGTTCGATATCTGCTCTAGCCTCTATTCCCAGACGAGCCAATGTGGGGAGGTAAACCCTCTCCAGAAAGTGATAGGGTGGGCTCCAAGGCACGTGAGTGCCACCCTTAACTGTAACCTTCGACCGCCCTTCCGCCAAGGTCAGAGGCAAAAGAACAGTTTGCAGGATAAGGCTAATGGAACCCGCACTCCCGCCCTTTCTAGCAGCAGCCACATCCCAAGAGTAAGAGCCCGCTTGGGGTGGCGATCGAGGTACAAAGGTAAGGGTTTGAGATCCCAGGTGCACACCCTCCAAGTGAGCGTCGCATACGGCGGCTGCGGCCAGGACAGCGGTCAAATGCTGGGCCGCCAGTCCGGGGTTCTTCCTCCCCGCCCGGATATTTACCATCTTTAACGGCTTGCCTGTGATCGCAGCCAAAGTTAGGGAGGTGCGGAGTATCTGCCCTCCCCCCTCCCCGTAAGAGCCATCAATAGTGATCATTAACCACTCTTCAAGCCAGAGCCTATGCTATTAAGAGGTAAAGATACCCCTGGGTTATGCCGCCTCCCTTACGCCCGAAGAACAGTCCCCACCTGCACCCTGGGGTGGAGAAGGGCCCGTTTGATGAAGCCCTCCTTCCTCCCAGAGATGAAGTGCACTTCCAGGGAAGGCTGGTGTTCGACGATTCGACACATAATACGCACCTTGGCTAACATGCCTCCCGTCACATCGACCTTGGGCGAGCCGGCCAGCACACCTTCCAGTTGGGGCAGATCGGCAGGAGAGATCCGCTCCAGCAAGCGAGCCTCGGGGTCCACCTCCGGGTCGCCAGCATAGACCCCCTCCACCTCTCCAGCCAAGATTATCCGCCGGGGCAAAAGATGCGATGAGAGATAGGCGAATATCTCCTCCGTCGATATGATGGCGCTTCCTCGCTCCTCATCGAAGG
>DAOULQ010000019.1:0-5699 GCA_034419095.1 Anaerolineae bacterium | reverse complement strand
TCTATGGTGCCAAAACCCAGTCAGGTACCGTCCATCCGCTTAAGAAACAGTCACCGCGCTTGGTTACAAAATATGTTGCACAACCGAGCAAGGTTCGGTTACATGTTTAAATTGCTTGACAGGCCCCCGGTATCTCTATAGCAAATGCGACAAATATGGCAGAGGGGCTCGCATATCGAGGCCAAGTGGGGCCACTCATAGCGATAGCAAGTCGGATTTCCATATCCAACCTAGATAGTAGGACGGGTATAGAAATCTACCTACCAAAACCTGTCGCCACATGCCATTCCCACTTCGGGAGATTATGAGGATCTCCCCCACTTCTCTTGTGCAGGTCTGACCGGCACATTCAACTCTACCACAGTTGTGGCATTTTTAATGGGACTAACCGGGGGGCAACCTACCCAAGGGCGATGAAGCAGGAAAGGCAAGTGATGCTATGTAGACCTGGTGGTATAGACAAAGAGAGGGCTTCTACCTCGCCCTCTTCATATAGGCCCCGCCATATCTCCAGCACTATCTCGCCCTCGCTGACTGAACAAGAGATATTCTAGAGATAGGCATCTCTTGTATGCAGAATCACGGTTGCCTCTCGACCTCTCTTACCCTCTTCCCCATCAAGGTCCAGATGCGCCCCGCCCCGCCGATGGCGCACTCAGCAGCGATACGCAAGTATCCCTGCGGGAAAGGGCAACCGGCGCAACGATCATTGCAATCACCGACTACAGGCTTGAGATACCCCATGCGCACCAACTCCTCGATCATCTGCTCTAGTAGTTCCTCGCTCACATTCAATCGCTGGGCCAATTCTCCCCTGGTATGAATACCTCCCTGGGCTACAATACTCAATACCCGTTCTAGCATGCTCCCTTCCCTACGTCATGAAAGCGGCTATCTGATAGACGAGGATACCAGCCACGAGGGAGACGATCAACTGGTAAACTACGCTGAAGCCCGTCCACCTCCAGGAGTTGGTCTCCTGTTTGACCGCGGCCACGGTGGCCACACAGGGTACAAAGAGCATCTGTACCACTAGGAAGGCCAAGGCGGCCATCGGGGTGAGGGTTTGACTCAGGGTAGTAGCCAGTTGAGCATCCTCTTCGCCAGCGCCGAAGAGCACCCCTAAGGTGGCGATGGAATTCTCCTTAGCGATGAAGCTGGTGAGCAGAGCCACCATCATCCGCCAACTTTGGCCCATCAGCCGCCCTACGGGCTCCAGGAAGTGGCCCATGGTTGCCAGGATACTAGTGTCGATATCTCCGGTGGGCAGGGCAGAGAGAGCCCAGATGATGACCGAGACGACCAGGATAATGGTGCCTGCCCGCGCCAAGAAAGCCCTGCTGCGTTGCAATATCAAGAGGCCAATGGTCCGCCAGTTAGGTAGGTGATAGAGGGGCAACTCCATGATGAAAGCCGCTCGTTCCCCGCGGAAGAGCACCTTGTTGAAGACCATCCCTGAGAGAGCGAGGACCACCAAACTCAACCCCACCATCCCCCAGGAGACCAAGGGAGCCGCCGCGCCGAAGAAGATGGGGGTGAGGAAAGCCAAGACAGCCATACGGGCGGTGCAGGGCATCAGGGGGGCTAAGAGGATGGTCAAGAGCCGGGCTCGAGGCGATTCCACGATGCGAGCACCCATAACCGAGGGCACGTTGCAGCCAAAGCCCAAGAATAGGGGCAGGAAGGACTTGCCATGCAGCCCCATAAGGTGCATGAAGCGGTCCACCACATAGGCCGCTCGGGCCATATAGCCCACATCCTCCACAAAACCGAAGGAGGCGAAGAATATTATCAGAATGGGCAGGAAGGTGAGCACTGTGCCCACCCCGCCAATCATCCCATCCACCACTAAGCCGGTCAACCAGCCAGGGGCTCCGCTCAGGGCCGCACTGGCCAGGTCAGCGGCACCACCCACGACGACCGCATCCAGCCACTCCTGGAGAGGTGCACCCACCGCATAGGTCAGCCAGAAGATAAAGCCTACAATGCCCAACAGGATTAAGAGACCCCAGAAAGGGTGAGTAGCCCAGCGGTCTAAGCGGTGGGTTAGACTGATCTGACCCACTTGGGGGCGTGTTAAGGCAGCGCGAATCATACGCACGATCCAATCATAACGACCACTAGCCACGGCTACCATCGCATCCTCGTGTTGATGCAGAATGGCGTAAACCTTTTGCCAATTGCCCTCCTCCATCCGCTCCCGTATCATCTCCATTACTTCGGCATCCCCTTCCAAGAGCTTCAGGGCCACCCACCCTCCCGGATAGGGCTCCGGCACGTAGGAGGCAACCAGGCTCTCGACCTCCTCTACCACCTCGAGATGGTCCTCTCGGATTTGGGGCCTACGGGGACGGTAATCGACCTTCCCTTCAACTAGCCTGTCGATCTCCTCTAAGAGAGGTCTTACCCCCTCTCCCTTGGTAGCCACCATAGGCACCACCGGCACCCCTAAGGCAGCCTCCAATACATGAGGCTCTACCTTCATCCCCTCAGACTCAGCCACATCGACCATATTGAGGGCCACGATCACCAGGACCGGCAGAGGCAATAGTTCCGCTACCAGGTACAAGTTGCGCTCAAGGCTAGCGGCGTTGACGATGGCCACCACCACATCGGGCTTCTCTTTGATTATGTAATCCCGCGCTATCCGCTCCTCCAAAGAGTTGGCGGTCAGGCTGTAGGTACCAGGAAGATCCACTATATCCAGAGTGTGGCCGTTGAAATGGCAGGTGCCTGTCTTACGCTCGATGGTCTTCCCTGGCCAGTTACCCACATGCTGGTTGAGGCCGGTCAACAGGTTGAAGAGGGTGCTCTTACCTACATTGGGTTGCCCGGCCAGAGCAACGGTAATCAGATGCTCCGCCATCACTTCCCTCCCTCTGCTACCGGGGTCACGATGATCTTTTGCGCTTCACCCCGACCCAAGGCGATACGGGTACCGCGCACCATCACAATGATCGGCCCGCGCCCGAAGTTCTGCACCATGTCCACCCGGGCACCAGGGGTGAAGCCCAAAGTAGCCAAACGGCTAGCCAGGCCTCGTCCTCCCGCTAAGTATTGAACTATCCCCACTGCGTTAGGAGCCAAACTGGCAAGAGGAACGGCTTCCGTTCTACTCAACTCCCACTCCCTTCATACAATTGCGAAGCATTTGCAACTATTATACCGCCTTTTTCTCCTTTTGTCAAGACCAAATCGCGAGTGATGCCTCCCCGAAGGTACGTTCTAACCTACCTGTTCAGAGCAGCCCACCAATCTCTAACCAGGAGCCAGGCTATCCAGAGAGGTTTGAATTTGCCCCAGCCCACAGGCAAGGCCAATTCCCCGTCCTCATACCGCTTGGAGAAGTTGACCTCATCTATCTTAGGTTTCAAGGCCAGAAGTCGTCTGCGCCGCGCAGTCTCCTCCTCGATCTCCAAGAGACGATCGATCTCCTCTATCAACTCTTGAGCCTTGCGAATCCGTTCTTCGGCGGCCTTCATCTCTTGGACGTCGATGAGGTCGTGCTTTCTTTTCAAGCGACTCAGCCTAAGAAGCGCTTCATAGGTGGTATCTACTATCTCTTCCCGGCTCATCCACTCCGTCTCGTAATTGAGGATATACTTCCAACTGGGGGATAGAAGAGCCTGGCGGTGCTCCTCCAAGGTCCGATAGAAGAGCCGATAGCCGCACTTTCCAGGCTGCTCGAAAGCCTGGCTTCCTGGGTCGAGGAAAGGGGCAAAGGGGGCGATATAGGGGTGCAAGCGACCGTCCTCGCCGAACCGCTCCAACAAAGCCCCGCAATAGTCGATGGTCCCCATCACCGATTGAGGGGTCTGCTGGGGCAACCCTATCATGAAGAAGATATCTAGCCTTTGACAGCCCGCTTCCAGGGCATGTCGTATGGTCTCTTCCATCTCTTCGTTGGAGTAGCCCTTGCCGAAGGCTCGTCTAACCTTTGGATCGTGGGACTCCAAGGAGAACTCCAAACAGAGGCGAGGGAAAGAAGAGACCACCTCCTCCAAGAATTCCCGCGAGGCTGGAGCGAAGAGTTCTACGATCGCTTCCCCCTCTACACCCTGAAGAGAGGAAAAAAATCTCTGTGCGTGATCGATACCCGCCTGGCGGATATCCCCCAGCAGCAAGACCGGGCCTCGGCTAAAGCGTTTAATATCCTTGATATCTTGGGCCAACGTCTCCGGCATTCGATAGGCGGGCTTTTCCCGGCCGAAGAGGTGGCGCGAGGTGTAGGCTGACCCCCCACAGGTGACACAGCCCTGAGTACATCCCCGACAAGTGAGACTGGCCATAATAGGGTACCCTAGCCAGTTGAAGAAAGGGATATTGCTGGCTAAGTCGCGGTCCCGAACCACGGCTTTCACCAGGTGGCTATAGTCCAGCGCCACATCGCTCAAGTCGGAAGGCAGATAAGTGAAGGGGTTGACTTTCACTTCCCCCTTTTCGTCCTGCCAGGTAAGGTTGGCCACTCGGTCGAGAGCTCCCCCAGAGACTAAGGCCTTCATCAGTTGCAGAAGTGGCTCCTCCGTCGAATCACCGCGCAACACGTAGTCCACCTCCGGCCTAGCCACCAATTCCTGGTGATAATAGGAAGCCGAGAAGCCACCCATGATCACCGGCGTCTGGGGATGGTGGCGCTTGATGATCTTGGCCACCTCAAGGGCTCCCTGCGCGTGAGGCAACCAGTGGAGGTCGATGCCAAAGGCCAAAGGGTCCAAAGAAGCGATAAACGCCTCGGCATCGAAGCCCCTATCCTTAAGCATCCGCACCGCCAAGTTGACGATACGGGTTCGGTAGCCATGCCTTTCTAGGTATTCGGCCAAGGTGGTGAATCCAATGGGGTACATCTCGAAGATAGGGGTAGAGGGCACCAAATCGCTGACGGGGCCATATAGGATCGCTTCTTCTCGGAAATCATAGACACTAGGTGCGTGGAGAAGCACCAGATGGGGTTTAGCCATGCTCGAACCCTTCATTCATAATGGCGGAAGAATACCACAGGGGATAGAGCGGGGCAAGATAAAAAGGGGGGACGGCTCCCCCCTCCCCAGGGTTGGGCGACAGGCTCAGTCACCAAGGCGATAGCCGAAGCCCCGCTCGGTGATTATATATTCTGGGTCACCTGGATCCCTTTCGATCTTACGCCGCAGGTACCAGATATACCGTTTCACATAGCCGGTATCGACGTACTCGTCGCCCCATACCCTAGCCAGCAACTGCTCATGGGTGACGGTGCGGCCCGCATTCTCCACCAGACAGACGAGCAACTCGAACTCCGTGGGAGTCAAATCCACAGGCTGGCCTCGCACCGACACCTCCTTGTGCTCCACATCCACCATCAGTTCATCGAAGATATAGACCCGAGGCGGCTCAGCCGGTTTCCCCCGTCGGGCACGGTGGAGCACCGCCCCCACGCGAGCCGTCAGTTCGGCGAAACTGAAAGGCTTAGTTACATAGTCATCAGCCCCACACTCGAACCCTTTGACCTTATCCGCCTCCTCCTCTTTGGCGGTGAGCATAATGATGGGCACCTGAGAGATCTCCCTAATACGGAGACAGGTCTCCCAACCATCCATACGGGGCATCATCACGTCTAGAATCACCAAGTCGGGCTGATCTTTATAGGCCGATTGCAGTCCATCGATCCCGTTCGTCACCCCTATGAACCGATAGCCAGCCTTCTCCAAAGATTGTCGCAAAAG
>DAOULQ010000018.1:0-1780 GCA_034419095.1 Anaerolineae bacterium | reverse complement strand
GAAATAGATAGTTGGAGGGTGGAAACCGAAATCGGTGAGTCGCTTAGCGATATCTAGAGTATGGACGCCGATCTCCTTTTGCCATTTGCCGGAGAATACACATTCGTGGAGGCAAGGTCTGTCGTAGGGCAGATAATAGTAGCCCTTCAGTTGGCTCAGCAGGTAGTTGGCGTTGAGCACCGCGTGTTCGCTCACTTCTCTCAAGCCATCACCACCCAAGGATCGGATATAGGCGTAGGCCTTTACCATCACCCCGAAGTTGCCATAGAAGGAACCCACCTTCCCGATGGATAAAGGACGGTCATAATCCAGATAATATCTCGCTCCCTCCCTCGTCTCTCTCCTGGCCACCAAGGGAAGAGGCAGGAAGGGAGCCAGATCCTCCCTCACCGCCGTGGCCCCGGCCCCGGGTCCTCCCCCACCGTGCGGGGTGCTAAAGGTCTTGTGCAGGTTGTAATGGAGGATATCCATCCCCAGTTCTCCCGGCTTGGCGATGCCCAAAAGGGCGTTCATATTGGCCCCATCGCAGTAGATGAGGGCTCCCACGGCGTGCATGATCTCCGCCACCTCCAAGATCCGCTCCTCGAAGAGGCCCAGGGTGTTGGGGTTGGTGAACATCAAAGCCGCTACCGACTCATCGGCTCTATCCCGTAAAATATCGGCGTCTATATTCCCTCGCCCATCGGAGGGGATGGTCATCACCCGGTAGCCACACATAGCTGCCGAAGCCGGATTGGTGCCATGGGCCGAGTCTGGGACCAAAACCACCTTCCGCTTTCCATCGTGGCGGTTTTGGTGGTAGGCCCACACCATGAGCATCCCCGTCAACTCCCCATGGGCCCCCGCCGCCGGTTGGAGGCTCACCGCCGGTAGCCCCGCTATCTCCGCTAGATACTCCTGCAACTCATAGATCAATCGCAAAGCACCTTGCACCAACCTTTCATCTTGATAGGGGTGGATATAGGCAAATCCAGGCAAGCGGGCCATCTCCTCGTTGACCTTAGGGTTGTATTTCATAGTACAAGAGCCCAAGGGGTAGAACCCCGTGTCTACCGAGAAGTTGAGTTGGGAGAGACGGGTGAAATGTTTAATCAGATCCCTCTCGCTCACTTCGGGAAGGGGAAGGTCATCCCGAACCCGACCTTCTGGCAGCGGTGTTTTGGGGACATCGCACTCCGGCAAGGAGAATCCAGTTCGCCCCGGCGAACTGAGTTCGAAGAGCAGAGGCTCATCCATATTACAACCCTTTTAAGATCTTTTGAGCGGCGACCAGCCCCACCCCCAACTCAAATCTGTAGCCCGAGACCTGAAGTGCCCCTTCAATGGCTCCTACCGTAGCCAATATCTGGCTACCGCTGACACCACCCATATGCCCCACTCGGAAACAGCGCTCTCTGATTTGAGGGTGCAGGCCACCAGCCACGACAACGCCCCGCTCTCTTATCTCACCTAGAAGTTCCTTGCCTACCCCCTCCGGATAGTAGATAGCGCTCATGGTGTGCGCTGCCACCTCTAAAACAGGCACCTGCTTCAACCCCAAGGCGGTCATGGCCGCTTTGAAGGCCTCGCTTATGACCCTATGGCGTCGAAATCGGGCCTCCATACCCTCGTTAAGGATCACGTCCAGGCTCTTCCAAAGGGCGTATATGAGGTTGACGGGCGGGGTGCCGAAATAACTCGCCTTTCGGGCCTCATAGGCCTCCATGACGGGGAGCCAATTGGCGAAATCGGCGTAATAGTTGGCCACTGGGGTACGGCGCTTCCGGAAGAGATCTACAGC
>DAOULQ010000017.1:0-3323 GCA_034419095.1 Anaerolineae bacterium | reverse complement strand
AGGAGATGCGGTTGGCAAGATAGGCGTTGGAGGCGTACTTGATCATCTCCGCGGTGCGCAAGTCGGTGATCATGATGGGAGCCCTCAGAGATAGGTAGAGTTGGGCTACCTGTTCAGCGGCCTCACGGTCGGTGGAGCCCAGGACGATCCGGTCGGGGTTGAGGAAATCGTTGATGGCCGCCCCCTCCCGCAGGAACTCGGGGTTGGAAACGACGGCGAATTCGATCTCTGGATCGGCGTACTCCTCTACGATCTCGGCCACCCAGTCGCCGGTGCCGATGGGGACGGTGCTCTTGTTGACGATGATGAGGGGGTGGTCCATGAGCTTAGCGATCCCCTCCGTAGCCATACCGATATACTTAAGGTCCGCCTCTCCCTCGGCGCCGGAAGGGGTATCCACGGCGATGAATACAAACTCGGCCTCTTTCATCCCCTCGGGATAGGAGGTGGTGAAACGGAGGCGGCCGCTTCGGGCGTTACGTCGTACCATCTCCTCTAGACCGGGCTCGTAGAAGGGCATGATGCCCGCTTTGAGTTTGGCGACCTTCTCCTCGTCGATGTCCACGCAGGTGACCTGGTTGCCCAGGTCAGCGAAGCAGGTTCCGGTGACTAACCCTACATATCCCGCGCCGATAACGCAGATCTTTCTCATGGGAACACCTCAATGGAAAAGAGATAGATAAATCATATCACAGGCTTTCCCTCTTTTCAACCCTTTCCACGACCTCAGCGGCCCTCTGGCCCAGCCGAACGCTGTAGTTCATCCCTCTGTCCTGGGGGTAGATCTGGCTGGTATTGGCTAGGTAGAGCCCCTTGATGGGTGTCCAGAGGGGGGGGATCCTTTTCGAGTAGTCGCAGGCTATGACGGGCTGGGCGGCGTGGGCTCGGAAGAGCCAGACCTTCTCTACCCAGCCTTCATCGAAGGCCGGGTTTATCCTCTTCAGGAAGGAGAGATAGGCGGTCAATAACTCTTGGGGAGGGAGATGGTAGTGGGGGTCATGGCGGGAGAGGTAGTTGGTGAGGTAAACGATGTGCTTGCCGTTGTAGACCTTGGGGGGGATGAAGTTGGTCTGCTCTATGGCTCCCACAAAGGGGAAGCCAGTATCGCTTATGTTCAGCCAGTATATGCGGGAGAGGGGCTCCTTCAGCGAGACAACCAGGCAGACGGCCCCTAGATACTCTACTTGGCGCAGGCGGGCCTGGTACTCTTCGGGCAGGTTGGGGGCTATATCCAGGAAGACGAAAGAGGGGACTGTGGCTATGACCAGGGGGAAGCGGTGCTCAACCGGACCTTCGCTGCTCTCTACCTCCAGTTCTGTAACCTTGTTCTCTTCGATGATTACCCTCTTGACCGGGCTGCCTGGATATACCTCTCCGCCCAGTTCGCCGATGCGTTCCGCCAGCCTATCGATGAGGGCTTGGAATGACCCTTCCATATAGCCCAGGAGTTCCCTTTGCATCCCTGGGCCTCGGGAAGCCACCCGGTGTTTGAATTTGCTCCAGAGCCAAGCCATGCTTATCTCATCGGCGTGCTGGCCGAACTTACCTCGCAGGAGGGGGCGAAAGATCACCTCATACGGTTGCTGGCCCACGTTTCGCCTCACCCATTCCAGGGCGGTTACATCTTCCAGGTTCTGCCAATCGGCGAACCGTTGTAGGTACAAGGTGACCAGCCCCGTCCGCAAGCGTTGGAAGAGGCCCAGGGGGCGGAAGCGGAGGAGATCGAGGGGGGTAACGAAGTCGTAGATCTCGCCTTGGTAATAGATGCCCACCTTGGAGGGGAGCCACCGCATCTCCTCCGTCAGACCCAGTTCCTCAATGAGGGCTATCATCTCCCTATCGCTGGTGAAGATGTGATGGTAGAATTTCTCCAGGCGCGTCCCCTCAATGGGGAAAGTGCCCGCTTGGCCGCCCAGGTCCGGGTCGCTCTCGAAGAGGGAGACCCTATGTCCCCTCTTGGCCAGTTCATAAGCCGCGGTCAGGCCGGTGATGCCTCCGCCGATGATACCGATTTTCATGGTTTGTCCCCTTCCAACGGAACCTCAGCCCCCTCAACAGGTCTTTGACGCGGGGGTTCGATCTCTCTCTCCGCTAGGTTCTCCCGCCACATGTAGTATGCACCCAGGGCGGTGATGGGGAACCACAGGGCGGCGTGGAGGACCAACGTGTAGGCGGTGGCGATGTCGCGGTTGACTCCGAAGGAGTCCAGGATCTCTATGCCCGGAGCGTCGAAGGTGCCCACATACCCTGGCGACGAGGGTATGGTGGTGGCTAGATTGACCACCCCGTTCATCAGCATCAGCACATAAAAGGGGACGGCGAAATGGAAAGAGTGCATCACAAACCAATATTTGACCGGCTCCGCCAGCCAGACGACGATGGAGGTGGCAAATATCATGGCCACATCTTGCCCGCTGCGGAGGCAGTGGAGACCCTCCAGGAAGCGGTCAGCGATGCCACGGACCGGCTCCCGAAAGCGATGGGGCAAGAGGCGATCGATGAACCAGTTGTAGAGGGTTTGAGAGCGGCTGGGCGAGGCGGCGATGATGAAGAAGAGTCCCAGCGCGCCTAGAAAAAGGAGGCTGAAGATGACGACCAGGCTGCGCCAACTGCTGGGGATGGGGGCCAGGGGCAGGCCGATGAAGACGAAGAGGAGCATGACTAGGCCGTCGAAGATGCGTTCCACGATGATGGTGGCTAAAGATGCGCTGACGCTGATAGCCTCTCTACGGCGCAACACGTAGGCGCGGAGGAGTTCGCCGGCTCGAGCGGGGTAGATATTATTGCCCATGTAGCCGATGCATACGACAGGGAAGAGGTGGGAGAGGGAGACGGCCTTGACTGGCCGCAGCATGTAGTGCCAGCGCCAGGTGCGAGCCCAGACGCCGAAGAAATAGACCGCAACCCCGGGGATGATCCAGAAGTAGCGAGCGGTGCGGAGACTCAGCCATACCTCTCCCAGATGCATCTTCCTGAGGGCGAAATAAAGGAGAATAAGGCTGATGAATACCCCCAGCCAAAAACGGAGGTTTCTTCTCATGGCATCTAATCTTACCCCAAAAGGCGAGGAAAAGCCAAGCCTAAAAAGAGAGCGAGGATGCACGCATCCTCGCTCGTTTTTGCTTTTGAGGCTTCCCTTTAGTCCGTGCCCTTCTCTTGGGGGAGCATCTCCCCCAAGACCCGTTCCAAGGCCATGGTATGGCTGCAAACCCCTCGACGGGCGAAGAAGCCGCAATCACAGGCCCATTTACCCCTTTGGAAGGAGAGCAGATGGGTGGCGTGATCTCCCTCCAGGGTGACTTTGAATTCATCGAACCTTATCC
>DAOULQ010000016.1:0-9060 GCA_034419095.1 Anaerolineae bacterium | reverse complement strand
CTGCCATAGACGCTGAGGCTGCCCGACAAACAGCCCTTGAAAAGGTAGCCAAAGAGTACGGGTTAAGCATGGATGACCTGACCACCACCAAGCCGCAACTGTGGATCTATAACCCCATCCTCCTCGGCGGCCCAGGCCTTCAACTCAACGCCCTGGTCTGGCGCATGGATGTGGAACCCAGGGAACTCCTGCCCATCCGCGAACTCGTCTTGGTGGACGCCCACCTAGGCGCAGTGGCATTACAGTTCAATCAGATTGACACGGGCAAAAACCGGAAAGTCTATAACGCACAGAATGGCTCCTCTTTGCCCGGCGTCAAGTGCCGTTTTGAAGGAGAAGGGCCTTCTGGTGACTCCGACTGTGACTACGCCTATGTTTACGCTGGTGACACCTATGACTTCTACTACAACACCCACAGCCGGGATAGCATCAACGGTGCGGGCATGGATCTCATCTCCAGTGCGCACTATTGCCCCGACATATTCAACTGCCCCTATGCCAACGCCTTCTGGAGCGGCTCACAGATGGTTTATGGCGATGGCTACTCCGTGGCCGATGACGTGGTAGGCCATGAGATGACCCACGGTGTCACCCAGTACGAGTCGGGGCTCTTCTACTACTACCAATCCGGGGCCATCAACGAGGCCTTCTCCGACATCTGGGGCGAGTTCGTTGACCTGACCAACGGCGCTGGCAACGACGCGCCGGGCGTCCGCTGGTTGATGGGCGAGGATTTGTCCATTGGCGCCGTCCGGGATATGAGCAACCCCCCGGCTTACAACGACCCTGATAAGATCACCAGCGGTAACTACTGGTGTGAGGAAAGCGACGGCGGCGGAGTCCACACTAATAGTGGAGTCGGCAACAAGGCCGCCTACCTCATGACCGACGGCGGCTCGTTCAACGGCTACACTATCACCGCCATCGGCCTGGCAAAGACGGCCAAGATCTTCTACGAGGTCCAAACTAACTTGTTCACCTCCGCCGCCGACTACAATGACCTCTACGATGCCCTCCCCCAGGCGTGCCTCAACCTGGGCTACAGTTCAGCCAACTGCCAGGAGGTCCAAGATGCGGTGGACGCCACCGAGATGAACCAACAGCCCACCTCCTGTTCCACCACCGAAGCCCCTGTCTGTCCAACCGGCCAGTCGTCCAACAACATTTTCCTCGATAACATGGAAAGCGGCGCCGGCAACTGGACTCACACTGCCACCACTGGCACCGACTACTGGTATCTGCCCCAGAACCCCAACGCATTTGGATTGGACATGACCTACGCCACGAGCGGTAGCAACAATATCTGGGGCTACGCTCAAGGCGCCAGAGCCGACTACTATATCGCTATGACCACAGATGCAGCCCTGCCGGCTGGGAGCACGCCCTACCTCCACTTCAACCACGCTCACGGGTTTGAAGACTACCCAACCTATGGCTCCATCGGCTACTTTGATGGCGGTATAGTCGAGTATAGCACTGACGGTGGCTCTACCTGGCACGATGCTGGCTCTTTCTTCACCCACAACGGCTACAACGGTACCATTGACCTGGCCAGTTACTCCGACAACCCATTGGGTGGAAGTCAAGCCTTCGTCGGTCAGAGCCACGGCTACTATTCCAGTCGGGCTAGCCTGAGTTCGTTGGCCGGCCAGAGCGTCCGCTTCCGCTTCCGCATCGGCACCGATTACAGCATTGACGATTACGGCTGGTTCATCGACGACGTTCGCATCTATACCTGTGGGGCGGTGAGTCCAACGCCCACACCCACGTCTACACCAACTACACCGACAGGGTATAATGTCTATCTTCCGCTAGTGCTCAAGAACTATGCCCCCCTTGCAACAGGTGCGAAATACGCGGTAGTTGTGGGCATCGCTGATTTCCAATACATCAATGACCTTGAGTACACTGATGACGACGCCTATGACTTCCGCAACGCCCTGCTCACTTACGGCGGGTTTGATAGCGCAAACATTAATATGCTAATCGATAGCCAGGCCACCAAAGCGGCGATTCAGAATGCCATCAATAACTGGCTGGATTCACGTGAGGGCATAAACGACCTGGTCATCCTCTTCTACAGCGCCCACGGTGGTCCAGGTCCCGATGTGGCTCCCGTCGATGAGACCGATGGTCAGGATGAGTATCTCATGACCTATGATAGCCTGCCCACTTCTTACGCCAACGACATCCGTGACGACGAACTCGATAACTGGCTTTCGCAACTGGAGTCCAAAAACGTGCTGGTGATTGTGGACACCTGCTACAGCGGGGGCTTGATCGACTCGAGCGTGGCCCGCGACTACCGGTGCCGCTGTATCCCCCCAAAGGTCTCTCTACCCCCTATCACCCCTGGGGCGCAGATCGATGGCTTCGCCCGGGATGTGAGCAAATCGGACCGCATCGTGATGTCCGCTTCCGCGGAAACCGAGGTAAGTTACGAGTATTCGGGCATCCAAAACGGGTTCTTCACCTACTATCTAGTGGAAGGTCTGCAAACTCCAACCGCCGACGCTAACAGTAACACCTACGTCTCGGCTGAGGAGTCATTTACCTATCTGTACAGCCGGGTGGTCAGCAATACGGGCAATGAACAACATCCTCAGATTTCGGACCAGATATCAGGAGAGGTAGACTTAACCCAGCCATAGAGACGGGATGTTTATCATCTTGAAAGCATAGGGCGTGACTAAGACACAACGATAGGGTGCGTACCAAGGGGGAAGCCGACAACCAATTCGGCTCTCATGACCAGATGGAACTCTCTCTTTTCCGCAAGGGGTTAAGTGACCCCACAATGAGAAGTAGTAGAATAATGTAACAACAAAGGGGCTGGAAGGTTCCAGCCCCTTTGCCCTCTTTACCCCTACTAATCGCTGATTCCGACCAGTAGCCGGTTCAGTTCCCCCATGATCCTCCAAAGCCCCTCTGGGGCCTCCGCCCCGTCCATGGCGGTCACCCTCTTGCTCTGGCCATCCTTGAGGACAGTTATCTCGTAGGAGAAGCGGTCGCAGCAGGTGTTCTGCGGCATGCAGGAGTCGCTAAAGGACAAGAAGCCCGTCTCCTCTATGAGCCCCAGAAGCCCGGCTAACTCCTGGGCCTTGATCTTCCCTGTCGCGCTTTCCTCCTTTTTCTCCTCTTGATAGACAACCTGGCCATCCTCATAGATGGTCCAACTCTCGCTCACCCCCGCCAGCCCCCCGCTCCGCCGGAAGACGATGATCGGCTTTCCCTCGGACAGTGGGATCTTGGGTGTATCCTTGGGCCCGCCCGGGGTGGGCGAGCCTTCAGGGAGCACCCGGGAGAGGGCCGGCGCGCACCCCACCAGGAATACGTAAAGTATCCCGAGGGAAAGGACCAACTCCATAAGCAAGATTGTGCGCTTCATAATATCACCTCCGATAATTAGACGATGAAAAAGCGGGGTTTGTTCCCCCTACGGGATCCTGGAAGGACACCCTTCAAGCAAGAACAACTCCCCTCATACAGGATGAGGTAAGAGAATACCCCCGCTCTACCATTAAAGGGAGAACTGGGGAAAGATACCGAGATCAAGCGCCACCTCCTTACATCCCCCCAACGTGCCTCGTCCATTAGAACCGACGAAAGATGAAGTGGCCGAGGAAGAAGTAGACCAGCCCGATGAGCATCTCGCCAGTAAAAGGGGCATTACCACCACAAATTTAACTCCAAACCACCGCTTTTGACAAACTATACTCCGCGTTGGCAAAGGCAGAATTATCTCTCCTGCGCGTACTCCGCCAGATTGAGCCAGAAATCGAAGTGGGCCTCCCGCGCCTCGTACGGCCGACGGTCGAAGATGCCCTGGTCGCCGAAGGGGATAAGGGCCATCACCGATTTTCCCCCGCCCTAGCCAGATCCTGGCCGCTTCGATAGGTAAAAAGAGCAAGAGGTGAGGAGAAGCGCACAAATCAAGAACCGTTTCATTCGACCCCCCTGACAGCAAAGTTGATAGATCGGTGCTCATACTTAGCACCGATAGCTAACCCCAGTGGTTCAAAGAGGCTAGGCAGTCCTTCTCCACCAGAGCGAGAGGAGGAGCAAGCCAAAGAGGAGGACTAGCATCCCCAGCACTCCTCCCTCAGGGCCGAAGGCTCCTCCGGTGATGAGAGAAGGGGAATCCCCCCTCTCCAGCAGTAAGAGGCCCTCGCTCGCTAGGCCGCTGACGGGGAAAGAGAAGAGCGGCCCCTGGGAGAAGTTCCAGGCGAAGTGGAAAGCGATGGGCAGCCATAATGAATTGGAGAGTAGATAACTATAAGCCATGAAAGCCCCTGCCAGGGCTATCCCCACCAGAGCCAGGGGGGTGAAGTGAGGGTTCAAGCCATGGAGAAGAGCGAAGAAGAATGAGGAAGTCAAAAGTGCGACTGGAGTTCCCCACCCCTGACACAGGTTTTGAAGTATATATCCTCGGAAGGCTAGTTCCTCACCGAAAGCCACAAAGGTATAAAAAGCCACGTAGCCTAGTAAGGCACCAACCAAGGTCATCGGCGCTTGCCGCTGCCAGGCGAAGCCTTGAACTCTCACCCACCCTAACGCCCACTCCAATAGGAAGATAAAGGCTATGAGGAGAAAACCCAGCGTCAAGCCTGTGCCTATCTCTCTTGGCCACCTTTTGCTCCTTTGCAGGCCCAGTCCTAGAAGCGTACCCCTGTCGAGGAAGCGACGGAAAGCCCAGGTGATGAGTAGAGTTGCCAATAGTGATGACAGAGCGGAGAGGGTGAGCAAAGGAAGGGGGAGACGCTCTAAAGCAACCCCCTCTACCTTGCCGAAGGTAAGATAAGCAGCGTAGGCTATGCCGATGGGGATTTGGACCAGGAGTTGACCCACGAGATAGGCTGCCAAGTAGAGGAGAACGCGCCAAGTGGGCCGCAGCCGGCCATCTTTGATGAAGAACCCCATAGAGGCTCCGAACTACTCTTCTGGCCTTCCAGGCACCTCGTGACAATGGCGGCAACGGGCCTCGTAGGCCTCGCTGGCCCCCACCAGGATAATGGGGTCGTCGTAGGAGGCGGGATGCCCATCTATAAGCCGTTGACTACGGCTGGCGGCATCGCCACAAACCACGCAGATGGCTTGCAGTTTATCTACCATCTCCGCCTCAGCCATCAAATGAGGCACAGGGGCGAAAGGCTCGCCTCGGAAGTCCATATCCAGGCCAGCCACTATGACCCGCTTGCCGCTATCTGCCAAGGTGCGGCAGACATCGGCCAACTGGCGGTCGAAGAACTGGGCTTCATCGATAGCCACCACACTGGTCTTGGGCCGCACCATCTCCAGGATCTCCTCTGCCTTCCCCACGCTCTGGGCTTCGATATCTAGGCCACTATGGGCGGTGATCTTCACCCTGGAGTACCGGTCGTCAAGCGCGGGCTTAAAGACCTGGACCTTCTGTTTGGCTATCTGGGCTCGCCTCACGCGGCGGATCAGTTCCTCCGTCTTGCCGCTGAACATGCCGCCGCAGATCACCTCCATCCAACCTCCGCCTCTTCTCCGATGCATGGGAATCCCCCCATAGAAAAAGGGCAGGGAAAGAAACCCTGCCCTCAAGGGCCAACTCTGGCTTTAATCTCCTCCGGCTTTGGCTTCCTTCGTTCTCTCCTCCTTTTTCTCCAAGCGGCGCATGAACCGCTCCACCTGGCCAGCGGTATCGACGATCCGCTGTTCGCCGGTGAAGAAGGGGTGACAGGCGGAGCAGATATCGGTCTTGATAACCGGTTTCGTTGCTCCTGTGGTGAAGGTATTGCCACAGCCGCAAATCACCTGGGCCTGGGGATAGTACTCGGGATGAATACCCTTCTTCATTCCACGGGCTCCGGGTAGACACTCACCCGCTTCTTGCGGCGGGAGATGTTCTCGAATTTGACGTAGCCGTCAATGGTAGCGAAGAGGGTGTAATCCTTACCCATCCCCACGTTGTTACCGGGATGGAAGATGGAACCCCGCTGGCGCACGAGGATGTTGCCCGCACGCACCTGGTGGCCGTCAAACCGTTTCACACCCAACCGTTTGCTCTCGCTATCCCTGACATTGCGGCTCGAGCCGCCACCCTTCTTATGTGCCATCTCTCTTACCTCTTTAAGACTTTCTTGACCTCTTCCAGCGACTTGGGACCGAAGCCAGAGATGCTAAGGAGCGCCTCGTCTCCTTCCTCCAACCTGGCCCGCAACGCTTCCGCGCTGGTGATCTTGGCTTCTCGCAGGAGGTTAGTCGTCCGAGCGGAGAGGTCCAGTTCCTCCAGCGGAGTGGTCTTCTTCTTGCGGACCCCCTTGGGCTTGGCTTTCTTGGGCGCCTCTTTCTTGGCTACGATGCTCTCGATGGCTAGGCGCGTGTACTCCTGGCGATGGCCGTGCTTCCTTTGATAGCCACTTCGGGGCCTGAACTTGAAAACGATGACCTTCCGGCCTCGGCCATGCTCCGTGACCCGAGCCTTAACCCTCGCTCCCTCTACGGTGGGGGTTCCCACCTTCAGTTGACCATCGCCTCCCAAGAGAAGCACCCGATCGATACTCAGGCTCTTCCCCACCTCCAAAGGGAGCCTCTCCACCTCGATACTCTCCCCTTCGGAGACCCGATATTGCTTGCCTCCTACCTCGATAACAGCGTACATTAAAGACTCTCCCCAATTGACCAGCTTATAAAGTATAGCAACTCCTCTCTCATTTGTCAAACTCACGGCGTAGTCAGGACGATGGCTTCAGTGTCTTGAAGGCAACTCCGGGGTTACCCGCAAGTGAGAGGAAAAAGCCGAAGCAAGGGTGATGGACATCTGCTGCCACACACGCTCCACTGGATGTGGAGAGGAGAGCATGGAGTATGACCTTCTCTTGATCATCACCATGATGCTCGCTTTCGCACTCCTCGCTGGTCGCGCAGTTGACCGAGCCCTACAAAAAGCCAAGAAGCGCTACCGTCACAACCTGTCCGCTTGGTCCGAGAAGCAGATGTGGATAGTGGGAGGAAAAGCCCGTTGTCGATAGCGGCATCTGCCTTGAAAGTCGGCCCCAGCCTTTTGGCTGGGGCTCTTTTTTCGCTGCCTTTGCAGGGGGATTTCCCGTGGCGTCAGATGTTACCATCTGACGCTCTTTCTGTTGGCAGGAGGTAATTCCTGCCAGCACTGACCAACCTGAGAGGCGAATATCAAACGCGTACGATGGATGGCTTTTCCCGCCCTTTCTACACCCAGGGCAGCCAGCACCTCGTCGGGACGTCCTGCCCCCTGGGCATCGTGCTTCAAGCGCATCCAGAGACTCGACCCCTCCAGCCGTAGATCGTCGATGAGGGGACGGAGATCGTACTCCTTCCCTCGTCGTTCCCGGGGGATGGCTTCGGCGGCCAAGAGTTCCTCGACCTTGCTCCCCACCTCCTCACCGTCCAGGGAAGAGACGGCGTACTCGGCGAAGCGCACCTGAGATTGAAGGGAGGGCAAGGCCATGTAGACCTCCCGCACCTCCTTGAGGGTGATGCCGGGAGGTATTTCTTTCTTCACGCTCTTGGCGAAACTAGCAAGCGAAACGGGGTGCTCCAAGAGGATATCCATCACCTCCTCCTCGCCCGTGAACCCCACGGGGAGAGGGGCGGCGATAGATATCTTGGGCTGAGGGTTGAACCCCTTGGAATAGGCCAAGGGGACCTTCGCCCGGCGGAGGGCCCGTTTCCAGAGCCGCATCATATCCAAGTGGGAGATATACCGTATCTCTTCCCCCTTGCTGAAAGTGATGCGTATTCGTTGGCCGCTCTTTACCCTCAACGATCCTCCGTTGTCGTGGCTGGGCAGCCCCAAAGACCCTGACGGGCTGCTTCACGAGCCCCAGGGAAGGTCTCAAGGACGCCACAGGCAAAGCAAGGCCCTCCTCGACAATCGGGGGTGGTCTGGCCCCGCAGGGCCCGCTCACACTCTCGGGCCAGGAACCCCTTTTTCACCCCCACATTGATATGGTCCCAGGAGAGAGGAGCCTCTCTATCCAGGGGGCGCCGAGCGTAGAAATCGGGGTCTAACCCTTGGCTCTGGAACGCCTCCCACCAAAAAGATGGCTCGAAGAGTTCGTCCCAGGCATCGAACCGCGCACCCCGCCGCCATGCCTCATGGATGACCGCCCCTAGGCGCCGATCCCCACGGGAGAGGATGGCCTCCAAGAGCGTCGCTTGAGGATCGTTCCAACTCAAGCGGAACGCCTTCAGTTCTCGACGCAAGAAGGCCTGCTTCTCCTCTAGGCTGGCTTCACCCTCCAAGGGCATCCATTGGAAGGGGGTATGGGGCTTAGGGACGAAGGTGGCTATACTAACGCTCACCTGAGCCCGCCGTCCACCTATCTTCCGGCCCATGGCCCCAATCCGCTTCACCAGATCGCAAATGGCGGCCACATCTTCCATGGTCTCCGTGGGCAACCCTATCATGAAGTAGAGTTTGATCCTCTGCCAGCCAGCGCGGAAGGCCCTCTCTGCAGTGCTTAGGATATCCTCCTCCGCCACCCCCTTATTGATCACCTCCCGCAACCTCTGGCTCCCCGCCTCTGGGGCGAAGGTGAGACCCGTCTTCCGCTGCCCCTGAAAGAGGGCGGCTAACTCCAAGGAGAAGGAATCGACCCGCAGGCTGGGCAGGGAGACCGTAACATGCTGTGAGGCGTGCCCAGTGATGAGCCCTCGCACCATCTCCTCTATCTGGCTGTGGTCACAACTGCTAAGGGAGACCAAAGATAACTCCTCGTAACCTGTGGCCTTCAGGAGTTCATCGGCGGCGACCAATACCTCCTCCGCCGAGCGCTCCCGAAGAGGACGATAGATCACCCCTGCCTGACAGAAGCGGCACCCTCGAGTGCAGCCCCTCATGATCTCGATCATGCCTCGGTCGTGGACCGCTTCTAAATAGGGCACTATCACTTGAGTGGGGGGAGGAGGCAAGCGATTGAGGATCCGCTTAGTGATAACCGGCTTCGCTTCTGGGGTCCGAGGCCGGGGTGAACCCAAAGCATCCCCATAGGCCACCTCATAGAGGCTAGGCACATATACCCCCTCGATCTGGGCCGCCCGACGCAAGAATCG